>NZ_CP194337.1:1849432-2157671 GCF_051903265.1 Curtobacterium sp. SP.BCo
CGCACCGGTCCGCAGCAGGTGCGCGAGCGCGACCTGGACGGTCTCGGCGACCACGGGCCCGCGCGCCGTGCGGGCGGCCGTGACGGCGCCGGAGACCGGGCCGGACGGGAGCACGACGTAGCTGCAGCGCACCCGCGGGTCGAGCGTCTTCGAGAACCCGCCGACGTGCAGGACGACCCCGGCGGTGTCGAGCGCGGCGAGGGCCGGGACGGGGGCGCCGCGGTGCCGGAACTCGGAGTCGTAGTCGTCCTCGACCACGAGCGTCCCGGTGCGGCCCGCCCAGGCGAGCAGTCGGTGCCGCCGAGCCACCGGCATCACCGAGCCGAGCGGGTACTGGTGGGTCGGGGTCACCACGACGGCGTCGACCGGTCCCGCTGCGGCGAGGGCGTCGACGTCGATGCCGTCCTCGTCCACGACGACCCCGACGAGGTCGGCACCGGCGCTCGTCATCGCCCGGCGGCCGGAGCGGTACCCGGGGTCCTCGACGGCGATCCGCGGCGTGCGCCCGAGGTGGTTCCGCAGCGCCTCGGCGACGAGCGACAGCGCTTCCGAGGTGCCGCCGGTCACGAGCACGCGGTCCACGTCGGGTGCGAACCCCCGGCTCAGCCCGAGTTGTGCGGCGACCTGCGCACGGAGCTCCGGCAGCCCGGCGGGGTCGGCGAGCGCGTTCCGCAGCGGTGCGTCGGCGGCGGCACGCCAGGCGGCCCGCCAGTCCTTCGGCGCGATGGCGGTGACCGCGGGGGTCCCGGGGCGGGCGTCGAGCAGACGGCCCGGCGGGGAGGAGACGGACGGGGCGGGGACGGCGGACGCGGGGCCGTGAAGCGCCGGACCGCGGACCGCGGGACTGCTGACCCCGGGACCGTGCGGCACCGACGCACGTCCGGCCGCGCCGACCCCCGCGGCCACCCGTGCAGCGGCCCCCTGCCGGGTCCGGATCCACCCCTCGCCGTCGAGCTGCTCGTACGCGGCGACGACCGTGCCGCGCGCGACGCCGAGCTCCGCGGCGAGCACCCGGGTCGACGGCAGCGCGTCGCCGGCCGTCAGCGTGCCGTCCTGCACGAGCGCACGCACCCGCGCGACCACGCCGGCGGTCTTCCCGGACCGATCCCTGGACTGGTCCACCCGACTCCTGCCGATCTGGTCCACGAACCGGACCACTTCCGACCCTAGCGTTGCCCGCATGCGCACCACGAGCCTCCAGTCCGATGCCGGCACCGACGACGCGACCGCCGCCTCGACCCCGTCGATGACGGTCCGGCGCCTCCGCGACCGCCAGTCGCACGACCCCGCCGATCTGCACGCGATCCTGCGCGAGGCGATCGTCGCCCACGTCGGGTTCGTCCGCGGCGGCCACCCGCTCGTGCTGCCGTTCCTCTGCGGCGTCGGCGACCTCGGTGCCGGGCCGGTCCTGCTGCTGCACGGCTCGACGGGCGGCGGACTCTTCCTCGACGCCGGGGCCGCAGGCGTGCCGGTCTCCGCGACGGTGACCCACGTCGACGGCCTGGTCTTCGCCCGTTCGACGTTCGACAGCTCCGCGAACTACCGGAGCGCCGTCGTCGTCGGCAACGCCACGGTCGTGCCGGAGGCCCAGCGGACCGAGGCCCTGTGGCAGGTCGCCGACCACCTCATGCCGGGGCGCCGCGACGAGGTGCGCGAGATGACAACGAAGGAGGTCCGCGCCACCCAGGTCCTCCAGCTCCCGCTCGACCGGGTGAGCGTGAAGATCCGCGCGGCGGGCGTCGGCGAGGCGATCGACGACGGCGAGGACCACGCCGTCTGGGCCGGGGTCCTGCCGCTGGCCGTCCGGGCCGGGGCACCGCTGCCGGGGGACATCTCGGGGGACAGGGAGGCGGACGGCTCGATCCGTGCGCTGGCCGCCCGTCTGGACGCCCTGGCCACCGACCGGGAGGCGCGGATCGCCGCCGTCATGCGGCACACGGCCGTCTGAAGGTCGGATCCACGGCCGCGAGCCCGGTCCCGGCGGGCTCCGCGGCGGCCCGCATCCTGTGCTGAACCGCAGGAACCCGCCGAACCTGCCCAGCCGCGTCCAGGTTCGTGACCAATACGTTATCCAACCGGGTCACCTCGTCATCTGCTCGGGTCGGCTCGCTCCGACCCGGAAGGAACCATGGGACGCCACGCACTGCCCGCCGCGGCCGACGCCGAAGTCGCCAGCTCGTCCACCCGTGCTCCCGCTCCGCACGACGACCTGCGACGTCCCCGGGGTCGGCGGTCCGCGTTCGGGCCCGCGGTCGCCCGGTCCACGTTCGTCGAGCACGCCAAGCCGGCCCGCACGGTCTCGCTCGCACCGGCGCGTCCGGTGGCCTCGACGGCCGTCGCCGGGTCGGCGGTCCTGAGCCGGACCGCCGCGCTCAAGGCCGAGCGCGCCGTGGACCCGCGACACGTCCGTCGCGCGGCGAACGCCAAGCGCGCCGCGATCCTCCTGGCACCGGCCCTCGCCGTCACCTCGAGCCTGACGCTCGCGATGCCGGCGAACGCGGCCACACCGTCGACCGACGCGCACCACGGCACGACGACCTCGCAGCAGGTCGAGACGCAGCGGTACACCGTCGCCCGGGACGTCCAGGTCCCCGTCGTGCAGACCGACGGCATGACCACCACGACGACGATCGTGTCCTACCCGACGATCGTGACGAAGTTCGGCGTGAGCACCCAGCGGGCGGAGGACGCCATCTCGGCGGTGCTCTCGGCCGGCGGCGACCGCGCGACGATCGTGTCCACCGCGCTGCAGTACATGGGCGACCCGTACGTCGAGGGCGGCGCGAGCCACTCGGGCATCGACTGCTCCGGCCTGACGATGGTGGCGTACGCGGCCGTCGGCATCCCGCTCGTGCACTACGTGCCGACGCAGGACGCGGCAGCGACGACGATCCCGGAGTCGGAGGCGAAGCCGGGGGACCTGGTGGTCTACGACAACGAGGACCACGTCGGGATCTTCCTCGGTGACGGCCTCGTGCTGCAGGCCCCGCACCCCGGCGACCCGGTCGACATCGTGCCGATGTACTCGGCCGCGCACCACTTCGCCCGGCTCCTGCCCGCGGGCGCCTGACGACATCACGTATCCTGGAGTGATGGCCTCCGAGACCCGCACCCCGTTCGAACAGCAGCAGTCTGCTCGTCCGCAGGTGCGCCCACGCACCGAGGGCTGGACGCAGGCCACCGGGTCCGACGGCCGGCCGTTGCTGCAGTTCGCGTCCCCGAAGCGCGGCAAGCCGCCCGTGCACCTCGCCGACATGACCGTGTCGGAGCGCGAGGCCGCCGTGAAGGCCCTCGGGCTGCCGGGCTTCCGCGCCAAGCAGCTCGCGACCCACTACTTCACGCACTACACGTCCGACCCGGACCGGATGACGGACCTGCCGGCCGCCCAGCGCGAGGAACTCGTCGCCGGGATGCTCCCGCCGCTCCTGACCGAGACCCGTCGTCTCGCGACGGACAAGGGCGACACGATCAAGTTCCTCTGGAAGCTCCACGACGGCGCGCTCGTCGAGTCGGTGCTCATGCGCTACCCCGGACGCATCACGCTCTGCGTCTCGTCCCAGGCCGGGTGCGGGATGAACTGCCCGTTCTGCGCCACCGGGCAGGCCGGTCTCACCCGGAACATGTCCACCGCCGAGATCATCGAGCAGATCGTCCGCGCCAACGCCGCGATCGCCGCCGGCGAACTCGGGGGCGACCCACGCAAGGGCGGCAACGACCGCGTCGACGCCGAGCGCGTGACGAACATCGTGTTCATGGGCATGGGGGAGCCCCTGGCGAACTACAAGCGCGTGATGGACGCCGTGCGGATCATGGTGGCGCCGCAGCCGAACGGGCTCGGGATGAGTGCGCGCGGCATCACGATCTCCACGGTGGGGCTCGTGCCGGCGATCAACAAGCTGGCGGAGGAGGACATCCCGGTCACCTTCGCGCTCTCGCTGCACGCGCCCGACGACGAGCTCCGCGACGAACTCATCCCGGTGAACTCGAAGTGGAAGGCCGACGAGGCGATCGACGCCGCCCGCAACTACTTCGTCAAGACGGGTCGCCGGGTCTCGATCGAGTACGCCCTCATCAAGGACATGAACGACCACGCGTGGCGGGCGGACCTGCTCGCCGAGAAGCTCAACAAGCGCGGCAAGGGGTGGGTGCACGTGAACCCGATCCCGCTCAACCCGACGCCCGGCTCGGTCTGGACGTCGTCCGAGGTGCACGTGCAGGACGAGTTCGTCCGTCGGCTCAACGCCGCCGGTATCCCGACGACCCTCCGCGACACCCGCGGCAAGGAGATCGACGGGGCGTGCGGTCAGTTGGCTGCGGCCGAGTAGACGGCTGGTCCGGTCCGGACAGGAGGCACGGTGCGCGTTCGCACCGTGCCTCTCGTCGTTCCCGGGGTCGCGCCCCGTGCCCGGTGCCCGCGTGCCCGGTGCCGGGTGCCCGCGTGCCCGGTGCCGGGTGCCCGCGTGCCCGCCGCGCGTGCCGACCGCCCGCGTGCCGGTGCCCGCGTGCCGGTGCCCGCGTGCCGGTCGCCCGGGTGCCCGTCGCGCGTGCCCACCGCCCGCGTGCTCGGCGCCCGCGTGCCGGCCGCTTCGTGAGCAGAAACCGTCGGGTGCCGGCACCGGACCCGACGTCTTCTGCTCACGATGTCGCCCGATCCCCGTGTTTCCGGGCCTCAGGCCGCCGACACGCCCGGGATGTGGGGCGGGTTGGTGCTCCCGTTCACCTCTGCGTAAAGTAATCACTCGTTGCCGCTGAGGCGGAGAACGGAACGGCCGAGACGGTCACCTGGTCACAGACCCGGAGATCTTGTCCGCCACGGTTCTTCCCCGGGCAACGAAACCTAAGCCTCTCTGCTGACGCCCGTACGGGTTGACGGGGGAGTGCGTCTGGTCCTTGAGAACTCAACAGCGTGCACATTGTCAATGCCAATTTATTGACCCCGTGACTCATCAGCTTTGGTTGGTGGGTTCGGAGACAATTCCTTTTGGATTGAAGATTGTCAGTAGACAGTCAACAGTCAGTTTCAACTCGGTCTGATGCCTTCGGGTGTTGGGTCTGTATTTTTTTACGGAGAGTTTGATCCTGGCTCAGGACGAACGCTGGCGGCGTGCTTAACACATGCAAGTCGAACGATGATGCCCAGCTTGCTGGGTGGATTAGTGGCGAACGGGTGAGTAACACGTGAGTAACCTGCCCCTGACTCTGGGATAAGCGTTGGAAACGACGTCTAATACTGGATATGACTGCCGGCCGCATGGTCTGGTGGTGGAAAGATTTTTTGGTTGGGGATGGACTCGCGGCCTATCAGCTTGTTGGTGAGGTAATGGCTCACCAAGGCGACGACGGGTAGCCGGCCTGAGAGGGTGACCGGCCACACTGGGACTGAGACACGGCCCAGACTCCTACGGGAGGCAGCAGTGGGGAATATTGCACAATGGGCGAAAGCCTGATGCAGCAACGCCGCGTGAGGGATGACGGCCTTCGGGTTGTAAACCTCTTTTAGTAGGGAAGAAGCGAAAGTGACGGTACCTGCAGAAAAAGCACCGGCTAACTACGTGCCAGCAGCCGCGGTAATACGTAGGGTGCAAGCGTTGTCCGGAATTATTGGGCGTAAAGAGCTCGTAGGCGGTTTGTCGCGTCTGCTGTGAAATCCCGAGGCTCAACCTCGGGCTTGCAGTGGGTACGGGCAGACTAGAGTGCGGTAGGGGAGATTGGAATTCCTGGTGTAGCGGTGGAATGCGCAGATATCAGGAGGAACACCGATGGCGAAGGCAGATCTCTGGGCCGTAACTGACGCTGAGGAGCGAAAGCATGGGGAGCGAACAGGATTAGATACCCTGGTAGTCCATGCCGTAAACGTTGGGCGCTAGATGTAGGGACCTTTCCGCGGTTTCTGTGTCGTAGCTAACGCATTAAGCGCCCCGCCTGGGGAGTACGGCCGCAAGGCTAAAACTCAAAGGAATTGACGGGGGCCCGCACAAGCGGCGGAGCATGCGGATTAATTCGATGCAACGCGAAGAACCTTACCAAGGCTTGACATACACCGGAAACGGCCAGAGATGGTCGCCCCCTTGTGGTCGGTGTACAGGTGGTGCATGGTTGTCGTCAGCTCGTGTCGTGAGATGTTGGGTTAAGTCCCGCAACGAGCGCAACCCTCGTTCTATGTTGCCAGCGCGTTATGGCGGGGACTCATAGGAGACTGCCGGGGTCAACTCGGAGGAAGGTGGGGATGACGTCAAATCATCATGCCCCTTATGTCTTGGGCTTCACGCATGCTACAATGGCCGGTACAAAGGGCTGCGATACCGTAAGGTGGAGCGAATCCCAAAAAGCCGGTCTCAGTTCGGATTGAGGTCTGCAACTCGACCTCATGAAGTCGGAGTCGCTAGTAATCGCAGATCAGCAACGCTGCGGTGAATACGTTCCCGGGCCTTGTACACACCGCCCGTCAAGTCATGAAAGTCGGTAACACCCGAAGCCGGTGGCCTAACCCTTGTGGAAGGAGCCGTCGAAGGTGGGATCGGTGATTAGGACTAAGTCGTAACAAGGTAGCCGTACCGGAAGGTGCGGCTGGATCACCTCCTTTCTAAGGAGCATCTGGCATCACGGAAGTGGTGTCCAGGCGCCGGATCGAGACGAACGTTCTCGCCGGTAGCTCATGGGTGGAACATTGACAGTGCAGTCGTCAGCGCAGCTGCCGACCTCAGTACGTTCGGGCTTTCGGGTTCGGGTGGGAACGGGTTGGTGGGAAGCGGGGTGGCTGGTGCACGTTGTTGGGTCCTGAGGGACCAGGCTTCCTGACCTGTGATGGGTTGGGGGTTGAGCCGGCGGAGTGATCCGTCACGGTTCTTCGGTGGGCTGCATGAAGCTGATGCGTGAGTGTCGGGGGAGTGTGGTGCCGATCGTATGTTGAGAACTACACAGTGGACGCGAGCATCTTAGATCGCTCGTGACGATGACCAGGCCTTCGGGTGTGGTGATTGTTCGAGTCGATCGCAATTTTAATCTTTGTGGTCAAGTTTCTAAGAGCAAACGGTGGATGCCTTGGCATCTGGAGCCGAAGAAGGACGTAGAAATCTGCGATAAGCCTCGGGGAGCTGATAATCGAGCTGTGAGCCGAGGATTTCCGAATGGGGAAACCCCGCTGGGCGCTTTTGTGACCTGGTGACTCCCGCCTGAATATATAGGGCGGGTAGAGGGAACGTGGGGAAGTGAAACATCTCAGTACCCACAGGAAGAGAAAACAACATGTGATTCCGTGAGTAGTGGCGAGCGAAAGCGGATGAGGCTAAACCGATCATGTGTGATAGCCGGCGGGCGTTGCATGGTCGGGGTTGTGGGACACGTCGCTCAGTTCTGCCGGACTGGGGCGGTTACAGCGCATCATAGTCGAACCGGTTTGAAAGCCGGGCCGTAGTGGGTGCCAGCCCCGTAGACGAAATGGTGTTATGGCCGGATGTGTATCCCAAGTAGCACGGGGCCCGAGAAATCCCGTGTGAATCTGTCAGGACCACCTGATAAGCCTAAATACTCCCAGATGACCGATAGCGGACAAGTACCGTGAGGGAAAGGTGAAAAGTACCCCGGGAGGGGAGTGAAATAGTACCTGAAACCGTTTGCTTACAAACCGTCGGAGCCTCCTTGTAGGGGTGACGGCGTGCCTTTTGAAGAATGAGCCTGCGAGTTAGTGATATGTGGCGAGGTTAACCCGTGTGGGGCAGCCGTAGCGAAAGCGAGTCTGAATAGGGCGATTCAGTCGCATGTCCTAGACCCGAAGCGAAGTGATCTATCCATGGCCAGGTTGAAGCGACGGTAAGACGTCGTGGAGGACCGAACCCACTTCAGTTGAAAATGGAGGGGATGAGCTGTGGATAGGGGTGAAAGGCCAATCAAACTTCGTGATAGCTGGTTCTCTCCGAAATGCATTTAGGTGCAGCGTTGCGTGTTTCTCGCCGGAGGTAGAGCTACTGGATGGCCGATGGGCCTCAACAGGTTACTGACGTCAGCCAAACTCCGAATGCCGGTGAGTGAGAGCGCAGCAGTGAGACGGTGGGGGATAAGCTTCATCGTCGAGAGGGAAACAACCCAGACTACCAACTAAGGCCCCTAAGCGTGTGCTAAGTGGGAAAGGATGTGGAGTTGCACAGACAACCAGGAGGTTGGCTTAGAAGCAGCCACCCTTGAAAGAGTGCGTAATAGCTCACTGGTCAAGTGATTCCGCGCCGACAATGTAACGGGGCTCAAGCACACCGCCGAAGTTGTAGATTTCGCACACTCGATAAGCCTTCGTGGTTCAGTCGTGCGGAGTGGTAGGAGAGCGTCGTGTGGCGAGTGAAGCGGCGGAGTGATCCAGCCGTGGACGCTACACGAGTGAGAATGCAGGCATGAGTAGCGAAAGACGGGTGAGAAACCCGTCCTCCGAAAGACCAAGGGTTCCAGGGCCAGGTTAATCCGCCCTGGGTAAGTCGGGACCTAAGGCGAGGCCGACAGGCGTAGTCGATGGACAACGGGTTGATATTCCCGTACCGGCGAACAACCGCCCAAGCTAATCCAGTGGTGCTAAGAGTCCTAACCCGGTATCAGCGGATCCCTTCGGGGTGATGCGGTCCGGTCTAACGCTCGACCCCATGCTGGTGCGGTTAGCGTATGAACAGGTGTGACGCAGGAAGGTAGCTGAGCCAGGCGATGGTATCCGTAAGGTGAACCTGGTGTAAGGATGTAGGGCTGACGATAGGCAAATCCGTCGTCTGTACGCCTGAGATCCGACGCGTACCCGTAAGGGGAAATCAGTGATCCTATGCTGCCGAGAAAAGCATCGACGCGAGGTTGCAGCCGCCCGTACCCGAAACCGACTCAGGTGGTCAGGTAGAGAATACCAAGGAGATCGAGAGAATCGTGGTTAAGGAACTCGGCAAAATGCCCCCGTAACTTCGGGAGAAGGGGGGCCGGACACGTGACCGGACTTGCTCCGTGAGCGTTGAAGGCCGCAGAGACCAGTGGGAAGCGACTGTTTACTAAAAACACAGGTCCGTGCGAAGTCGCAAGACGATGTATACGGACTGACGCCTGCCCGGTGCTGGAAGGTTAAGAGGAGGGGTTAGCCTTTGGGTGAAGCTCTGAATTTAAGCCCCAGTAAACGGCGGTGGTAACTATAACCATCCTAAGGTAGCGAAATTCCTTGTCGGGTAAGTTCCGACCTGCACGAATGGCGTAACGACTTCCCAGCTGTCTCAACCGCGAACTCGGCGAAATTGCACTACGAGTAAAGATGCTCGTTACGCGCAGCAGGACGGAAAGACCCCGTGACCTTTACTACAGTTTGGTATTGGTGTTCGGAGTGGCTTGTGTAGGATAGGTGGGAGACTGTGAAGCGGGCACGCTAGTGTTCGTGGAGTCATTGTTGAAATACCACTCTGGTCACTTTGGATGTCTAACGTAGGACCCTGATCGGGTTCATGGACAGTGCCTGATGGGTAGTTTAACTGGGGCGGTTGCCTCCCAAAGAGTAACGGAGGCGCCCAAAGGTTCCCTCAACCTGGTTGGCAATCAGGTGGCGAGTGTAAGTGCACAAGGGAGCTTGACTGTGAGACTGACAGGTCGAGCAGGGACGAAAGTCGGGACTAGTGATCCGGCAGTGGCTTGTGGAAGCGCTGTCGCTCAACGGATAAAAGGTACCTCGGGGATAACAGGCTGATCTTGCCCAAGAGTCCATATCGACGGCATGGTTTGGCACCTCGATGTCGGCTCGTCGCATCCTGGGGCTGGAGTAGGTCCCAAGGGTTGGGCTGTTCGCCCATTAAAGCGGTACGCGAGCTGGGTTTAGAACGTCGTGAGACAGTTCGGTCCCTATCCGCTGCGCGCGTCGGAAATTTGAGAAGATCTATCCCTAGTACGAGAGGACCGGGATGGACGAACCTCTGGTGTGTCAGTTGTTCTGCCAAGGGCACCGCTGATTAGCTACGTTCGGACCGGATAACCGCTGAAAGCATCTAAGCGGGAAGCCGTCTTCGAGATGAGATTTCCATGCACCTTGAGTGTGAGAGGCTCCCAGCAGACTACTGGGTTGATAGGCCGGATGTGGAAGCGGGGACTAGCGACCCGTGGAGCTGACCGGTACTAATAAGCCGAAGACTTGACAACACAATTATTTCCCACACTTCCGGGTGTGGGGCTCGCGTCCACTTTGTGGTTCCCGACAGACGATCGGGAACATGAAACTGAATACCGCGCCGACGCGCGGGACAGCTTTCATGATCCGTCACGGATCATGTCGAAGGTGTTCCGGTGGTCATAGCGAGAGGGAAACGCCCGGTCACATTCCGAACCCGGAAGCTAAGCCTCTCAGCGCCGATGGTACTGCAAGGGGGACCTTGTGGGAGAGTAGGACGCCGCCGGACTCAACGTTGCAACACCAGGGAACCCCTGACCAGCACTGGTCAGGGGTTTTCTGCGTCCCCAAGGGAGTGCGGGGGAGCAATAGGATCAGCCGACGACGGAGGAACGATGACCGAAGCCTGGCCGGCACTGCCAGAGGGCTCCCGACTGGCGCTGCGGGAGATCCTCATCCACGGGGTGCTCTCCCGTGCCGAGATCGCACGGTCGCTCGGTCTGTCGCGGGCGAGCCTGACCCGGGCGATGCGGATCCTCGTGGCGCACCGGTTGGTGGTCGAGGTCGGAACGGACGTGCGTGGTGCCACTGGGCGTCCCTCGGAGTTGCTGCAGGCCAGCACGGGGGTGTGGGAGTTCCTGGGCGTCAAGCTGACGAAGGATCGCCTGTACGCGGCAGTGACGGACCTGGGTGGACGGGTACTGGCGCTGCACGAGGAAGCGATCGTGTCGCCAGCGCCGGACCACCTCGCCGACCAGGTGTCCGCGGTGGCCGACCGGCTCCGGGATGCGCACCCGGCAGTCTGCGCGATCGGGGTCTCGTTGCCGGGCGACGTCGTCGAGCGGGACGGTGCGTCGATCGTGGCGGCGTCGCAGTTCCTCGGGTGGCGGAACGTCCCGTTCGCTGGGCTGGTCGGGGAGCGGTCCGGGTTGACCGTGTTCACGGCGAACGACGTGCACGCGCTGACGGCGAAGGAGCACTGGCTGGGGGCCGGCGCCGGTCGTCGGTCCATGGTGCTCGTGACGGTCGGTGAGGGGATCGGCCTCGGGTTGATCGCCAACGGGCAGGTCTCGACCGGGGCGCACGGTCGGCTCGGTCGGATCGGACACCTGGCGGTGCTCGGCGGCGGCCCGGACTGCGGGTTGGGGCACGCCGGCTGCACCTCGAGCTTCCTGCCGAGTCCGGTGATCGTCCGGAACGCCGGGCGGTCGGGGATGTCGTACGACCAGGTGGTCGAGCTCGCCCGTTCCGGCGATGCCCGGGCACTGGCCGCGTTCGAGGACGCCGGGCGTGCGCTCGGCGTGGTCCTGGCGAGCGCGGTGCTCATCGCCGACCCGTCGGCCATCGTGCTGACCGGTGACGGGCTGCCCGTGTACGACCTGGCGCGGTCCGCGGTCGACGAGTCACTCCGGGCCGCCCTGAAGCCGTACGACGAGCCGGTCACGATCGAGGTCCAGCCGTTCGAGTTCTCCGAGTGGGCGCGCGCCGGTGCGGTCCTGGCGATCCGACGCCTCCTCGACGACTGAGCCGACCGAGCCGACCGAGCCGAGCAAGCCGACTCCGACCGAGCCGACCGAGTCGACCGACCCGGACCCAGACGCACCCGTCTCACCGCGTTAGTTACAGACGTTGACAAACCCTGGCAGACCCGGGAGGCTTGTGCGGTCCACCCATCGAAGGAGATGTCGTGCCCACTGCCCCCACCGTTCCCTGGCCCACCGACGGACTGTCCTTCGGCGGTGACTACAGCCCCGAGCAGTGGCCGCGGGAGGTCTGGCACGAGGACGTCCGGCTGATGCGCGAGGCCGGGGTGAACCTGGTCACGGTCGGGGTCTTCTCGTGGGCGCTGCTCGAGCGGTCCCCGGGGGTGTTCACCTTCGACTGGTTGGACGAGGTGCTCGACCTGCTCCACGAGAACGGCATCGCGGTGGACCTGGCGACCCCGACCGCGGCGCCGCCGAACTGGCTGCTCACCGCACACCCCGAGATCCTGCCGGTGGACGCCACCGAGCGCCGTGAGCGCCCGGGCGGACGCCTCGGGTGGTGCGCGGCCTCGGAGACGTTCCGGGAGCACGCCCTCCGCATCGTCGGCGCCCTCGCCGAGCGGTACGGCGAGCACCCCGCCGTCCGGCTCTGGCACGTCAGCAACGAGCTCGGCGGCGGCAACGCCCGCTGCTACTGCGAGGTCTCGGCCGCCGACTTCCGCGACTGGCTCGCCGACCGATACGGCGACGTCGACGCCGCGAACAGCGCCTGGGGCACGGCCTTCTGGGGCCACACGTACACCAGCTTCGACGAGGTGTCTCCGCCGCGCGGCGTGGGCGGCGCCCCGAACCCCGGGCTGGCGCTCGACTTCGAGCGGTACTCCTCGGACGCGCTGCTCCGGCACCTCGACGCCGAGACGGCCGTGATCGAACAGCACTCGGCGGTGCCCGTGACGACCAACTTCATGGTGGGTGCCGGCTCACAGGTCGTGGACTACGCCGAGTGGGCCCGACACGTCGCGATCCCGGCGAACGACCACTACACGCTCGTCGACGACCCGCGGCGTGAGCAGGACCTCGCCCTGGCCGGCGACCGGATGCGCGGCATGACGCGTGACCGTGGCTCGTGGCTGCTCATGGAGCACTCGACGGGCGGGCCGAGCTGGCAGCAGCGGAACCGCGCGAAGGACCCGAGCGAGCTCGTGCGGAACGCGCTCGCCCACGTCGCCCACGGCTCGGACGGGGCCCTCTTCTTCCAGTGGCGTGCCTCGACCGCCGGCGCGGAGCAGTTCCACTCCGCGATGCTCCCGCACGCGGGGACCCGCACCCGGGTCTGGCGTGAGGTCCTCGCGCTGGGGCGGGCACTCCGGGCACTCGGACCCGTGCAGGGCAGCCGCGTCGAAGCGGCCCGGGTGGCGATCGTCGTCGACGAGGCGTCCGGCTGGGCGCTGCAGTCCGGGCTGAAGCCGCACCGCGGGCTCCGGTACGCGACCGAGGTCCGCGCGTGGCACCGGGCCTTCCACGACCGCCAGGTGACCACCGACGTGGTCCCGCTCGACGCCGACCTGGACGCCTACGACGTCGTCGTCCTGCCCACCCTGCTGATCGTCGACGACGCTGCTGCGGCACGGCTCGCCGCCGTGGTCGAGCGCGGTGCCACCCTGGTCGTGACCTACCTGTCCGGGGTCGCCGACGAGACCGCCCGGATCCGCTCCGGCGGCTACCCGGGAGCGTTCCGTCAGGTCCTGGGCGCCTGGAGCGAGGAGTTCACGCCCCTGCAGGTCGGCGAGACGCGGACGCTCGACGACGGCGGGGTGGTGATCGACTGGGCCGAGTCCGTCGTCGTCGATGACGCGGAGACCGTGCTCCGGCACACCGACGGACCGCTCGCGGGCACCCCGGCGGTCACCCGCCGCCCGGTGGGCGGCGGCGCCTGGTACGTGTCGGTACGGCTGCCCGACCAGAGCATCCGACGGATCGTGGACCGCATCGTCGAGGAGCGCGGGATCGCGCGGACGGTCACCGCGCCTCCCGGCCTGGAGGCAGTGCGTCGCGTCCGCGACGACGGCTCGGCCTTCCTGTTCCTGCTGAACCACACCGACGGCGACGTCGGCCTGTCGGCCGCCGGGACCGACCTGCTCGACGGGTCCGTGCACGGACCGGAGACGGTGGTGCCCGCCGGGCGCGTCCGCGTCCTCCGCGAGGAGCGTGCATCGTGACCGTCCTGGACCACGAACCGGTGCCCGTCGACCCCGGCCGGTCGGTGCGGGAGCTGCACGTCCTGCGCGGCGGCGGGGTGTCCCTCGTGCTCGTGACGGCTGAGCAGGGACTGCCCGAGGTGCTGCACTGGGGCCGCGACGTCGGGGACCTGGACGGCCGGGACACGGAGGACCTGCTCCTCGCGCTCGGACGACCGGTCACGCCCAGCGGGTTCGACGTCCCGTGGCCGCTCACCGTGCTGCCGACCGAGCGCGACGGCTGGGAGGGGCGACCCGGGATCGCCGGCCACGTCGACGGCGAACCGCTCGTCCCGCGGTGGCGCGACGTCGAGGTGGCCTCCGGGTCGGGGACGGCACTCGTCACCGCGACGTCGGACACGCTCACGCTCGCGACCACGTTCACGCTCGACGCCGCCGGTGTGCTCCGGGTCCGGCACGCCGTGACGAACGCGGGACGCGCTGCCGTGCACCTGCAGGCGCTCGAGGCCACGCTGCCGGTGGGGGAGCGTGCCGCCGAGGTGCTCGACCTCGCCGGACGGTGGACCCGGGAGCGCACGCCGCAGCGCCGCGCCCTGACGCACGGGTCGCACGCCCGGGAGAGCCGTCGGGGCCGCACCGGGCACGACGCCGCGACGCTGCTCGTGCTCGGGACCCCCGGGTTCGCCGACGACGCCGGGGAACTCTGGGCCGTGCACCTGGCGTGGAGCGCCGACTCCGTCCACCGGTACGACGTGCTCGCCGAAGCGCGCCCGGTGCTCGGCGCGGGCGAGCTCCTCCGTCCGGGCGAGATCGTCCTCGCCGAGGGGGAGACGTTCCAGAGCCCCGACGTCGTCTTCGTCTGGAGCGGCTCCGGGCTCGACGGGCTCTCCGACCGGCTGCACGACTCGCTGCGCGCCCGGCCCGGCCACCCGGTGCGGCCCCGGCCCGTGGTGCTGAACACCTGGGAGGCGGTCTACTTCCGGCAGGAGCTCGCGCCGCTGACGGCACTCGCGGACGCCGCTGCGGACGTCGGCGTGGAGCGGTTCGTGCTGGACGACGGGTGGTTCCTCGGACGCCGGTCGGACGGGACGGCGCTCGGCGACTGGCGGGTCGACCCGACCGTGTGGCCGGACGGCCTCGGCCCGCTCGTCGACCACGTGCGCGGGCTCGGGATGGAGTTCGGGCTCTGGTTCGAACCCGAGATGGTCAGCCCGGTGTCCGAACTGGCCGCCGCGCACCCGGAGTGGATGCTGCAGCGACCCGACGACGACGTCCGGACCTGGCGCAACCAGTACGTGCTCGACATGGCGGAACCGCTCGCCCGGGCGCACGTGCTCGAGGCGATGTCGGCGGTCATCGGTGAACTGCACGTCGACTTCGTGAAGTGGGACCAGAACCGGGACGTCGTGCACGCGGTGCACGCCGGACGGGCGGGGATCGACGCGCACACCCGCGGGGTCTACACGCTGATGGACGACCTGCGGCGACGGCACCCCTGGCTGGAGATCGAGGCGTGCGCGAGCGGCGGTGCCCGGGTGGACCTCGGTGTGCTCGAACGGACCGACCGGGTCTGGGCCTCCGACTCGAACGACGCGATGGAACGCCTGCCGATCCAACGGTGGACCGAGCTCCTGCTCCCGCTCGAGCTCATCGGCTCGCACGTGGGGCCGGAGGTCGCGCACACCACGCGCCGGCACCTCGACCTCGACTTCCGGATGGCGGTGTCGCTGTTCGGGTCCGCAGGCATCGAGACGGACATCACACGCCTGCCGCCGGAGGACCTCGGCCGGCTCCGGGCGTGGACGGCGCTCTACCGGCGGGAGCGGGGGCTCCTGCACACCGGACGGCTCCGCCACCTCGACCTCGGCGACCCGGGACTCCTGGCGACCGCGGTCGTCGGGCGGGACCGGTCGCGGGCGCTGGTCCGGGTCGCGCGCACCGTCACCGGGCCGCGGTCGCTCGCCGTGCCGCTGCGGCTGCGCGGGCTCGACCGGTCGCGGCGCTACCGGGTCGCCCCGGTCGAGGGACTCACCGTGCCGCGCGGCCTCGACCCCGTGCCGCCGCCGTGGTACGGACGCGGCAGCCTGGAGCTCCCGGGGGCCGTGCTCGAGGACGTCGGCGTGCGGCTCCTCGCGCTCGCGCCCGGGACCGCCCTCGTGCTGGAGGTCCAGGCGCTCGACTGACGGCCGCGAGACTCGGTGTGGGCGACCGATCTCGGGCTCGAAGCCGCGAGATCGGTCGCCCAGCCCGAGACTCGGGGCCCGCCGCCGCCGGCGGCGGCCTACCGGCGGAGCGACCCGGCGTGCCGCAGGACGAGCGGGCTGACGAGCGCCTCGGGGTCGATGCCCGGCGCGCCCGTCACCGTGAACACCACGGACTCGCCGGCGAGCAACGACACGAGGCCGTCGTCCACCCGCGCTGCGGCGTCGACCCGGTCCGGGAACAGCGAGACGTCGCGGGCGTAGGACGTCGCCGTGACGGTCACCCGCGCACCGTCCGGTGTCGACTCGACCGACGACGACAGCGGCGACGGTGCGAACGCCTGGTCGACGACCTCGGCGTGGTCGAACACCGTCCGGGTGCCGGCACCGGTGACGACGAGCACCTCGGACCCGGCGTCGCCCGGCACGGCCAGCGCAGCCGGCAGGGTCACCCGGTCGGCGGACGCGGGCTCGGCGGCGAGCGGGAACGACGACGACTCGAGCACGGTGCCGTCGAACGCCACGCGGGACACCGTGACCTCGTCGGACACCGGCACCCCCGAGGCGTTCACGAGCACCACGTCGAGCGCACCGGTCGAGCCCGCGGTCGGGCCCGCGGTCGCCCCCGTGCCAGGCTGCACGGTGAGCAACACCGGCTGGTAGGCCTGGCGCACCGCGTACCAGACCGGCTTCCGGATGCCGGCGTGGTCGACGAGCGACCAGGACACCACGGGCCAGTCGTCGTTCAGCTGCCAGACGATCATCCCGGTGTTGTCCGGCGTCCGGGAGCGGAACCACTCCATCCCGAACCGGATCGCGTGCGCCTGGTTGAGCTGCGCGGCGAAGTGCCAGTCCTCGATCGACGCGGGTGCGGGGAGGTGTCCGCGCATCCCGTCCGCGAGCTTCCGGTTGCCCTCGTGCGCCTTCTGGTGGACGAGCATCTCGTGGCCGTCGGGGTCGAGCGGCTCGTCGTGCACCACGGCGGTGAGGGTCGACCACGCGGGCGGCCCCTGGAACCCGAACTCGGCGACGAACCGCGGCTGCCAGTCGGCGTACGCGCGGTAGTCCTTCGTGTTCCAGACGTCCCAGATGTGCACGCTGCCGTTGCGCTCGTCGTTCGGCGTCAGGTACTCGTCGAACGAGAACGGGCTGCCCGGCGTGTACGGCCGGGTCGGGTCGAGCTCGGCGACGATCGACGGCAGCAGCGACCGGTAGTACCCGTTGCCCCAGGTCCGGCCGACGAGCGACGGTCGCCAGCCCCAATCGGCGTACGCGACGAGGTTCTCGTTGTTGCCGTTCCACACCATGAGCGACGGGTGCGGGCTGAGGCGGGTGACGGCCTCGCGCACCTCCGGGCCGACCTCGTCGGCGAGCCAGGGCTCCTCGGCGTACGCGGCGCAGGCGAACGGGAAGTCCTGCCACACCAGCACCCCGAGCTCGTCGCACCGGTCGTACAGGTCGTCGGACTCGTAGACGCCCCCGCCCCAGATCCGGAGCAGGTTCACGTTCGCGTCGACCGCGTCGTCGATCCGCTCGGCGTACCGCTGCGGGGTCATCTCGGTCAGGAACGCGTGGTCCGGGATCCAGTTCGCCCCGCGGACGATCACCGGACGGTCGTTGACCCGGAGCAGGAACGGCGCGCCGCCGGCGTCGGCCGCGGTGTCCAGGGTCACGGTGCGGAAGCCGACGCGGCCGGTCCAGACGTCGTCGCCGACCGCGACGCGGACGTCGTACAGCGGCTGGTCGCCCTCGCCACGCGGCCACCAGACCGCCACGTCGGGGACCTCCAGACGCACGGTCGCCGAGCCGTCGACGACCGGTCGCGACGCGGTCCGGCCGGGAGGCACGGTGCCGGACCCGGCCGACGCTGCGGACGCGCGGTGCGGGGTCACGGTGACCCGCGCCTCCAGGCCGGCCGGGACGGCACCGCCCGTCGACGTGACGGGGGCGCTGCCGATGGCCTGCGCGAACGCGCCCGCGGAGCCGGCGTGCTCGACGTCGACGTGGGCCGTGAGGACGCCGGTGGTGCCGTCCACGTCGACGAGGGGGCGGACGGCCGCGATGCGGACGCCGCTCCAGGACTCGATGCCGATCGACTTCCAGATGCCGCTCGTCGCGACGTCGACGCCCCAGTCCCACCCGAAGTTCGACGCGTTCTTCCGGAGCGCGTTGTACGGGTGGTGGTTCACGTGGGGGAGTTCGCCGCCGTGCAGGGCGGACAGGCGTTCGGCGGCCGGGACGGGTGCGTCGAAGGTGACGACGAGCTCGTTCGTGCCCGGGCGGAGCAGGTGGCCGACGGGGAAGCGGTACGACCGGTGCTGGTTCGCGGTCGTTGCGACGACGATGCCGTTGAGCTCGATCGTGGCGAGGGTGTCGAGCCCCTCGGCGACGAGGTCGTGCCGCGCGGCGTCCGGAGCGGTCCACGTGAAGGTCCGGCGGTAGCGCCAGACGGTGTCGCCGATCCACTGCGTCGCGGCCTCGTGGTCGCCGTCGAACGGGTCGGGGATGCGGCCCGCCCGGAGCAGGTCGGTGTGCACGCAGCCGGGGACCACCGCCTCGACCGGATCGCGGTGCTGCTCGGACTCGGTCGGTCCGGTCACCGCCTCGACCGTCCACGTGCCGTCCAGGGTGGTCCGCTCCATCGCGTCTCCTCATCGTTACGGGGCCGTGATGCGACCCCTTGACCGACTTAGTTTATGCGTGTAACAATCACGCTCACAACGTGGACCTGCGACGACGCAGACCGAGAGGACAACGATGTTCAACCCAACCCGTTCACGGCTCGCCATCGGCGCGGCCGTTCTCCTCGCCGCCGGCCTCGCGCTGAGCGGCTGCAGCTCCAGCAGCACCGCCGGCACCGGCGACGCGAGCTCGACCCTCATCGCGTACACCGGACAGTCCGGCGACTACCAGATCAACTACAACCCATGGTCGCCGTCGAACATCGGCGGCGTCGGGACGATCTACGAGTCGCTGTTCTTCATCACGAACGTGAACACCAACGACCCGAAGCCCCTCCTCGGCAAGTCGTACGAGTGGAACGGCGACGGCACACAGCTGACGATCACCCTCAGCGACGGCGCCACCTGGAGCGACGGCGAGCCCTTCACCTCGAAGGACGTCGTCTTCACGCTCGACATGCTCAAGAAGCAGAAGGCCCTCAACTCCATCGGGTACGACGGCACCGCGAAGGCCGAGGGCGACTCGAAGGTCGTCGTCACGTTCGCCAAGCCGTCGTTCGTGCTCGGCCCGAACCTGCTCGGCAAGACCTGGATCGTCCCCGAGCACCTCTGGAAGGACATCGACCCGACCACCGACGTCGTGCGGAAGCCGGTCGGCACCGGGCCGTACACGCTCGGCACCTTCAAGGCGCAGGCCTTCACCCTCGTGGCGAACAAGAAGTACTGGGGCGGCGCCCCGGCCGTGAAGATGATCCGCTACCTGTCGCTCTCCGGGAACACCGCCGGTGCCGACGCCCTGTCGCAGGGGTCGATCGACTGGCAGACCGGCCCGGTGCCGAACATGGACGACATCCCCGGCCACTACCAGGGCTACGACGGCATCACCGTCGGCCAGAACCAGATGGCGCTCCTCACCTGCTCGTCGACCGCGATGGGCTGCAGCGGCCCGCAGACCGATCCGGCCGTCCGCCACGCGATCGCCGACGCCATCAACCGCAAGCAGCTCAACTCGCTCGCGTTCTCGAACACGGCGAGCGAGATCTCGCCGACCTTCGCGCTCACCACGACCCAGAAGGACACCATCTCGAAGGACGTCTCGCCGGCCGTCATGCCGAGCGGCGCGGACACCGACGCCGCTGCCTCGACCCTCGAGGGCGACGGGTGGAAGAAGGGCGCCGACGGCATCTACGCCAAGGACGGCAAGAAGCTGTCCCTGACCGTCGAGGTCGTCACCGGGTGGACCGACTACATCACCGCGATCGACACGATGACGCAGCAGCTCAAGGCCGCGGGCATCGAGCTCAAGGCGCAGCAGTCGTCCTGGAACGAGTGGACCGACAAGAAGACGAAGGGCACGTACCAGCTCGCGATCGACTCGCTCGGCCAGGGCCCGACCGCGAACCCGTACTACCTCTACAACAACTACTTCTCGACCGCGAACACCGCCAAGGTCGGCGAGGCGGCCCCGATGAACATCGCGCGGTACAGCAACCCCGAGGTCGACGCCGCGCTCGCGAAGCTCGCGACGATCAACCCGGAGGACACCGCCGCGACCCAGCCCGAACTCGACGTCATCCAGCAGCACGTCGTCGAGGACATGCCGTACATCCCGATCATGACCGGCGGCACGACGAGCGAGTTCCACGCCGCGAAGTTCACCGGCTGGCCGACGAAGGACGACCTGTACGCGTTCCCGGCGGTCTGGGCGAGCCCCGACAACGCCGAGATCTTCAAGGCGCTCAAGCCCGTCAAGGGCTGACGGCGGACTGCGACCGAGGAGCGCTCGTATGCACTACTTCCTGCGCAAGATCGGCTTCTACGTCGTGGCCCTGTGGGCGGCGTTGACGCTGAACTTCATCATCCCCAGGCTCCTGCCCGGCAACCCGGTGGACATCCTGCTCGCCAAGCTCCAACAGCGCGGCGGACAGGTGACCCCGGCGACCCGGCAGGCGTACGAGCTGCTCCTCGGTGGCAACACCTCGGAACCGATCCTCGCCCAGTACGGCCAGTACCTGGGCAACGTGTTCCGCGGCGACCTCGGGGTGTCGGTGAGCTACTTCCCGGCACCCGTCACCGAGGTCATCGGGAGTTCCCTGCCGTGGACGATCGCCCTCGTCGGCATCGCCACCGTGCTCGCCGCCGTCATCGGGGTCGCCCTCGGTGCCTTCGTCGGCTGGCGTCCGGGCACCTGGCTCGACTCGTTCGTGCCGGCCACCACCCTGCTCGCCGCGGTGCCGTACTTCTGGCTCGCGCTCATCCTCGTGTACTTCTTCGCGACCGGGATCCACCTGTTCCCGGCGCAGGGCGGCTACGACGTCACCCTGACACCCGGGTTCAACGGGGAGTTCCTGCTGTCGGCGCTCAAGTACGGAGTGCTCCCCGCTGCGACGATCGTGCTCGCCTCGCTCGGCGGGTGGCTGCTCGGCATGCGGAACATGATGGTGTCGACGCTGTCCGAGGACTACATCACCACGGCGATGGCGAAGGGCCTGCCGCACGGCAAGGTCCTCCGCAACTACGCCGCCCGCAACGCCGTGCTGCCGTCGGTCGCCGGGTTCGCGATCTCCCTCGGGTTCATCGTGTCCGGGTCCGTCGTCACCGAGCAGGTGTTCTCGTACCCGGGCATCGGGTCGAAGCTCCTGTCCGCGGTCACGAACAACGACTACGCGCTCATGCAGGGCATCTTCCTGTTCATCACCCTGGCGGTCCTCGGCGCGAACCTCGTCGTCGACCTGCTCTACGGGCTCATCGACCCGCGCACCCGGGCCCGGAGCTAGGAGGACACGACCATGACCAACATCCAGCAGGAGACCGAACCCACCATCGGGCAGCTCGCCGAGGAGGCCGACGCCGGCTCGACGCGCAGCATCGCGACCGCCCGTGCAGCCCGACCGAAGGGCGGCCTGCGCCGGTTCCTCCCCACCCTGACCCCGTGGCTCGTCACCGGCATCGTGCTCATCGTCGGCGTCGCCCTGTTCGGGCTGCTCGGCCCGTTCCTGGTCGGCGACCCGACCACCATCCGTGACTCGGGCATGCAGGCGCCGAGCGCCGACAACCTGCTCGGCACCACGCAGACCGGGCAGGACGTCCTCGCGCAGCTCGCTTACGCCACCCGCGGCAGCCTGCAGATCGGCCTGATCGTCGGGGTGCTCGCCACCGTGCTGTCCGCGTTCTTCGGCATCCTCGGCGCGTACCTCGGCGGGATCATGGACGAGGCGTTCTCGCTCTTCTCGAACGTCTTCCTCGTCATCCCGGGCCTGCCGCTCGTCATCGTCATCTCCGGGCTCGTCCCGCAGGAGGCACGCGGGCTCTGGACCATCGCCATCGTCCTCGCCATCACGTCCTGGGCCGGGTCCGCCCGCGTCCTCCGGGCGCAGACGATGTCGATCCGGAACCGCGACTACGTGTCCGCCGCCCGGGTCGCCGGCGAACGGCCCTGGCGGGTCATCGCCGTCGAGATCCTGCCGAACCTGCTGCCGGTGCTCGCGTCGCAGTTCGTGTTCGCCGTCATCGCCGCGATCCTCGGCGAAGCGGGCCTGTCGTTCCTCGGCCTCGGCGCCTCGAACTCGTCCACGCTCGGCACGATGCTCTTCTACGCGCAGAACGGGTTCGCGCTCGCCCAGGGCGCCTGGTGGTGGTTCGTCCCGCCGGGCCTGCTCATCGCACTGCTCGGCATGGGGCTCTCCCTCGTCAACTTCTCGATCGACGAGGTCATCAACCCGCGACTCGCCAACGTGCGGGCGCAGCGACGGCGCGAGCGTCGTGCGCGTCGTGCAGCCCGCCGTCCCGGCGGTCCGTCCGGCCCTGGAGGCACGGCTCGCGCCGCGCAGACCACCACCGACACGAAGGGGGTCGCCCGATGACCCGGGACGCCGTCCTCACCATCGACCACCTCGACGTCGTCTACGAGACCGAGCACCCGGTGCACGCCGTCAAGGACGTCTCGCTGACGCTCGCACCCGGCGAGATCCTCGGCCTCGCCGGGGAGTCCGGCTGCGGCAAGACCACCCTCGCCTACGCCATCACCCGGCTGCACAAGCCGCCGGCGACGGTCGCGTCCGGCAGCATCACCTTCCACGACCGGGACGGCAGCGACATCGACCTGCTCGGCCTCGGCGACGAACGGCTCCGGGCCGTCCGCTGGTCGAAGCTGTCGATGGTGTTCCAGGGGGCGATGAACGCGCTCAACCCGGTCACCACGATCCGGGCGCAGCTCGACGACGCCCTCGTCGAACACCGCCGTGGCATGCCGCGGAAGGAGCGTCGGGCGATCGCCGAGGACGCCCTCCGCCGGGTCGGGGTCGACCCCGCGCGCATCACCGCGTACCCGCACGAGCTGTCCGGCGGCATGCGGCAGCGCGTGATGATCGCGATGGCGATGCTCCTCGAACCGCAGGTCATGATCATGGACGAGCCCACCACGGCGCTCGACGTCGTCGTCCAGCGGGAGATCCTCCGCGAGATCGTCCGACTGCGGGACGAGCTCGGCTTCGCCGTCGTGTTCATCACGCACGACCTGCCCCTGCTGCTCGAGATCAGCGACCGCATCGCGATCATGCTCCGCGGCGAGGTGGTCGAGTGCGCCACCGCCGACGCGATCCAGCACGACCCGCAGCACCCCTACACCCGCCGGCTCCTGCAGTCGTTCCCGAGCCTCTCCGGGGCCCGCGGCGCGTTCATCCGTTCCGGTATCGACGAGGAGGTCGCATCGTGACCAGTGTGACCGTCAGCCACCTCGGCAAGGACTTCCACACCCGGAAGGGCCTGCGCCGCACCACCCTGCGCGCCGTCGACGACGTGTCGTTCGAGCTCCTGCCGGGCCGCACCGTCGCGCTCGTGGGCGAGTCCGGATCGGGCAAGTCCACGATCGCCCGGATGCTCGCGAAGCTCGAGACCACCACGCGCGGCTCGATCGACGTCCGGCTCGAGGACGGCACGCCCGTCGTCGGCAGCATGTACCGCCGGCACGTGCAGATGGTGTTCCAGGACCCGTTCGCCTCGCTCAACCCGTTCCACTCCATCGAGCACCACATCGCCCGACCACTGCAGCTGCACCACCGTGCCCGCGGCGCCGAGCAGACCGCCGAGCGGGTCCGGGAACTGCTCGGCCGGGTCAACCTCGACGAGGACTTCGCGTCCCGCCGCCCGCACGAGCTCTCCGGCGGCCAGCGGCAGCGCGTCGCGATCGCCCGCGCGCTGGCGCCCGGGGCGCAAGTGCTCGTCGCCGACGAACCCGTGTCGATGCTCGACGTGTCCATCCGGCTCAGCGTGCTCAACCTGATGGGCCGACTGCAGCGCGAGGACCACCTCGCCGTGCTGTACATCACGCACGACCTCGCCACCGCCCGGCACTTCTCGGACGAGATCCTGGTGCTGTACCGCGGCCGGGTCGTCGAACGCGGACCCTCGGACGACGTGATCCTCAACCCGCAGCACGACTACACCCGACTGCTCGCCGAGGCAGCCCCGGACCCGGAGCGCACCGACCGCCGGGTGACCTCCGGATCCGCGCTCGACCGGTCGACGATCGACAACACCACCTGCTACGACCACGGCGTCGGCGCGTGGGTGACGAGTTCGCCGGCTCCGGTCGGGGCACGGTGAGCGGGGAGTCCGTCGACTGGACCACGCCGGGGTTCTCGGCGCGGTTCCGCATCGCCCCGGACGGGCCGGTCGCGCTCGCGTCGTTCGTGCCGGCCGGCGGGGCGCTCGCCGAGGGGCCTTCCGACCCGCAGCCGCTCGTCGAGCTCACGACCGTCGGCCACGGCCGGTTCCCGGGCGGCTTCCGGCACGTCGACTCCACGATCGGGGCGCGGCTGCGCCACGTGTCGCACCAGGTGCACGAGGACGGGACCGACCTGTGGTTCCGGGTCCTGCAGGAGGATGCGGCCACGGGCCTCCAGGCCGAGTCGGTCTTCCGGGCGGAAGCCGGCGTCGCGGCGTTCCAGACGTGGACGGAGGTGCGCGCGCAGCGCGGCGAGCACGTCGTCGACTTCGTGTCGTCCTTCGCGACCGGCGCGTTCCTGACCGACGCAGGTGTGACCGTCGACGCGCTGTCGCTGCTGCACGCGGACAACGACTGGGCGGCGGAGAGCCGGTGGCGGACCGACCCGCTGCGGGACATCGGGCTCGCGCGCATCGACCGGGAGGCCCAGCACCACCCGCCCCGCAGCCGGGTCGTCGTGCAGAACCGCGGCTCGTGGTCGACCGGCGAGGCGCTGCCGATCGGGGTGCTGGACGCGCCGTCCGCCACGTGCGGGTACGCGCTCGTCTGGCAGGTGGAGCACAACGGGCCGTGGCTGTACGAACTGGGGGAGACCCGGCGGCACGCGTACCTGCTGCTGAGCGGGCCGACCGACCAGGAACACCAGTGGACCGCCGTCGTGGCACCCGACCGTCCGTTCGTGTCGGTGCCGGCCTCGGTCGGGATCGCGTCCTCGGTGGGCGCGGCCTTCGCGGTGCTCACGCAGCAGCGACGCGCTCGCCGTGCCCTGCGTCCGGCCGACGCCGACCTGCCGCTCGTGTTCAACGACTACATGAACACGCTCATGGGCGACCCCACCACGGAGAAGCTCCTCCCGCTGGTCGACGCGGCCGCCGACGCCGGAGCCGACCTGTTCTGCATCGACGCCGGCTGGTACGCCGAAGGGCACTGGTGGGACACCGTCGGGGCGTGGGAGCCGGCCGCGTCGCGGTTCCCGGGCGGCTTGGGCGTCGTGCTGTCGCACATCACCGAGCGGGGGATGCGGGCCGGGCTGTGGCTCGAGCCCGAGGTGATCGGGATCCACTCGCCGCTCGCGTCCTCGTTGCCGCCGTCCGCGTTCGTGCACCACCACGGCGTGCGGGTCGCGGAGCACGGACGGCACCTGCTCGACCTGCGGTCGCCCGACGCCCGGGCGCACCTGGACGCCGTCGTCGACCGGCTCGTCGGGGAGTTCGGGGTCAGCTTCTTCAAGATGGACGAGAACACGATGACCGGGCCGTGGTCGGGCTCGCTCGAGCATTCACGTGCCCTGCTGGACTGGCTCGACGCGGTGCAGGAACGGCACCCGTCGCTGCTCATCGAGAACTGCGCCTCGGGGGCGATGCGCGCCGACTTCGCGATGCTCTCGCGGCTGCACATGCAGTCCACCTCGGACCAGCAGGACCCCGTGCTGTCCGCGTCGATCGTGGCCGCCGCTCCTGCCGCGATGCTGCCCGAGCAGGCGGGGAACTGGGCGTACCCGGCGCCGTCGATGTCGGACGACCTGTTCACGGTGTCGTTGGTGAACGGGGTGCTCGGGCGGATGTACCTGTCGGGGTACCTCAACGAGATGTCGTCCGCGCAACGGGCGGTCGTCGCGTCCGCGATCGCTGCACACCGTGCGGTGCTCGACGTGGTCGACACCGCGATCCCGGTGTGGCCGCTCGGGCTGCCCGGGTGGGAGGACACCTGGGTCGCGCTGGGCCTCGCCGCGCCCGACGGCGACCTGTACCTGTCGGTGTGGGCACTGCCCGGCGCGTCGCCATCGGTGTCGTTGCCGCTGCCGGGGTTCGCCGGACGCTCGGTGTCCGTGGAGCCGCTGTTCCCGACGGCGCTCGGGCCGTGGGAGGTCACGTGGGACGCGTCCGCGGGGGTGCTGCACGTCGACAGCGGCGGCGCGACCCCGACGGCGCGGGTGCTCCGCGTCCGGTCGGAGGGGGCGGACGCGGGGACCTGAGCGGGCGTGCGCCGGATGGCAGACGGTGCGCGTCCGTGGGACGGGAGGCGCGGTGCGGGCAGGTGCCGCGCCTCCTGGCCGGTGGGTGGTGCGGTGGGGTGGTGGGGTGGTGCTTTCGGGCTGGACGGACTCGGAACGACGAGTCCGATGTCGTACGACGTCGGAGAAGTCGTTCGGGGTCAGCGCGTGCGGCGGGTCAGCGCCAGCTGCTGCGGAGCGCGCGGAACCAGCGCGGGGTCAGCGCCGGCGGGAGGTACCAGGTCGAGGCCGCGCCGAGCAGGGCGATGACCGCGGGGACCCAGAAGAGCCAGCTCGGGCGGTCCGGCAGCGCGAGGACGATGCTCACGAGCACGATGCCGAGACCGAACCAGAAGAGGCCGAAGACCTTGTAGGACAGGCCGCCCTTCGCCCAGGAACGCCAGAGTCCGGTGTAGCCGAGCAGGCCGACGAGCATCAGGACGGCGCCGATGACCCAGATCACACGGTCCCCTCCCTCGTCGCACACAACGGTAGCGGGTCGATCGAGGGCGTCAGGTTCCCTGCAACCCAGTGTGTCGGTATCCTCGACGGGTTCCGACACACTGCAGCGCTTGAGGGGGATGCCGCATGGCGATCAACGGATGGCGGCTCGATCCGGCCGCGTTCGACCGAGCGATCTCGGACGCCGAGACCGCTCTCGCTGACATGGCGACGGCAGAGCAGTCGTTGCAGAACGCCGCCGGTGCAGCGGAGTCGCTCGCAGCGCGCGCGGTGAACACCGCGACGGCACTCAGTGCGTTCAAGCAGAACCCAGGAGAGATCCGACTCGCGTCGATCGGGAGCCGCGTGACCGCGTCCATCGCGGCGGCGCGATCGATCGCGAACGCGTACGCGGCCGGCGACGAGGAGATGGCGGCGAACGCGAACAACGGGATCGAGCAGTGACCTTCGCCCCCACTGTCAACGAGTTGCCCGACCCCGCGACGCTCGAGTCGGTCGGTGCGGACCTGGTGTCGGCGGCGAGCACGGCGCAGACACAGGCCGACGCGATCGAGGCCGCGTGGAAGGCGTTCGCGTCGTCCGATGTCTACGACGCGCCGGAAGCGGCCACGCTCCGGAACGCCTTGTCGCCGATCGATGCGGACGTGGTCGGGCTGGTCGACGCAGCGGCGAAGGCGAAGAGCGCTCTCGACACGTACTCGACGACGGTGCAGACGCTCCAGACCCAGCGGACAACGCTCCTCTCGGACATCAGCACCTTCGCCGGATCCGACACCTCGACCCCGGCCGGCGCGACCGACGAAGAAGTCACGGCAGCGAAGGACGCGCGTCGTGACCAGCAGGATGCCCTGCAGCGACGCGTGGACCAGTTCAACGCCGCGGCACTGCAGGCAGATCAGGAGTGCGCGGGCGCCATCAATGCGCTCAAGGCGTACGAGCAGTCAGCGGCCTCGAAGTTCTTGAGCTTCGTCGGCGGTGGGACGTCCGGAGCCATCATCGGTGCGGGGATGTCGGTCTCGCAGGAGACACTCGAACGGTGGCGCCAGCTCACCACGGTGCCTGCCGGAGTGATCCCCGAAGCCACGCTGCGCACCCCGCCGCCGTCGTTCCTCGATGCGAACGGCAAGGCATGGTGGCAGGCGCCGGGGGAGATCGCCAAGCCGTACCCGCCGAAGGGGCCCAACATCCCCCTCGATGATCCTCGGTACGGCTCGCACAACTTCCTGGTGAAGGACAAGAACGCCCTGCTCGAGGCGATGCCGGACGTGGCCAAGGGTGCGACCAAGGTCTTGGGCGCCGCTGGAACAGTCCTCACTCTCGGCTCGACCTGGAACGACCAGTGGCACGAGGACGAGGTCGACCACCCCGACTGGTCCGACTCACGCCGGACCGAGAGCGCGGTCACGACCACGGTCATCAAGGGAGGCACCACGGTCGGCGCGGCCGCGGCCGGCGCATGGATCGGTGGCGCCATCGGGACTGCCCTGTTCCCAGGGGTCGGGACCGTCGTGGGCGGTATCGTCGGGAGCGCGATCGGGGGTTGGCTCGGTGGGACAGGTGGCGAGATGCTCGGTGACAAGCTGAACGACATGTACCAGGGGTCGGACTTCGCGAAGGGCGTACACGACGTGTGGAAGGGGATCTTCGGGTGATCTGGGCGATCATCGCGGTGTCGTGCGCGTTCGCGCTCGTGGGGCTGACGGCGTACACCGGCCTCTGGCGGAGCTGGACGCGCTCGTGGAGCGCCGACCGGATCTTCCCGACCGCTTTCCTCGGGTTCGGCGGCATCTGCCTGGGGACGTTCGCGGCGCTCCTGTCGACGCACGCGTTCGTGATCACCGCGGTCATGATGGTCGCGGCCTTCGTGCTGATCCTCGTCGCGGTCGGGCTGTTCGTCTTCGGTGTGCCCGCATGGCTGACGCCGCGCTGGTACCGGCATCGGAGCGGCGCGTGATCGCGGCCGACCTGCCCGACGGCTGGGTCCTCACCGAAGCGACCTTCGGCACGGTGATCGAATGTCCGACGACCAACGGGTTCCGGCCGAACGTGATCGTCGCGCGGGAATCGACGACGGTGTCGTTGGTGGAGGCGTCCTCCGGGATGATGGCCGCTGCCATCGCCGCACAGCCGGGAACGAGAGTCCTGGAGGTCCGTCGTCAGGCGCATGCGATCGGTTCCAGCGCTCGACTGCTGTTCGGGTACCCCCTCGGTGATGACTGGATCGTCGTCGACCAGCGCGTGATCACCACGGAAGACACGGCAGTCCACCTGACGGCGAGTGCCTCCGTGCTCGAATGGACCACCGTCGAACCGCTGCTCGCACAGGTGATGGATTCGGTGCGTCTGGTCGACGTGCAGGAGGGAACGACCCGATGATGCCGCGGATCGACGTTGCTGCGAGCGAGCGCGCCGGCGTCGAGCTCGAATCGCTCGACCGGGTGCGCGACCACCAGCCCGGATGTCGCCTTGCGTGGCAAGGCTCGGAGGCACTCTTCGACCACCTCTGGCAGGTCCGGAGCCGCGGGCTGGTGTCGGCGAGTACTCGTCGTTCGGAGGAAGGTCGAGCCGCACGTGAGCTCGGGCTGGTCAACCGGTTCGGAGCGTTGTCAGACACAGGCTCGGAGTTCGTCGGGATCATCGCGAACGCCACTCGTTCACTCCGGACGCGGATCGAGTCCGAACAGGGGACGCACCACGCCGCGATTTGGGTGGACGGGCGTCGGGCGGCCATGCGCGTCGAACTCGGCGGTGGACGGGTCGGACTCGGGGTCACCTCGGTCGCCGGCGCGGTCGGACACCTCCTCGATTGGATCGCCGTGGAACCGACGTGGTTCGTCGGAGAGCAGGAGGCCGTGACCGTCTCCCTCACGGCACTCCAAGCGCGGTACGAGGAGCACGGTGGACAATCGACGCTCGATGCGCCGACACCCGGGATGCCCGAGTGGTTTCGTCGGGCTTGGGAGATTCCCGGATGGCGCTCGGTCTTCGGCTGGTCCGAAGAGACCGGGTTCGGGATCTTCGCGATCGATGTTCCTGGCTTCGGCTGGCTCGAGCGGTACACCCAGGCCGACGGTGCAGTCGCTCTCCGGCCGATCCGAACCGAGACGGTCGTCCGACAGGTCATCGGCGCGGTGACCCGCGACGATCGTTGACGACGGGACCTCGCGGGAGCGGCAGGAAGAAGGTGTTCGGATGACCCCGCTCGGATTCGTCCTCATCCTGTTCGCCATCGGTTTCGTGTTCGGAGGACTCGGGGCACTGGCCTACGCCGGTGTCTGGCGTTCGTGGATCGGTCGGCTCCACCAGAACGTCGTCTTCGGGTGGTTCTGGTTGGGACTCGCCGTGCTGTCGATGGGTCTCGCTGCGAGCTTCATCCGGACGCCGGTCTTCGGTGTTTCCTTCGTGTTCGCGGTCGCCGCCGCCCTGACCGGTGCGCTCGGTCTGTGGATCCTGCTGTCCGGCGTCCCGAAGCGGCTCCAACCCCGTTGGTACCGCGTGGAGCGTGAGCGATGAGCGCTCCGACCGAGCTCCGCGGCGACCGCGGGACCGTCGGAGCGAGCGAGGACCTCGTCGAAGCGCATGCCCCCATCCTGCCGACCCGGCCCGGTCGGGCGGTCCCGGTCAGCGCATCCGTGTCGACGCGATCCCACCGTCGACGTCGATGGTGCCCCCGGTGACGAAGGCGGCGTCGTCCGACACCACCCAGCGCACGGCACGCGCGATGTCCACCGGCTGCACGGGCCGGCCCGCGGGCGTCCCCGCCGTCATGGCGGCGAGGACGTCCGCCGAGTCCGCGTTGCCCGGCGTCGCCGTCGCTCCCGGCGCGACGGTCACCACCCGGATGCCGCGGTGCCCGAACTCCGCCGCCCACGCTCGGGTGAGCTGCTCGACGGCGGCCTTCGTCGCCGGGTAGAGCGCCATGAAGGGCACGCCGACGCGCGCCATCCACGAGCCGATGTTCACGACGTGCCCGCCACCGCGCACGGTCATCGCGGGAGCGAGGGCGGCGACCAGCACGTGCGGCGCCCGGACGTTCGTGGCGAGCAGGTCGTCCACGGAGTCGTCGGACAGGGACTCCGTCGGACCACCGGGGTAGACGCCGGCGTTGTTCACGAGGACGTCGACGTGCCCGCCGAGCTGTTCGGTGGCGGCCGTGGCGAGTGCGCGGACCTCGGCCGGCGCGGCGGAGAGGTCGGCGACCAGCGGCACGGCGCGGCCACCGTGTTCCTCGATGGACGCGGCGACAGCCTGGGTGCGCTCGGCGTTGCGGCCGTGGACGGCGACGAACAGGCCTGCGGCGGCGAGTTCCCGGGCGATGGCCTCGCCGATGCCGCTGGAGGCTCCGGTCACGAGGGCGGTACGAACGGTGGTGGCAACAGGTGCATCGGTCATGACTCGATGCTCCGGCCGACAGGTCCCGGCGTCCTTGCCCGGATCCACGAGGACCTTGCCGGATCCCGCACGGCACGGCTCCGCGCACGACGTCTGGGTAGGTTGGCACCCGTGGACGACCGCACAGCGCAGCACCTCGACCGGGCCGCGGCGACCGCGTCCGCCCACGCCGCCGTCCTGGGCTCCGACCACCACGACGCCGCCGCGCGTGCCGGGTCCGCGCGCCGCGCCGACGCCCTCGGGCTCACGGTCTCCCGCGTGCACGAGCCGACCGGCCTGTTCGACCGACGGTACGTGCCGTCGTTGTCCGTCGTCCTCCGCGGCCGGAAGCGCTCGATCGTCGGCGACGACGACCAGGTGTGGGGCCGCGAACGGTTCATCATCACCCCGGTCGACCTGCCCGTCGTCGCCGGCGTCGTCGACACCGCCGGGAGCGACGGGTTCGTCTCCGCCGTCTGGCGCCTCGACCCGACGGTCGTCGGGGAGGTCGTGGCGTCGATGTCCGCGCCGACCGCAGCGTCTGGCGGCGAGGTGCCCCGGCTCGGCACCTGGACCGCCCCGCTCGCCGACGCCTTCGCCCGCCTGCTCGCCCTGCTCGACGCCCCCGAGGACGTCCCCGTGCTCTTCCCGCTCGTCGCCCGCGAGGTCGTCCTCCGCCTGCTCCAGACCGAGCAGGCGCCCCGCATCACCGCCGCCCTCGACGGATCCGGCACCTCCGTCGTCGCCGCCGCGACCGCACTCCTCACCGGGCGCATGGCCGAACCGTGGTCGATGGACCGCCTGGCCCGCGAGCTCCGGGTCAGCGAGTCCACGCTGTTCGCCCGCTTCAAGGAGGCGACCGGCATGACCCCCGCGCAGTACCTCAAGCGGACACGGCTCGGCGAGGCACGCCGGCTGATGGTCGTGCACGGCGACACCGCCGCCCGCGCGGCCTCTGCCGTCGGCTTCCGCAGCGCGTCGCACTTCTCGCGGGACTACCGGGACGCCTACGGGCGCCCGCCGGCGGCGGACGCCGTCGCGGCACGGGCGCAACTCGCCCTGGCGACGGCCGTCTAGCCCCGGAGCCGGGACGCACCGGACGGGAGGCGCGGTGCGGGCTGGTGCCGCGCCTCCAGGCCGTCATGGGTTGCGTTGAGCAACGCCCGGGTAGACCGGGAAGATGCAGGTCGTCGGAGTCGAACAGTTCGGAGGGCCCGAGGCCCTCGCCGTCCACGAGGTCCCGGAGCCGCACGCCGGCTCGGGGTCGGTGCGCATCCGGGTGCAGGCGTTCGCCGTGAACCCGACGGACACCGGCGTGCGTGCCGGGCAGCGCGAATCGTCGCACGCGTCACCGCCGTACGTGCCCGGGATGGACGCCGCCGGGGTCATCGACGAGGTCGGCCCCGACGTGTCCGGGTGGGCGGTCGGCGACGAGGTCATGGCGATGGCGCTCCCGCTCAGCACCCACGGTGGGGCGTACGTGCAGGAGCTCGTCGCACCCGTCGGGTCGTTCACCCGGGTGCCGCGCGGCCTGTCCGCCGCCCTCGCGTCGACCGTGCCGATGAACGGGCTGACCGCGCTGCAGATCCTGGATCGGGCCGAGCTCGAGCCGGGGCAGACGCTCGCCGTCACCGGGGCCGCCGGGCTGCTCGGGAACTACGTGGTGCAGCTGGCCCGCGCCGCGGGGATCACCGTGATCGCGGACGCCGCGCCGCAGGACGAGGCACTCGTGCGGTCGCTCGGGCCGGACCACATCGTGGCGCGCGGGGACGGGTTCGCCGCCGCCGTCCGTGCACTCGTGCCGGACGGGGTCGATGCGCTCGCCGACGCCGCCGTCCAGCGGGACGAGGTCGTGAACGCCGTCCGGGACGGTGGCGTGTTCCTGGACGTCCGGGGCTGGGAGGGCAACGGGGCCCGGGGGATCCGGTTCGAGCAGATCATGGTGTTCGGGGAGTACCGGTCGTTCGACAAGCTCGAGCAGCTGCGGCACGCGGTGGAGAGCGGGACGCTGACGCCGCGGGTGGCCGAGGTGCTGCCGGCGGCGCGGGCAGCGGAGGCGCATTCGCGGCTCGAGGCCGGTGGGACGCGCGGGCGGTTCGTGCTGACCTGGGATTGACGCCCGTCCGGTCGTCCGGTCGTCCGGTCGTGCGGTCTCAGGGTCAGGCGGGGGTGCGTTCGAGACTGCGGAGTGCGGCCACGGACATTACGGCTCCGCTGACGCCCGCGGCCGTGGTGGCGAACGGCAGTGCGATCGGTGGCGCCTCGACGAGCATCGCGATCGGGAGCCCGGCGGCGAACCCGACGGCGGCCGTCAGCAGCCCGACGATGCCCACCGCGGGCACCAGGCCGAGCGTGTCGTCGAGGAGCATCCCAAGCGCGTGGACCCCGGCGGCGACCAGGGCGCCGAGGAACAGTCCGATCGGGATCGCGATGCACGCGACGAGCCCCAGGAGCGCGGAGTCCGGCGGCCACCAGTCGGTCTGCGTGACGATCGGCTGGTCGACCGTGGGGTCGGAGACCCAGGTGACGCCGATGATGCCGACGGCCTCGAGGGCGCCGACGATCCCGCCGGCGACCATCACGACGGCCCACGGCCAGCGGCGCGGTGGTCGATCGAACTCTCGGTGCACGTGTTCCCCCTGCGTCGATCCTCGCGTGCGGAGCTGGACGGTCGCGGGGCGCCACGAAGACCGTTTCCATCCCCGACTCATTCCGGTCGTCGGCAGGGGCCGCGAAAGCGGACCGGGATGCCACGGACGCTTTCGTCCGGTGACCGTTCCGGTTGTTGACGGCCGAGCAGACGGCACCACGACGATCACGACCCTCGGGAGAACGGCGTAGCCATCGCGCCGGCCCGACTCCTCCGTCAGCGAAGAGCGTTCTCGAAGGCGTCCTTCCACATGTTGGCGCAGCGGTGTCGCGACGACCGCCAGACGTAGAGCCAGACGCCGAAGACGGTGACGAGTGCCGCAGCGCAGACCATGACCGTCCCGAACACCACGCGCCACTGTTCGGACGCTGAGCCTTCGGTGACGGTCAACGCCGTCGTCGTCATCGACCCGACCACCGCAAGCGCAACAGCGAACATCGTCAAGATGCCGCCAGGTCCGGTTGCAGCGTCCGACCGCACGCGGTTTAGCACTCGGAGCGCCATGGCGACGTCTCGGGAAGCGGCCCTGTGGAAGGCGGTCACGAGCGATGCGGACGGGGCAGCGTGACGCCGGTACTGCCGCTCGAACTCCGCTTCGTCGAAGCGGATGGGCGCCGGTGCGTTCTTGGTCATTCGGAGCAAGGGACGGTCCTTCGTGGTTGAGGTGATGCGCATGCTGATTGCCTGCACGAGGTACCCCATCGGCACGATGAACGAGTTCGTAGCCGACTCTCCGAAAAGACTCCGCCGGGTCAGCGGAGGAGGCCGAGCTCCATCGCTCGGGTCACGGCACGGGTGCGGTCGTTCACGCCGAGCTTCTCGAACACGTGCCCGAGGTGCGTCTTCACCGTCGTCTCGCTGAGGAACAGCGTGCGGCCGATCGCCGGGTTCGAGTTGCCCTGGGCGACGAGCTGCAGGACTTCGAGCTCCCGCGGCGACAGCGACGGGCCGGCGGTGGGCTTGCCCGTGGTGCGGCGGACGAGCGCGGCGGCCGCCGAGGGAGCGAGGGCGGTCTCACCCCGGGCCGTCGCACGCAGGCCCGCGAGGATCTCGGACTCCGGCGCGGCCTTGAGCAGGTACCCGGCAGCGCCGGCCTCGATCGCCGCGAGGATCTGGTCGTCGGACTCGTAGGTCGTCAGGATCAGCACGCGGATCCCCGGCTCGCGAGCGAGGATCCGTGCGGTCGCCTCGTCGCCGTTCATCCCCGGCATCCGGAGGTCCATCAGGACGACGTCGGGTCGCTCGGCGAGGACGACCCCGACCGCAGCCTCGCCGTCGCTGGCCTGCCCGACGACCTCGACGTCGTCGGCGTCCTGCAGCAACGCGACGATGCCGGCGCGGACGATCGGGTGGTCGTCCGCCACGACGACGCGGATCACCGGGTCACCTCCGGCGCGGGGACGGTGACGGCCGGGAGGCGCGGCTCGGCCCCGGTGGGCAACGACACCTCGACGACGGTGCCCCGTCCGGCATCGCTCGTGATCGTGCAGGACCCGCCCGCGAGGGCGAGCCGCTCGCGCACCCCGCGGAGCCCGTGGCCCGCGGTCGGCACGGCGGCGTCGAAGCCGACGCCGTCGTCGGCGATCCGCAGGCCGACCTGGTCCGCCGCCACGTGCAGTGCGACGTGCACCGAGGCGGCGTGGGCGTGCGCGCGGACGTTGGCGAGGGCCTCCTGGCCGACGCGCAGCAGCACCACCTGCGCGTCGCGATCCAACGCGCAGTCGGCCGCGTCCACGGTGACCGGGGTGCCGGTCTCACGGGTGAAGCGTTCGCCGAGGCGGTGCAGGGCGGCGCCGAGACCGTCGCCCGCGACACCGGCGGCGCCGGCTGCGACGAGGGTGCGGGATTCCTCGAGCGCGGCGCGCGCGGATTCTTCGAGGACGGTGAGGCGTTCGTCGAGCCGGTCCACCCGGTCGGCCGCGAGGTCGCCGCGGGCACGTTCGGTGAGCATGACGATGCCGGCGAGGTTCTGCGCGACGGTGTCGTGGAGCTCGCGCGCGAGTCGCTCCCGCTCGCTCGTGACGCCGGCGAGCCGGTTCGCCTCGGCGAGGGAGTCCTGCGCCGACCGGAGCTCGTCGAGGAGTCGTCGGCGTTCGTCGGAGAGTTCGGCGATGCGCGTGATCCAGAGGCCGAGCGCGCATGCACCGGCGACGCTCACCCCCTCGATCAGGACCGTGCCGACGAGGCCGCTCGGACCGCTCGCGATCTGCAGCCCGATGCCCGCGGCCACACCGATCGCCACCGACGCCGCGACCGAGGTGCGGACGCGGTCGAGCTGGCACCACGCCACCGGGAACAGGATGCACTGGATGAACGCGGTGCTCGGCACGATCGCCGGGAGCACCAACGCCGCCACGACCAACAGCGGGACGAACGCCGCAGCGGCCCGGGGCGAGTCGTAGCCCCGCCACCCGTACGCGGCGTACGCCACGGCGAGGACGAGGAGCATCGCGAACGCCGGCCACCGGGTCGACCACGGCGACCACCCGAGCCCGGCGATCACCGCGACGAGGGCGATCGTGACGCCGAACGCCACGTGCAGCCCCCAGTTGCGCTGTGCCGTGATGCTGCGCAGTGCGGTGATCCGGTCCATGGCATCAGCATCCCATCGCCGAGCGCCCCACGAGCGGTTGTCCACAGGCACGATCACGCGTCCTTGCGGTTCCACCGGAATGTCAACAGCCAGGCCACCGCGCCCACGACCAGCCATGCTGCCAGGACGAGGGTGCCGAGGCCGAGGTGCCACGCGCCTCCCGGCTCGGCGGACGCGAACGCGTCCGGCAGGAAGACCGACCGCATGCCCGACGCCATCCAGCGGAGGGGGAAGACCGACGCGACGTCCTGTAGCCAGTCGGGCAGCTGCGTGAAGGGGAGGTAGACGCCGGAGATGAACTGGAGGACCAGGACGATGGGGACGATCGTGGCGGTGGCGCGGCGACCCTCGCGGGGGAGCGCCGAGATCGCGATGCCGAGCACGCAGCTCGTCGCGACCCCGAGGAGCATGATGCCCGCGAAGTGCGCCCACGCGCCGCCGTCCGTCGGCAGGTCCACACCGAACACCAGGCTCGCGATCGCCAGCAGCAGGGCGGTCTGCACGACCGTCGTGACCAGGACCATGCCGATCTTGCCGACGAAGTAGCTCAGGACCGGCAGCGGGGTGCCGCCCAGGCGCTTCAGCGTGCCGTCGCTGCGCTCTCCGGCGATGTCGACGCCGAGGGACTGCGTGCCGGAGAGCAGGATGCCGGTTGCGACGAGGCCGGGCAGGTAGTAGGTGGCGTAGTCGACGCTGACGTTCGGGCCAGCGTGGATCTCCGGGGCGCTCGAGAAGGCGACCGAGAACAGCGCCAGCATGACGATGGGGAAGAGGAAGGTGAAGAAGACCGAGTCGGGGGCGCGGAAGTAGGAGCGGAGTTCGTAGCCGATGCGGTGCGCGCCGATGGCAGTGGTGTTCATCGTTGGCCGACCATTCCGAGGTAGACGTCCTCGAGGGACGGGCGGATGACTTCCAGGTCGTTCATGGTCGCTGTCGTGCTCCTGACCAGACCTGCCGGGTCGCTGGTGCGTTCGTCGTGTCCCTGGTCCGCGTCGTCGCGCCAGCGCACTCGTGGTGTCCGGGCCTCGGCGCCGCCGATCTCGTCGATCGGTGCGATGTCGAGCAGCCTGCCGTCGGCGATCACCGCCGCCCGGTCTGCCAGGTGTGCGGCCTCGTCGAGGTAGTGCGTGGTGAGGAGGATCGTCGTGCCCTCGCGTTTGACCTCGTCGATGAGGTCCCAGAACTGCCGTCGGGCCTCGGGGTCGAAACCGGTCGTCGGTTCGTCGAGGAACAGGACCTCGGGGCGGCCGATGATGCCGAGGGCGACGTCGACGCGGCGGCGCTGACCTCCGCTCAGGCGGCTGATGCGGGTGTTGCGCTGCGCCTCGAGCCCCGTCTTCTGCAGGAGCTCCTCGACGCTGCGGTGGCGCGGGTAGAACGTCGTGAAGTGGCGGAGCTGTTCGGCGACGGTGACGTTGGGGGACTCGGCACTGGTCTGGAGGACGATGCCGATCCGTGTGTTGTGGCCGCGACTCGTGTGTGCCGGGTCGTGGCCGAGCACCCGGACCTCGCCGCCGGTGCGGGTGCGGTAGCCCTCGAGGATCTCGACCGTGGTGGTCTTGCCGGCGCCGTTCGGGCCGAGGAGGGCGAAGGTCTCGCCAGGGCGGATGTCGAAAGAGACGTCGTCCATGGCGCGTTTGCCGGTGGGGTACTGCTTCGTGAGGTGGTGGACCTCGATGGCGGGGGTTTCGGGCATGAGACCAGGGTGCTCGGTCGGTGGTGCGGGCGGATCGGTGGAGGAGGTGGTTCGGCATCCTCCGATCGGGGGATGGGGCTCACGATCGGCCGGGTGACCGTCCTAGTCCGCCGATCCCAGGGATCGCGAACCGGGACGGTCGTCCCCTTCACCGGATGCGGAGAAGCGCGAGGGGGGATGACCGTCCACGGCAACACCGCAGAGCAGACGGCGGACATCGCTCACAGGATGCTGCCGAAGCCTCAGTCGAGGAAGTATGCGGCGGTCTTCTCGTCGGAGTCGAGGACGGATTCCGGAGCGACGCCGACGTGGACCGCGAGGGCGATCGACCCTGCGAGAGCGGTCTCGACGTCGGGCGAGAAGGCCCGATCGAGCACTGCGACGTACGCCGAGGTCGCGCTCCTGATCTGCTCGACGATTTGTTCGTGATCGCTGGCGAGCTGTTCTCCGAGCTCCCGCTGCTCTGCTGCGTATCGTTCCACCAGCTCGGTCTCCCTGCGCGCGAGGGCGTCGGACACCGATTGGTACATGACGCTGCCGACCGTGGTTCCGATGACTGCCCCGAGAACGGGTATCGGTATGACCGCCTGGCCGACCAGCGACGCGACTGCGCTCACGGCGGCTCCCAGAGAAACAAATTCTGCGCGTTCGATGAACTCCACCTCGGAAAGTGCACCCGAGCGGAACTCGTTCGCGAGTTCTGCCACGCCGAAGGCGGCGGTGACGATGGAACTGGCAACCGCGGCCGGTGTCGCGGTGATGTTCGTCAGCGCGTAGATGCTCGACCCACGGACGCCGCCCCTCACCGTGCCGAGACCGGCTTCGCCTAGAACCTCGTACCAGTCATCGCGAGTGAATTCCTTGAGATGTCTGCCCGAACGCCGCTTCGTGATGACGGCCATGACGAAGGTGGTACCACCCTCGACCACGCCACCGACAGCTGCGGCTCGGGCTCCTTCGCTGATGGAGGCTCGGCTCCCGAGGATCGACTCCTCGCGGCGAGTCCGATCGGTCGCACGAAGCGACTCCTTCTCTGTCTCGAGCGTTGATGTGTACTTGCCGCGCTGGACGTCCGCGTAGTTCAAACGAGAGGGTTCGACGGAATCGATCCCCGCCCTCCCCGTACTGAAGAACTCCTGGACTCGCTGCCAGTCCTTGTAGGACGGTCCGTCACCCTCCCCGGTGACGAGCATGCTCGCTTCCGAAGCAGGCATGTCATGCAGCTTCCGGATCAAGGCGTAGTGGTCGGCGGGGATCTGGTACTTGCCGCCGTTCCGGATGAAGTCCGGGTACTTGTCGAGGTGCTCGCTGATCGCGCCGAGCCCGAAGCGTCCTCCCGCAGCGACGAACTTCTGTTGGATCTCGACGCCTCGGCGCAGGAGGTCGACCGGACCATTGTCGTTGACCCACTCGTAGGGTGCCCCGTGGCCCAAGACCCTGGAACGAGCATTGCTGACGCCGACCTCGGCGACTTCGGCGATGAAGCCGTGCATCCCCTTCTCGCCGCCTCGGTTTCGAGCGACGACTTCGAGGTCGATACTCCGCAGCGCTGCGTCGACCGTTGCGAGCGCATCTGCGAGGTTGTCCGCCTGCGTTCGTAGTCGAGCGAACAAGGCATCGAGTCGAAGTTGGTTGAGGTGGTTCACCCAGGCGGCGACCGCTTGCTCCTGGCCGCGCTTGACTGCTCCGGCGGAGTCAGTCATCAGCTCCCCCCGGGATGATCCGCCTGCCCAGGAGATTTGCGCTTGCCATCGCGGTGTTGACGAGGGAAGCGAGAGGAGCCTGATCGGCCTTCGCGAGCGCGGTGAAGTCCGTTGCGAACGACGGCAACGACTGGAGGTAGCTCTTGCCGAGAAGCTCTCGGAGCGAGACGGTCTGCTCGAGCAAGGCTGCGATCTGTTCATTCAGCGCATCGACCGTCGCGATGTTCCGCCGCACCGCGAGGAGAGCTTTCTGCTTCGCTTCGCGGGTCTCGAACTTCTTCTTGGTGAACAACACGATCGAGGTGAGCAGCGCAGCTCCGGCCACGGTCCACCCAATCGGACCCGCGAGCGCCAGGAGTGCACCGCCCATGGCCGTTCCGCCGCCGCCGACCGCGAGCGCACCACCGCCGAGCCAGGCGAGCGCAGCGTTCGTCGCAGCCGCACCCGAGAGCGTGGAGATCGCTGTCCCGGTCGACGCTGCACCGAAGGTCGTGGCGGCCCACATCGCCGCCGCAGGTGCCAAGCTCGCTACTGCGGCGCCGGCGGTGATGCCCGCGCCGGCTCCGAGCGCCGATGCTCTCGCTGCTTCGAGGTCCCTCCTCGCGAACTCCTCGGCATCGAGAAAAGCGGTCCGGTTCATCTCGATGGCTTCGAAGGCCGTGTCGAACGTCTTCGGCGTGTTGGCGATGCTGTTGACGAGGTGTTCCACGAATTCGAGCAGGTCCGCTGTGCGTTCCCGTTGCCTGAGGAGCGCGAGCCCGCTGTCCGTCATCGTCGTGTGCGCTGCGTTGTAGTCGACGACAGCTTGCTCGTACGATTCTGCCGCGGAGTCCCCCCGTCCATCGGGCAAATCCTCGGCAGCCGCTTTCCAGGACTTCGCCCGATCGACGACCCGCGAGGACGTTTCCCGGGTTGCCTGGGCGACGCTGTCGATGGTTCCGCTCAGCCCCTGCTTCAGCCGTTCGGGGTCGAATGGTTGCAAGGTCACTCCTCCGTCACGAACAGCTGGTAGACGTGAACGTACCGGATGCGAGGGACATTCAAGGAGGGGAGTGAGTGGGGGAGGCGCGGCGCCGACCCGGGCCGCGCCCGTCCGCCCGTCAAATCGGGCGGAGACCGCTCCCTGCCTCGTACTCCCATCGCTTCCCGAGGGCGTCCGTGAAGGACATCGAGACGAGCGACCACTTGTCGGCGACGGGGAACGGGCGGAGCATGCGGTCGTCCCACGCCAGCTCCGAGCAGCTGGACGGGAGCTTCCACGCCCGGTTCTGGTGCGGGCGGTTCCTCGGGTAGATCCACTCGGAATACGACTCGCCCGGAGGGCAGATCTTGGCGGTGAACGCGATCTCGTCTGCGCCGTTCATGACGGCCTTCGCCTCGACGTTGTGGATGACCGAGTCGGCCGCGTTGCGGATCACCAGGACGTCGTTCCACAGGGCCTTGTTCTCCGGCTCGGTGCTGTCGAAAACGAAGGAGATCCAGGCGCTCACACGGGCGGCTTCGCGCTCATCGCGATCGGAACGTGCGGTCCGGTCGGCGCGGTGGGCGATCACGAGGCTGCAGATGGAGATCGCGAACGTCACCGCGACATCGAATCAGGCGGCGAGGGCTCCGTTGCTCATCGGATCTGGTGCTCGGAGGAACGCATGTGCTGACCGTATCTGAAGTATCAGAAGGATTCAAAGCTCCGAGTCAACGATCCGGGGAGCTCGCCGTCCTGTCACCATCGCGGGACCGGAAAGGGCAGTCAGCGTCACCTGGCTCGAGGCCTGAGCCGGCGGCCCATCCATTCGCTGACAGGAAACACTGCCGCGGTCATCGCGGTCGAACATCCGGCAATGGCGATCGGGACGGCGAGTTCGGACACGGACACCGACGACAGGTCTGCACCGAACGGCACCGCGAGCAGGGACGCCGACATCGCAGCGACGGCACCGACGAGCGAGCCGATGGAGCCGAGTACCAGCGTAGTGACGAGGACGACCGTGGTGCGGGCCGACGACGAGAATCCGACGAGCGCGAGCGCTCGGAGGTTGCCGCCGATGCCGCGCGCCTGCGCGAGCGCTGTGCCGACGGCTGCTCCCGCTGCGACCACGAGCGCGGGGCCGAGGGTGACGGCGAGCTCCCGCCAGTCCGCTGCGGCTGACGCCGTGGCCGGCCGTGCCAACGAGCTCGTGAGCGCCTGGGCGGTCGTCAGCCCGGTGACACCGACACCGATCTTCGCGATCGGCCCGAATCGCACTGCGCGGTGACCTCGTTGGGGAGGCGATCTGCTCGAAGCGGGCTCCCGAGGTGCAGAATCTGCGCAGCGGGGCCCACAGTCAGTAGCTCAGTGACTCACATCGACCACCACGCGTCCCAGGGGAGTGTCTGGTATCGCAGTGTCGGCGGATGTCCGTAGGCTTGCCCAGCAACCCGACCGAAGGAGCACCACGTGGCCCAAAGCAAGATCCCCGTAATCGACCTCTTCGCAGGTGCAGGGGGCTTGGGGCTTGGCGCTGTTGCAGCGGGAGGCGATTTGAGACTGTCGGTTGATAGCGATTCGTACTCTTGCGAAACATTGAGGATCAATCCTGATCATCCGGGTGAAGTGCTCCAAGCCGACGTTACTACTGTGTCTGGGCCGGACCTGCGTCGCCGCGCGAAGATTAGTGCAAGCGATCCAGTGGTTGTCATTGGCGGTGCCCCGTGCCAGCCATTCAGTAAAGCGGCGTACTGGCTAGACAACGGCGATGAGGCCGCATTTCGACGTGCGCGGAGCCGAGGAGAAGTCGGGGAGCGGTTGCATGCTCCAATTGAGGCCCGGGCGGATTCGCGTCGAACGCTCGTGTCTGAATACATGCGTCTCGTGCTGGAGGTGGATGCTGAAGGGTTTGTTTTCGAGAATGTTCCGAGTATCCTCCATCCGCGTAATAAGGCGGTGTTTGAAGCTCTCGAACAGGACGCCGAAGAGGCAGGGTACCGTATTAGGCGAGTGGTGGCGACGGCTGCGCAATATGGTGCAGCGCAGAACAGACAGCGGGTTTTCCTCCTCGGATCGAAGCGCAGCATCCCAGATGCGCCATCCCCGACTCACGGAGGGGATGGACTTTCGCCCGTGGTGACAGCGGGAGAAGCTATTGGCGATCTGGATCGGCAGGAGTATGCGGAAGAGGGGGAAGTGGTGAGCGGAAGATGGGCGCAGCATCTTCGTGAAATTCCCCCCGGTATGAATTACAAGCATCACACTGAGTGGGCAGGGCATCCGAGTCCCACCTTCGAGGCCGAAACCCGCTATTGGAATTTTCTGTTGAAGTTGAGCCCAGACAAGCCTTCGTGGACAATCCCGGCGAGCCCAGGGCCTTGGACGGGACCATTTCACTGGAGCAGCAGACGTCTGCGAGTTAGGGAATTGGCTGCCTTGCAGAGCTTTCCAGTGGACTACTCATTTGCTGGCCCTCGCCGGGAGCAAGTCCGACAGATTGGAAATGCCGTCCCAAGTGTCATGGGAGCCGCAATGGTGGCATCTGTGATTTCGGCGATCGGAGGTTAGGAACGCAATGAAGGCTGTCAGTCTCTTTTCTGGGTGCGGCGGGCTCGACCTAGGCGTCGTGCAAGCTGGATTCGAAGTTATAGCCGCGAACGACAATGACCCGAGAGCAGCAAGGGCGCACGCTCGCAACTTCCCCGAAACAGCATTCCTCCTCGGTAGTGTTACCGACTTCACCGAAGACCGTGTAGCGGCCCTTGTGGGCAGTCGTGAAATCCTTGAGGATGTCGATCTGCTCGTGGGAGGCCCACCTTGCCCACCGTTTTCGAAGAGCCGGTTTTACCTGAGAGATAAGCCGAGGGCAATGGATGATCCAGTCGGCGAGGAGACGATAACAGGTTACCTGAATACGTTGAGGTGGCTGCGACCTCGAGCATTCATCCTGGAGAACGTTGCTGGCATGGCTTTCAAAGTTCACGCGAGTACCGTCGCACACATCGTGCAAACGGCGGAATCTTTAGGATATAAGTGCGCGTCTCGAGTTCTAAATGCTGCCGACTATGGTGTTCCGCAGATTCGTCAGCGCTTCTTCATCGTTGGGATTCGCGATGACGCTGGGGCTAGAGAATTCAACTGGCCGGAAGCCACCCACGCGGAAGCGCCCACTGATGGTCTAACCCTCCCTTGGGAGCCGGTTGGGAAGTGGATCGGCGATCTCGATACGGACGAGAACGCCGCTGATGTTGGCCACGTTGCAGGCGGGAAGCATCGTGAGCTTCTGAAGAAGGTGCCGCCAGGGGACAATTACCTATTCTTCACCGCGAAGAGGGGACACCCAGACCCTCAATTTGAATGGCGAAGCCGCTATTGGTCCTTTCTGTTGAAGCTTTCGCCTGAGCTACCGTCTTGGACAATCCAAGCGAGGAGATCAAATAACATGGGGCCGTTGCATTGGCGCAATCGCATCTTGCGCATTGAAGAGGTTAAGCGAATTCAAACGTTCCCGGATGACTGGTATCTCGACGGGACCGTAGAGCAGCAATGGCGGCAGGTGGGAAACGCGGTTCCTGTAGGACTTGCCGCGGTGCTCGCATCCAGTGTGCGTGAGGCCCTTGCGCCGGCGACACACGGTCAGGAGTACCTAGCAGCGTGAACACTGCACCCAAACGTCGACTGATTGCGGCGAACGAATTCACGCCTCGCCAACTCGGCGGCGCAGCCGATGCGCTGAATTTCCTGCTGAACACGATTGCGGATCGAGGCTTGTCCCAGCAGGACCTCTCGGAAGTAATCAGGGATCGATGGTTCGCGAGTTCTGCGCAGAATCGGACTGATCCGATGAAGCGGAGGCTTCAGCAACTGAAACGAGCAGCAAATGTTGTGACCGGAATGCGGCAATATTCCATTATCTCCCCGGGGCGGGATTTGATCGTGCTCACTCCGATGGGGGCGCGTCTGCGGTCGATGTTGTCCGACGGTCGAGAACGTGATGCAGCTGATTTGCTGGCTTCTCATCTATTGCGGAAGGCGGACGGTGTCGACGTTTTACGTGCCGCGGAATCGGTAAGACGTCGCGAGGGTGCGGTGCGGGGGCAGGAAGTGGCGAGCGAATTGCGGCTTCGCGGTTTCGATATTCCCAACAACAACGCCGCAGCATCCAAGATGCGCCAGTGGCTCGAATGGGCAAACGTAGTGGATCGAGATTGGAAGCTGGACAATCCTCGATTAAGGGCCCTCGTTGGTTATGGCTTGGACGAGGTTTCCGATTGGTACTCGTTGACCTGGACTCAGCGGGCCTATCTAGAGGTGCTTCGTGATGCCTCGTCTGTTGTCGCAGGCGCCTGGGTTCCGGCGAGACAGGCTTTGGCTGTTTTGGATGAGCGTGCGGTGCGGTTTGATCGCGCCCAAGCGCGAAAGAGTATTTATGAGCCGCTAGCTCGTTCGGGTTGGCTTGAGTTGAGTGCGTCCGGTGACGGGAGGCATTCGAAAGGCGGTGATGTAAGGCTCGCCGCCAAGGGCCTGACATTCGATTTTGAGGCTGTAGGTCTTCTCGCGCCGGATCCTCTTCCATCTGGACTCCAGGAAGCTCTGAGTCAACCACTTGATGTTGTCCTCGCTGATTTGAATAGCCAAGATACTGGTCGTAAAGGTTTGGCTCTGGAGGTTCTGGCCGCACGTATTGCTCTTGACCTTGGGTTGATTCCCCGCCAGCTGCGTGTCCGCGGCGGTGAGACTGGCGGCGCCGAGGTTGATCTCCTGGCTGAGCAGGCGGGGTTCTCGTTCGAGCGTTGGACCGTTCAGTGTAAAAATCAGCGCGCAGCTGTTCCGGTGTCGGTTGTCGCAAAGGAAGCCGGCGTCGCGGCTGTTCTTCGGTCAAATGTGGTGCTAATTGTGACCACCAGCAGCTTCACGCAAAGCGCGCGCGCTTTCGCAAAATCCGTCAATGAGATATCGGCGACGCAGATAATGCTATTAGATGGCGGCGCGGTTGCCGACTATGCGAAGCGTGGCTCAGTGGCGATACAGGAGCATGTGCATTTGCTAGCGCAAGAGGTGGGGCGGCAAAAGGCATTTCAGGGTGCTCTTGTGTCGGAAGTTGAGTAGTGCTTGGCGTGTTTGCGGTCAGTAGTCGCCTAGTAGGTGCGTCACGCCGGGCAGCTGCAGGCGGGTGGCCGGAAATTCGTCCGACTGGTCAGACAGGCTGACCCTTTTTATACGGGGGGTGATCTGGGCGTGCACAATAATCGCGCAGGCGATTGGGACGCGAGGCGAATGTTCGTTTTTGACGGGCTCATCGCTCTCGGTTTGGCAGCGCCTCGATGGCAGCTTCGCTGTCAAGCGATCCGTGGAGATAGGTGCGACGCTGGCCCTCGTTGGGGGTAGCGTCTGGCGAAAGGCTAAGGCCAGGACGCTCATCGCATTCCAACTTTTCTACTCGTGGACTATCCGCGATCGCGATTGCGACTCGGATGCGCGTGTAGCACTGTGGACCGGGGGCCAGGGAGGGCTCGTGGGGGACGACGATTCGTCGAGACCGGAAGGGATCGGCCGGGGCTTGCTGATCCTGCTCGTCGTCGTGGCCCCGATCGCCACGGTGTTCGCCCTTGGCCTCCAGGTCATCACGCTGATCTCGGTGAGCTGGCGCACGTTCAACCACGGCAGCCACGACTACCTGGGGTCGCAGGTCGCGGCCTTGGTGATCGGCCTCGGCGTCCCGCTCGTCCTCCTCGCCATCGGCATCGTCGCGGTGCGTCGCCGCCGAGACTGTCGACGTGCGGCGGTCCTCACGGTCGTCGCCGCGCTGTGCATCGGCGTCGTAGCGGTGTGCATCGTCGTCCCCGCCGTCGGCGTCATCCGACAGGCAACTGCCGACGATCGGGCGTACCAGGCGACGATCCGACAGGACGAGCTCGACGAGCTGGACCCCGCGGACCCGGCCGACGCGCACCAGGCCGCGGAACGCATGGAGCCCGAGATCGACGAGGCGCTCGGCGTCCTCAAGGTGAAGCGATCATCGGTCGAGGTTCAACGCGACTTCACCGCGGGGAAGACCGAGGGCGGCAACGCCTGCACTACATACACGGCGACGATCGCGATGCCCGACTCCCTGGACCGAGACGCGACGATCGAGGTGCTCTCGGACCACTTCGACGATCGCGACGAGGCGAGCCGAGGCGCCGACCACGCCTACACCTACCAGGGGGACGGCGACCCGTCGCTCCGGCCGGCGAACACCCTGTCGGAGATCGAGTACCGGTCGAAGTCGAACGAGCTGATCGTGGAGAGCGACTGCATCATCCCGCGGGAGCCGGGGAACTGATCAGCGCCGCCGGTACCGCGTCGCCGGCTTGCCCGGCCCCTCGGCCCGCTTGGCATCGGTCGCCGTCAGCAGCGGCAGCATCGCGCGCCGGAAGGAGTCCGGCAGCAGTGCTTCGCCCCGGACCGCCTCGTGCACGCGCCGCAGCTCCCTCATGGTGAACGGCTCCGGCAGGAGCCCCCGCGGGTCCGGCGCCGCGGCGTAGAGCGAACGAAGCGACGCCACCGCGACGTCGACGATGTCGTCGTGCCCGTGCACCATCCCCGTCGCCGAGGTGACCGGCACGACACGGGCGCGTGACCCGTCGACCGCGAGCGCCGCCGCAGGCACCACGTCGACGTGCGCCACGGACAGCACCCACCCTCGGTCATCCCGCGAGGGATCGTCGAACACGTGTAACTGCTCCGGCGCGAGCCCCGTCACGCCCGCCTTCGCCTCGAGCGACCGCAGGACAGCCGACGCCAGCCGCTCACCCTCGTGCACGAACGTCCCCGGCAGCCGCCAGTCCCCGTCGACCGCGTCGAGCACCTGCACCACCGACAGCGGCCCGCCCACCGGCACGGTCAGCACAGCCGTGTCGACCGCCACCGACGGGCGCGGGTAGTCCGTCAGCCGCTTGCCGTCGGCATCGCGGTACTCGTTCGTCATGGTCACGATTTTACGCACGTTTGCGTAAATCGTCGCAGGGGTGCAGACTCAGGTTTACGCAGTTCCGCGTAAACCTGCATCGGAGGGGCACATGACCACGCAGACCACCACACGGGTCGACCGAGCCGTCGGCGCCGTCCAGGGCTCCGCCGCCGGCGACGCCCTCGGCGCGGGCTACGAGTTCCGCCCCGCCGTCCCCGAGCCCACCCCGATCCGGATGGCCGGCGGCGGCTCGTTCGGCTGGGCGCCGGGGGAGTGGACGGACGACACGAGCATGGCGGTCCCGATCCTCCGTACGGTCGCGCGCGGCGGCGACCCTGCCAGCGAGCAGGCGCTCGACGGCCTCGTGGCCGCCTGGGCGGCGTGGTCGGTCAACGCGCCCGACGTCGGCATCCAGACACGGAACGTCCTCACCGGCCTGGAGGCACGGACCGCCGCCCACGCGCGCGCTGCGGCCCGACAGGAACACGAGTACAAGGGCCAGTCCGCCGGCAACGGCTCGCTGATGCGGACCGCGCCGCTGGTGCTCGCGTACCTGCGCGGGGGCCGCGGAGAAGAGGAGCGGCTCGCCTCGGCCGCGCGGGCGATCAGTGATCTGACGCACTTCGAGGCGGACGCGGGGGACGCGTGCGTGCTCTGGTGCGTGGCGATCCGGCACGCGGTGCTGACCGGGGAGCTCGACGTCCTCCGCGGCCTCGACCTGCTCGACCTCGACCGGCGCCGGCTGTGGGTGGACCGGCTCGTCACGGCGGAGCACTCGGAGCCGGTGGACTTCACGGACTCGAACGGGTGGGTCGTCTCCGCGATGCAGGCTGCCTACGCTGCGGTGCATCACAGCACCTCACTCGAGGACGCCCTCGTCCGAGCGGTCCGCACGGGCAACGACACCGACACGGTCGCCGCGATCGCCGGGGGCCTGGCCGGGGCGCTCCACGGCGCGGCCGCGCTGCCGACCGAGTGGCGTGAGCTGCTGCACGGTTGGCCGAACCTGCGCGCGGACGACCTCGTCACGCTCAGCGAGCAGGCGCTCGCGGCGTGAACCGGACCCGGCGTCGGAGGCTGCCATGGGGGGAGTCTCCGGCGTCGACGACCGAAGCGGCGTGACGGAGGTGAGCCGCGCCTCCAGGCCCTCGCGTCAGGCGGTGGTCTGCTGCCGGAACACGCCCGCGCGGACCAGCCACACGTAGAGCAGGCAGCCGATGCAGACGTCGAAGACGGCGTTGAGGAAGGCCGCGACGAGTGCGATCGCTGCACCGACCGGCGCGGCGTACGGGACGCCGACCAGCGCGAGGACGAGTGCGACGGCCGTGATGACCAGGCCGACCCGCTGGGCGAAGGTCGGGGGTTCGGGGGCCTCGAGTTCGGCGGGAGGGCCGAGTCGCGGGCGGACGAAGCGGCGGAAGAGCGCGCCGTACGGGTGGCGTCGGATGCCCGCGATGCCTCCGATGGCGAAGAACACGACGATCACGGCGAGGAGGACGACGCCGGCCGCCCACGTCGCGGGGATCAGGGTGAGGACGATCGTGGCGGCCAGGAGCACGGTCGTGATCGCGGCGCCGAAGCGCGGGGAGCGGGGGTCGATGCCGGTGGCGGGTGTGGTGGGCGAGGTCATCGTGACTCCTCTGTGCCTGCGGTCAGGACGGTGTCGAGGGCTGCGGCGAGTTCGGCGGGACGGGGTGGTCCTCCGAAGCGGGTGCGGACGGCGCGGTGACCGTCGAGGAGCAGGACCGTGGGCGTCTGCATGACGTCGAAGCGTCGGGCGAGGTCGGGACGTTCGGCGAGGTCGATCTCGATGCGGGTGACGCCGGGGGTGCGCTCCGCGACGGTGTCGAGCTGGCGGCGGGTGGCCGGGCAGCGGGCGCACGTCGGTGTGGAGAACTGCACGAGGGTGGCGGCGGTGCCGAAGGCATCGGGCGGGGCCAGGTCAGCGGTGGTGTGGCCGTCGGTGGTCGCTGTCGTGGTGCGAGCGCGTCCGGTCCGTGCGCGCAGGACCACGCCGAGGATCGTGGCGAGTGCGAGGACTCCCACGAGGACGGCGACGGCCGCGATGACGGTCATGCCGCGACGGTACGACGATCGCGGCCGCACGGCTCCGAGATGACCGCGTGTGACGGGTCAGGCGCGGCGCCGACGAGGCAACCGGGACAGCGGGCCCTGCAGCAGCAGGAGCAGCACCCAGTAGAGGCCGACCGACGGCACGAGCAGGGAGAGCACCAGCGCGAGGGCGAGCAGACCGGCGGCGATCGGGCCCTTGCGGGTGTCGCCGAGCGGGGACGACAGCAGCTCGGGGGCACGGCGGAGCTCGCGTTCGATGGCGGTGAGCGTGAGGCTCGTCACGACCATCGTCCCGATGTACAGCGCGTGCGACACCCGGTCGCCGTCGGCGCTGCTGTTCAGCAGGTTCGCGGCGAACGGCAGGAACACGATGCTGGTGAGCCAGATGAAGTTCAACCGCATCACGCGGAGGTTGTAGGAGCGGACGTGCTCGAACACCTGGTGGTGCAGGGTCCAGAAGCGGGCGATCACCCAGAACGTGACGAGGAACTCCAGGAGGGCCGGCCAGTGCTCGGCGAGGAGGTCTCCGGCGGTCGTGCCCTTCGTGACCTCGCCGGCGATGTCGACCAGCGGGAGGATGAGGATGGTGATCGCGATGGCGACGGTCGCGTCGGAGAAGTTCACCAGCCGGTCGAGGCCGCGCTCGGTCCGTGCCTGTGCCGTCTGCTCGCTCATGGGGCCGAGCGTACCGAGCGGCGGGCGCTGCGCGTCGGGCGCTGGGCGCCTGGGCGCCTGGCGCCTGGGCGCCTGGGCGCCTGGGCGCCTGGCGCCTGGGCGCCTGGGCGCCTGGGCGCCTGGGCGCCTGGGCGCCTGGGCGCCTGGGCGCCTCACGCCGTGCGCCGTGCGCCGTGCGCCGTACGCCGTGCGTGGTGCGCTGGACTCGGGTGTCGCGCGACCGGCCCTAACATCGGGGCATGAGCGACGACGTGACGCCCGGCCGGTACCGCCACTTCAAGGGGAACGACTACGAGGTGCTGCTCGTCGCGCGGGACGTCGAGACCGAGGAGCCGGTGGTCGTCTACCAGGCGCTGTACGGCGAGCGCGGGCACTGGGTCCGGACGCTCGCCGACTTCACTGCGCACGTGAGCCGTGACGGGTACGACGGGCCGCGGTTCAGGCAGCTCGGCGACGACTGACCACTCAGCGACGCCGGAAGAGGTACACGCCGATCAAGCGACCGCTTGACTGCACTGAGTCGAGTTGATTCTGCATGTTGCTCAACGACGAGATGCTGATCTCGTGCGTGTAGCCCGCGTGCTCCAGTTGCCAGCCGACTTCCTCGATCCCGCTGAGGGTCGCGGCGCTGTCAGCATCGACGGTCAGCGAGGTCTGGAAGAGGGCGTCTCCGCGAACGTACGCAGACTCAGCCTGCCCGCGGGGTGAAGCGTGGTGCCGCCTGAGTGCCGCCCGCTCACGTGCGTCCGCCTTGTCCTCAGATGATCTGAACAGTCCCATCGACGTCCTCTCGTGACGATGCCCGCGACACCGCGTCGGTCAGCGGACCATAGCAGGATCGCTCCGGGCCTCGAAGCCGCCGTGACAGTGGTGTCGGCGGCCGCCCCTAGGCTCGCAGGGCACCAGACGAGACGGGGGAGCACATGCAGATCGGCGGCGACGGGCACGTCCTCCTCAGCCCGAGCGACCTCTCCACCTGGGCAGCGTGCGAGTGGGCGTTCCTCCGACGTCTCGACGCCAAGCTCGGCCGCGGGGAACCCCTGTCCGAGGTCCACGACGACATGCTCGAGCGGACGGCCCGGCTCGGGGACCGGCACGAGCTGGACTACCTGGCGATCCTCAAGGAGACGCGGGACGTCGTCGAGTTCGACCGACCCGCACCGCCCGACTACGCGACCGCGGCAGAGGCCGCGCGAAGCGCGATGCGGAACGGCGCCGACGTCCTGTACCAACCGACGTTCCACGCCGCCTCGACCGACGACGAACCGGGGTTCATCGGCTTCGCGGACTTCATCCTCCGGAACGACCGCGGCGAGTACGAGGTCTACGACACGAAGCTCGCCCGGCACGCCAAGATCAGCGCCCTGCTCCAGCTCGCCGCCTACGCCGAGCAGATGCAGGCGCACGGCATCCCCACCGGCGAGCAGGTCCACCTCGTCCTCGGCGACCGCACGATCACCACGCACGACCTCGCCGACATCGCCCCGGTGTACCGGACGCAGCGGGCGGAACTACAGCGGGTGATCGCCGAGCGGATGGCGGCGAACGACGAGCTCGCGTGGGCCGACCCCCGGTACAGCAGCTGCGGCCGCTGCCCGATCTGCACGACCCAAGTAGAGGAGCACCGCGACCTGGTCCTGGTCGCCGGCATGCGCCTCGACCAGCGCACGAAGCTGATCCGTGCCGGGGTGCGGACGATCGACGACCTGGCGGACCGCACCGCGGCCGTGTCGGGCATGTCGCGGAGCACGCAGGATCGGCTGGTGCGGCAGGCGCGCCTCCAGACCGAGACGGAACGCGACCAGACCACCGAACCGCACTTCGAGGTCCTCGACGCCCGCGCGCTCGACGCGATCCCGGAACCGGACCCGGGCGACGTGTTCTTCGACTTCGAGGGAGACCCGCTGTACACCGAGGACGGCGTGCACTGGGGCATCGACTACCTGTTCGGGCTGGTGGACGACCGGGCCGAGTTCACGGCGTTCTGGGCGCACACGCTCCGCGACGAGCGACAGGCGCTGGTCGACTTCCTGGCGTGGGTGCAGCAGCGCCGGGAGCAGTACCCGGGCATGCACGTCTACCACTACGCGGCGTACGAGCGGACGCACCTGCTGTCCCTCGCGGCCCGGCACGGGGTGGGCGAGGACGCCGTCGACGACCTGCTGCGCGCCGGGGTGCTCGTCGACCTGTACCTGGTGGTGCGGAAGGCGCTGGTCGTCGGCAGCCACAGCTACTCGATCAAGAAGCTCGAGCCGTTGTACATGGGCGACGACCTGCGCGAGAGCGACGTGACGAACGCCGCGGACAGCATCACCGCCTACGTCGACGCGATCACCGAGATCCGCACGGGCGACGCGGCGCGCGGGCAGCACATGCTCGACGAGGTCGCCGACTACAACGCCTACGACTGCCGATCGACGCTCCGGCTCCGCGACTGGCTCCTGTCGTTGCGGACGCCGGCGCCCGCGACGGAGCCGTCCGAGCTGCTGCCGCCGATCCCCGTCGACCGCGAGCCGAACCTGGTGTACGTCGCGCTCGCCGCCGAGCTCGAGGACGTCGACGCCCGCGACCGCACCCCGGACCAGACCGCGTTGGCGCTCGCCGCGGCCGCGATCGACTACCACCGCCGCGAGGCGAAGACGTTCTGGCAGGACCACTTCGACCGGCTCCGGAACCCCGTCGACGACTGGGCCGACACCCGCGACGTGCTCGTCGTGGAGCGTGCGTCCGTCGAGCGGGACTGGGACACGCTGCCGCGTGCCCGCTCGCAGTCGCGGGAGATCCGGTTGTCGGGGACGCTCGCGCCCGGCTCGCGGCTCCGGCCTGGAGGCACGCCCCACCTCGTCTATGACGACCCGCTCCCGCCGTCGGTCGACTCCCCGGGCCCCGGGTCGAAGGGCGCGTCGTCCCGCGCGGTCGTGCTCGACGTGCGTGACGACGGCGATGCCGTCGAGGTCCTCGTGAAGGAGGGGCTGCCGGTCGGTGGTTCCCCGTTCGCAGACCTGCCGGTCGCGCTCGCGCCGGCGGCACCGCCCCGGGCGAAGCCCCAACCCGAGGCGATTGCTGCCTGGGGACAGGCGGTCCTCGACGAGCTGCCGGCGATGCTGCCCGACCCCGCGTTCGACCTGCTCCGCCGGGTCCCGCCGCGGGGAGCGATCGTGCCCGTGCAGGGCGACGACACGGTGTCCGCCGTGGTCGCGACCCTGCTCGGGCTCGACCGGTCGTACCTGGCGATCCAGGGGCCTCCCGGCACCGGCAAGACCTACGTCGGGTCGAACGTCGTCGCCCGGCTGGTCCGTGAGCACGGCTGGCGGGTCGGTGTCGTCGGGCAGTCGCACGCGACGTCGGAGAACTTCCTCGACGCAGTCGTGGCGGCCGGGGTGTCCGCCGACCGGGTCGTCAAGGTGCCGAAGTCGGGCGCGACCGAGGACGATCTCGAGGCCGCCGCGTGGACCCCGGTGAAGAACAACGCTGCGGTGGCGGCGTTCCTCGGCTCGTGCGCGGACACCGGTACCGGGGGAGTCGTCGGCGGGACCGCGTGGACGTTCGCCAACGAGACGACGATTGAGCGCGGTTCCCTCGACCTGCTCGTCGTGGACGAGGCCGGCCAGTTCTCCCTCGCCCCGACGATCGCATCGTCGGTCGCCGCCACCCGACTGCTGCTGCTCGGCGATCCGCAGCAGCTGCCGCAGGTGTCGCAGGGGTCGCACCCCGAACCCGTCGACCAGTCCGCGCTCGGCTGGCTGACCGGCGGGGCGCACGTGTTGCCGTCCGAGTTCGGGTACTTCCTGGCCCGGACCCGGCGCATGGAACCGGCGCTGACGGCCGCGGTGTCGGCGCTGTCCTACGACGGGCAGCTCGCGTCGATGGTGTCCGGACGACACCTCGACGACATCGAGCCCGGCGTGCACCCGGTGCCGGTCGTGCACGCGGGGAACACGACCGCGTCGCCGGAGGAGGCAGCGCGGGTCGTCGCACTCGTGCAGGACGTGGTCGGCACCCGGTGGGTGGACGGCGACGTCGAACGGCCGCTGACCGACGAGGACGTCATCGTCGTCGCGCCGTACAACGCGCAGGGTGCGGTGATCCGGGAGGCCCTCGACCGCGCGGGCTTCCGAGGCACACAGGTCGGCACGGTCGACCTGTTCCAAGGGCGCGAGGCCGTGGTGTCGATCGTGTCCCTGGCGGCGTCGAGTGCTGCCGACATCCCGCGCGGACTCGACTTCCTGCTGATGCCGAACCGGTTGAACGTGGCGCTGTCCCGGGCGAAGTGGGCGGCGTACCTCGTGCACTCGCCGGCACTGACCACGGGGTTGCCGCCGTCGATCGCCGGCCTCTCCCTGCTGTCCCGGTTCATCGAGCTCGTCCGGCCGGCGTAGCAGGGACGTCCACCCGACGTCAGCCACGAAGCGGGAAACCGCATCATTTCCACGCCCCCGGTCTGGGGTGCGCGTCGCCCTGGAAAAGAGCGATGCTCATCCAATAACCTGCGAACGTGGAAAGGGAACCTCGAATTGCAAGCTGACGGAGCGGCCTTCAGGACGAAGCTCATCGACCTGATCCGAGCGAGACACGCAGTCCTCCTGGTCGAGAGTCACGAGGCGGATCGCGTCACCGGTGAGATCGAACGTGTCGCACTCGCCAGTGAGCTGAAGCGGCGTCGGCGGGTCGTTCACCACACCCTCTCGAAGGGCCTCCACTCGTCGGGAGAGCACGGGAAGCCGCTTTCAGCTCAGGAAGGCCTCGTGACCGCAATGGACGCGGCCGAGCCGACCATCTTCGTGTTCCACGATCTGCATCACTTCCTCGGAGCGGGCGGACGTCCGGCGGAGCCCGGCGTCGTTCGAGCCGTGTTGGACGTCGCCGCTCGGTTCCGAACAGGGGACGTGCCGCACACACTCGTCATCGTGGCGCCCGCACTGACGCTCCCCGTTGACCTGGAAAAGGCCGTGACGGTCGTGGACCTCCCGCTCCCGGGGCCCGTCGAGATCGACGGTGTGCTGGAGGAGATCGTCGCCGCGAACCGGGACAGCATCACGGTCGCGTTGTCAGCGGAGGAGCGTCGCCGCCTGGTGCAGGCGGCACAAGGCCTCACGCTTGGAGAGGCGGAGAACGCCTTCGCCCGCGCAATCGCTTCGGACAAGGTGCTCGACGCGGATGACATCAAGCTCGTACTTGACGAGAAGCGGCAGACGATCAGGAAGTCCGGACTCCTCGAGTTCATTGCCCCTTCGCGGACGTTGGACGACGTCGGCGGGCTCGACAACTTGAAGCGTTGGCTCCTGAAGCGGAACGGAGCGTGGCTCGGTGAAGCCTCGGCGTGGGGAGTCCCCGCGCCGAAGGGTGTCCTCATCACCGGAGTTCCCGGATGTGGGAAGAGCCTGACGGCCACGTGCATCGCGAGCGCATGGGGGCTCCCGCTCCTGCGTCTGGACGTCGGGAAGATCTTCGCCGGGTTGGTGGGCTCCAGTGAGCAGAACATGAGGAAGGCGCTCAGCCTCGCAGAGGCGGTGTCGCCGTCGATCCTCTGGATCGACGAGATCGAGAAGGGCTTCGGCACCGGAGCTGGTGATTCGGGTACCAGCAGCCGAGTGCTCGGGACTTTCCTCACCTGGATGCAGGAGAAGGCGTCGAACGTCTTCGTGATCGCCACGGCCAACAAGATCGATGGCCTCCCGCCGGAGTTCCTCCGGAAGGGGCGCTTCGACGAGGTGTTCTTCGTCGACCTGCCCACGCGTTCCGAACGGGCGGACATCTGGAAGCTGCACATCGAGAATCGACTCCGCAGCGGGCCGAAGGCTGCCGGTGCGTTCGATCTGGACGCCGGCCAAGTCGACGAACTCGCGGCAGCGACCGACGGGTTCTCCGGCGCTGAGATCGCGGAAGCAGTGGTCTCCGCGTGTTTCGACGCTTTCGCTGATCGCCGTGCGGTCGTCCTCGCTGATTTTGCCCGCGCGGTCCGGAACACAGTTCCGTTGTCCGTGACGCAGGCAGAGCAGATCAGTGCTGTTCGCGATTGGGCAGCAACACGTGCGGTCGCAGCGACGCCACCGGAGAACGTGCCCCCGCTCTCTCCCGCTCTCCCCTCACAATCCCCTCCGTCGCAGCGTGGCGGCCGAACGATCGAGTTCTGACATGAGCCTTGAAGTCCTCCTCATTCCGCTCGGCATCGCCGCGTACGGCGCGTGGCGCGAAAGCCGGAGCACCGATCTGTGCGAGAAGTGTCAGACGACACGACTCACTGATCAGCGCCTGCTCGTCGAGGCGGTCGCCGCCTTGGGGGCAGTACACGTCGAAGAAGCCGAGGGTCGAGTGACCGGTGCTGTCGGTGCCAACACCTTCACGTTTCAGCGCGTGGGCGAGGTGTTCCTCGGGCGCATCGACGGCGCTGCAGACGACGTGACCACCGCGTTCCTTGCCCACCTCGAGGCGCGAGTGGGTTCGATCGTGCAGGCGCGGAACGTCGACCTCATCCGAGAGCGTGCTGCTCAGATGGGTCTGAACCTGGTGAGTGAAGTCGCTGCCGACGGCTCGGTGCAACTGGTGTTCGAGGAGAATCCCGCATGACGAAACGGATCATCGTGACCCTCGGCTCGGACGGCTCGATCTGGAGTCGCGCGGCGGGTATCCCGGGCCCGTCCTGTCTCGACGAGATGAGCACCCTGACATCCCTCGCACCGCACGCTGTCCTCCAGGAGTCGAGATTGACCGCAGAGTACGAACAACCAGCGATCGCGCCACTCATCGTCGTCGAGAATCTCGAGGATCGAGCATGAGGACTCCCGAGGAACGCCTCTGCTCGCGTTCGTGGCGCCTCCGGCACAGTTCTTGGATCCTGTGGTCGATACTGACCCTCGGTCTCGCGAACGCCGTGGGTTTCTGGATCGTCGCAACGAGGACGAGGCGCCGTACCTGGATCCTCTTCGCGGTGGGATGGACGATCATCGACGTCCTCGTCTGGGTCCTCTCCTCGGTTGTCGACACCGGCACGAAAGCCAACCCCTCCCACTCGCCCTCATCGACGGTGCTCGGTTTGTTCATCATGGCGAACTGGGCCGGAGGCATCGTGCACGCGTTCCTCCTCCGGAAGGGCTGGCTGCGATGGCGAGCACACCACGAGCCTGGGGCCTGGTACGCACAACCGGACGGGAGCAGCGCGCGTGATCCTCGTGACCAGGCACAGCTGTCCCGCGAGCAAGCCGAGTCCGTCCTCCGTCCGTTGGTCGTGGAATCTAACGTGCCTTCTGCACCGTCGGTCGTACCGCTGGGCGGCGCGTCAGCCGCCACGCCACAATCAAGCGCGTGGCAGCCCCCACAGGCCGTGGATGTGAACCGAGCGGGGGTCGAGGAGTTCCGCGCGCTGGGCCTCACCCTGCCCGACGCACAGCGGATCGTGCATGCTCGTCATCAGCTGGGTGGCTTCCGCTCGAAGGATCAGCTGATGACCGCCGCAGGCCTTCCCCCACACGTCTACCTGAACTTGCAGCACTTGCTCGTCACCACGCAGCCGGTGCCGGGTGGTGCACCGGACGGTGGGCTGGTGGCCGGGAACGAGCCGGGTCACGGAGCGGCTGCCGGTCGGCGGCTCGATCTGTGACGAACCTGCAGGTTGGCAGGCTCCTCTCCGGTACCACGGCTGAAGGGCCGGGGCGGCGAACCGCCGTATGGACACAGGGGTGCAGCATTCGGTGCGTTGGCTGCATCAACCCACACCTCTTCACGAAACGTGGCGGGCAATCGGTTCCGGTCAGCGCCGTGGTCGAAGCGGCGATCGATTCGGGGGACGAAGGGCTGACACTCCTCGGAGGGGAGCCCTTCGACCAGTCGACGGCCATCGCTGAGCTGTGCGCGATCGCACAGGACGCTGGACTCGGCGTCATAGCGTTCTCGGGGTACACCCATGCCGAGCTCGCAGGCCGGGCCGACCTCAGCGGAGTCGACCTCCTCGTCGACGGCCCGTACGTGAGAGAACGACCCGAGGGTCGTCGTCCGCTCGTCGGGTCCGAGAATCAGCGGTTCGTCCACCTCACAGACCGCTACGTCGGCCAGTTGCCGTGGTCGAACACGGTCGAGGTGCGGGTGGGGCCGGACGGTGCGATCAACCTTGCGGGCTTCCTGCGAGACGCTGATCTGGAGCGGTTCTCAGACGGGATAGGACGGCGTCGCCTGGGGCGCGGACGGGCAAGCTGAAGGGTCGGCCCGAGAGACCAACGAGCGGCGAGTGCGCTTTCCGAACACGCGTGTCCGGGGGTGCGGCTACTGTCCGAGCGAAGGTCCATCGTCGCCGAGGAGCCCCTTGTCACCACCGCAGTTGACCCGCCGCTCGCTGCTCGTCGGCGCGCTCGGAATCGCTGCCGCGTCCGGCCTGAGCGGCTGCGTGGCGAACAACGGTCCGCGGCCCAGCACCGCCGCTCCCGGGTCGAAGGCGGACATCGGCGAGGTGGAGGGGACGCTGCGCTTCGCGTTCTGGGGCGGCAGCGACGGCGAGACCGCCGGGTTTGCGAAGATCAAGAAGGACTTCGAGGCACGGCACCCGAAGGCGACGATCGAACTGCAGACCCTGCCGTACGACGGCTTCTTCTCGGGCATCGACCGGGGCATCCTGTCGCGCACGGCTCCGGACGTCTTCCGGGTCGACTACACGAGCATCGGCAAGTACACCTCGCACGGGGTGCTGCTCGACCTCACGCCGTACCTCAGCGCCGCGGAGTCGAGCGCGTTCCTGCCGGCGCTGTACGACGCGGTCCGGTTCGAGGGGCGGACCTACGGCGTGCCGCACCAGACGGACACGTCGGCGATCGCGTTCAGCAGGAAGGCGCTCGACGAGGCCGGCATCCGGTCGGTGCCGGACCGGCTCGACGACGCGTGGACGTGGGAGGAGTTCGCCTCGGTCGCGACGAAGCTCCGGAAGTCGCTGCCGGACGACAAGTACCCGTTCGCCTACGACTGGACCGCCGCCGGCGCCTACCGCTGGGCGAGCTTCCTCTACCAGGCGGGCGGTTCGCTCCTGACGCCCTCGCTCCGGCGCTCGGCGGTGGACGGCGATCCCGGACGCAAGGCGATGGCGTTCACGCAGCGGTTCTTCGACGAGCGGTGGGTGCCGGCGAACAACACGATCAAGACCACCGTGTACTCGGACAACTTCTTCCTGAACCAGACGGTGGCCATGACCTTCATCGGTGACTTCCTCGTGCCCGAGCTCGCCGACACGACCAACGGGTACCAGGGCGGCGAATGGGCGACGACCTACATGCCGCGGGACCGGGCGGCGGCGTCGGACCTCGGCGGCAACGCGGTGGTGGCGACCCGGGACACCGAGAACCCCGAACTGGCGGCGGCCTTCCTGAAGTTCCTGGTCGAGGCGGACCAGATGCGGGACTTCTGCCAGCTGGCGAACGAGCTCCCGACACGGAAGGACCTGGCGGACACCGCGCTCGACTACGCGGTCCGACCGGACGTGATGGGCGTGTTCACCCAGCAGGCGACCACGATCACGGAGACCGCTGTGCGGGAGACCGTGGTGCCGGGGTTCGCGTCGATCAACACGGCGCTGCAGGACCAGCTCGAGCTCGCGTTCCACGGCCGTGGGACGGACGCGTCGGTCCGGGCGATCGACGGCGCCGTGCAACAGGCGGTGTCCGCGTGACGGGCGCAACGGAACGGATCGGCGGCGCCACGGCGGTGGGAGCCGCGCGCCGCGGACCGAGGCGGACCGCCGGGGCGTTCCGCGCCTCCAGTGGGGCTGCCGCGACCGCCTTCCTGGTGCCGAACGTCGTCCTCATCGTGGTCTTCACGCTGCTGCCGCTGGTCTACGCACTGGTGATCAGCTTCCAGGACCTCGACTCGCTGGGCGGGACGAGCTGGGCCGGACTCGGCAACTACGCGCGCCTCGTCAGCGACCCCGTGTTCTGGCAGTCGGTGGCGAACACCGGGGTGTTCACGCTCTTCACGGTGCCGGTCGGCATGGCGATCGGGCTCGGGATCGCGGTGCTGCTGAACGGCGTCCTGCCGGGACGGACGGTCTTCCGGACGATCATCTTCCTGCCGCTCGTGGTGTCCGGTGTCGCCACGGGCGTCCTCGGCGCGTGGATGTTCGACCAGAACAACGGGTTCGTCGACGAGTTCCTGCGCAGCCTCGGCCTGCCGCAGGTGCAGTGGCAGTCGAGCGGCGGCTGGGCGATGACCGCGGTGATCCTGATGACGCTGTGGCAGCGGATCGGCTTCGACATGCTGATCTACCTCGCCGGTCTGCAGGGCGTCGACCCGTCGGTGCAGGAGGCGGCGACGACCGACGGAGCGACCGGGTGGCAGCGGTTCCGGCTGATCACCTTCCCGTTGCTCGGGCCGTCGACCTTCTTCCTGCTCGTGATGAACCTGATCTACTCGTTCCAGGTGTTCGACACGGTGTGGGCGATGACCCGGGGCGGGCCCGGCTACGGCACGACGACCGTGGTGTCCTACGCCTACCGGGTCGCGTTCGACGAGCACGGGCCGCAGCTCCTCGGGTACGGCGCAGCGGTCGGCATCGTGATCTACCTCGTCACGCTGCTCATCACCGGGATCCAGTGGCGGTTCAACGCCGGGCGGGACGAGGCGGACTGATGGCTGCGTCGAAGTCGCTCTGGTGGCGCCTCGCCGTGGCGCTCATCGTCACGATCGTGATGGCCTTCCCGCTGTACTGGATGCTCGTGACGGCGTTCTCCACGCGCGCCGACCTCTACTCGCCGGGGCTGCACCTGTGGCCGCAGCACCTGACGATCCAGAACTTCGTCCGGCCCTTCGCCGAGTTCCCCGTCTGGCGGTGGTTCGCGAACTCCCTGTTCGTCTCCGTCGTGGTCACGGTCATCACGGTGGTCTGCAACCTGCTCGCCGGCTACGCCTTCGCGAAGCTGCGGTTCCGCGGCCGGAACGCCCTGTTCCTCGTGCTGCTGTCGACGCTGATGATCCCGCCGCAGGCGATCATCGTGCCGCAGTTCTTCATCTCGATCGGGCTGCACCTGTACGGCGGACTGTGGGCCGTGATCCTGCCCGAGGCCGCGGCGATCTTCGGGGTGTTCCTGGCGCGGCAGTTCTTCCTGGCGGTGCCCGACGAGCTCATCGAGGCGGCACAGATCGACGGCGCCGGTCGGTTCCGCACGTTCGTCTCGGTGGTGCTGCCGCTCTGCCGACCGTTGCTCGCGGTGCTCGTCCTGCTGACGTTCATGGGGGAGTGGAACGCGTTCGGCTGGCCGCTGGTGGCGCTGTCCGGCAACCAGGACCTCTTCACCGTGCCGATCGGCATCGTCGGGACGCTGCAGGGGCAGTACACGTCGGACTACGGCGCGATCATGGCGGTCAACCTGCTGATGATCCTGCCGATCGTGGCTCTGTTCCTCGCGTTCCAGCGGTACTTCGTCGAGGGGCTGTCCCGGAGCGGCCTGCGGTGACGGCGTCCGCCTCCGTCGAGCGGCGTCCGACCGCGGAGGACGCCCGACGCTGGGTCGCCGAGGACTTCGGCGTGCACGCGGTCACGGTCGACGAGGTCACCGGCGGCACGGACAACTCCGCCGTGGTCTGGCGGCTCGTCGACGGGGACGGCGGTGCGTGGGCGGCGAAGTGGACGACGCGTCCCACCCGGACCGGCACCCGGCTGGTCGCGTCGATGGCAGGCGTCGGACTCGGGAGCACGCCGGCGGTGCGGCCGACCGAGGACGGGCGCCGACGGAGCCGACGGGCCGGCGGGAAGCTCGCACTCTCGCGGTGGTCCGACGGCGAGGACGCGGCGACCGTCGGGCTCGACCAGGACGGGTGGTGCGCCTACGGGCGGCTGCTCGCCGACGTGCACGCCCACACCTTCCCGCTCCCGCCGCGACGGCAGGGTGCACGCCGCGGCATCCGTCGGCGGCGACGCCGGTACCGAGCCGACATCCGCGCACTGGACGCCGCGGCGGCGACGTCGGACGCAGCACCGGTGCTGGAGCTCTGGCGCGACGCGCGGCCCCGCATCGAGCTCCTGGTGCGCGGGACACGGCTCGTCCCGGAAGCCCCCGCGGACCCGGTCCCGTGCCACGGTGACCCGCACCTCGGCAACGTGCTCGTCGAGCCCGGCGGGGTCCTGCGGCTGGTCGACTGGGACGAGGCGGTCGTCGGACCGCGCGAGATCGACCTGCACCTGGTCGAGTTCAGCGTCCTGTTCGCGCCCGCGTCCGCCGAGCAGCTCGCCGCCTTCCGCGAGGGCTACGGGCCCGCGGTCGTGGACGAACGGCGGCTCGTGCGGTTCGCCAGCGTCCGAGCGCTCGAGGACCTGACGTCGACCATGCAGGACGCGGTGCGGAGCGACGGTGCCGAGCACGCGGAAGCGCTCCGGGTGTTCACCGGGATCCTCGCGCCCACGGGATCGGCGTCCCTCGTCGAGGAGCGGCTGCGGCGGGCACTCGGCGACGCGCCACGGGACTGAGCGGCGACCGCTGGTCAGGACCGTCGGTCATCGGTCGCAACTGCTGGTCGCGACCGCTCGACGGTCAGCAGCGGTCGAGGACCCGGGCCATCGCGTCGCGTTCCGCTGGCACGACCCACAGGCGGTAGGTCGTCTTCACCGCCACCTGGTGCTCGATGTAGGTGCACCGGAACGCCTTGTCGGCGGGCAACCAGGTCGCGGCGTCGCCGGAGCGCTTCTGCGCGTTCGAGTGCCGGTCGACGGCGAACAGGTTGTCCGGGTCGTTCGCCAGTGCCTCCCGCTGTGCCTGGGACAGCTGCTGCGCCCCGGTCCGCCAGGCGTTCTCGAGCGCGACGACGTGGTCGATCTGCACGAGGGTCGACGTGGTGTTCCCGCGGACGAAGTCCACCGTCGCGCCGGTGTACGGGGACACGAGCGTCCCGGACGACACCGTGCAGGGCCCTGTCCGGGTGATCGCGGTGAGGTCGCGCGCGAGGACGTCGTTGCGGGTGTCGCACCCGTTCCGGTCGACGTCGAGCCACGCCGTGCCGAAGTCCGCGACCCGGTCGTACCCGGTCGCGGGTGCCGTGCCCCTGACGGGCAGGGCGGCGAGCTGCGCCCGCGCGGTCCGTGCGTCCTGCTGGTCGGTCGCCGTGCCGGTCACCGAGGCGGTCGGTTCCGACCCCGGCCTGGAGGCACGGGTCGTCTCCGGCGCGACCGGTGCCGTCGTGATGACGGGCGCGTCCGACCCCGCGGGTTCACTCGTGACGGCGGGTGCGGCCTCGGCATCGGGTGCGAGGAAGCCGGTGGTGTGGAGCGCGTAGGCCCCGACGGCGAGGCCGAGGACGACGAGGACGGACGTGAGGCTGGTGCGGGTGCGACGTCGGCGGGACGGCATGCTGCGGTGGAGCTCCTGGTGGTGCGGTGGTGCGGTCGTGCTGCCGTGTGACTGTACCGTCATCCGGGCGCTGCGGCCGTCGCTCCGAGCGGCTCCGACCCGACGGCGTAGACACGGATCATGACCGATTACGCGAACCCGTCCGTGCCCGTCACCGGGGGACCGATGCCGCTCCTGGGCTTCGGCACCTGGCAGATCGCCGACGCCGACGCCCCCGCCGCCGTCGGTGCGGCGCTCGAGGCCGGCTACCGGCACATCGACACCGCCACCGGTTACCGCAACCAGCGTGGTGTCGGGCGGGCGATCGCCGACTCGGGCCTCGCGCGCGACGACGTCTTCGTCACGACGAAGCTCCCGCCGGACAACGCCGACCGGGTGCGCGAGACGATCGAGGAGAGCCTCGACCAGCTCGGCCTCGACCACCTCGACCTGTGGCTGGTGCACTGGCCGCCGAACGGCGAGGCCCGCCCGGACGTCTGGGAGGAGGTCGTGCGCGCCCAGGCCGACGGGCTCACCCGCGCGGTCGGTGTGAGCAACTACTCGCTCGACCAGATCGACGAGCTCGTCTCGGCCACCGAGGTCACCCCGGCCGTGAACCAGGTCAAGTGGAGCCCGGTCGAGTTCGACGGCGAGATCGCGGACGGGCTCGCGGACCGCGGCGTCGTCCTGGAGGGCTACAGCCCGTTCAAGGCGAGCAACCTGCAGGACCCGACGCTCCTGTCCGTCGCCGAGGCGCACGACGCCGACAGTGCGCAGGTCATCGTCGCGTGGCACGTCGCACACGAGTTCGTCGTCATCCCGAAGTCGTCGAACCCGGAGCGCATCCGGTCGAACGCGGCCGGTGCCCGCATCGAGCTCACCGACGACGAGGTCGCGGCGATCGACGCGCTCGGGCGCTGACCGTCACGCCAGCAGCGAGCGGATGTCGTCGGCGGTCAGGTCGTCGGCGAACAGGGCGTCGTCGTCGATCATCGTGGCGAACAGCTCGGCCTTCTTCGCTGCGAGCGCGAGGACCTTCTCCTCGATGGTGTCCTCGGCGATGAACCGCTGCACGTTCACCGACCGGGTCTGGCCGATGCGGTGCGTCCGGTCGACGGCCTGGTTCTCGGCGGCGGGGTTCCACCACGGGTCGAGCACGAACACGGTGTCCGCCTCGGTCAGGGTCAGTCCGAAGCCGCCGGCCTTCAACGAGATGAGGAACGCCGGGGCGGTGCCGTTCCGGAACCGGTCGATGACCTCGGGGCGACGACGGGTGGAGCCGTCGAGGTACTCGTACCCGACGCCGCGCTCGTCGAGTGCCGTGGCGACCATGCGGAGGAACGACGTGAACTGGCTGAACACCAGCGCGCGTCGGCCCTCGGCGGCGAGCTGCTCGAGTTCGTCGAGCAGCAGGTCGAGCTTCGCCGACGGCACCGGCGCGACGGCATCGGTGGCGGCGTCGATGTCGGTGTCGGACGTGCCGGAGACCAGCGCCGGCGACAGCGCGAGCATCCGCAGCAGCGTCAACGACCGGAACACGATCATCCGGTTGCGGGCGAGGTCGTCGATGAGGTCGAGGACCTTCAGGCGTTCCCGGTTCAGCGTCGTCTCGTACAGCGTCCGGTGCGCCGGGTCGAGCGTGACCCGGACGACCTGCTCCTGCTTCGGCGGGAGGTCGGACGCGACGCTCTCCTTCGTCCGCCGGAGCATGAGCGGCCGGATCCGGCGTCGCAGTCGTTCGGTGAGCTCGCGGCGAGCGTCGCCGCGCAGGTCGGGCGAGGAGAGGGGCTTCACGTAGTCGTCCCCGAACCGGGACCAGGACGACAGCAGCCCGGGCGCGACGATGTGGAACAGCGCCCAGAGGTCCGTCAGGCCGTTCTCGAGCGGGGTGCCGGTGATGGCGAACTTCACGGGGGCGCGGAGTTCGGCGGCGACCCGGTGGGTCTGGGACTGCGGGTTCTTCACGAACTGCGCCTCGTCGAGCACGAGCGCCGACCAGGGCAGGTCGGTGTACGCCGTGGCGTCGAGCCGGAGGAGCGCGTAGGACGTCACGACCACGTCCGACGAGGCCGCCGCACGCGCCACCCGGGCCCGGTCCTTCAACGAGGTCGCGGTCACCGTGGTCACCCGCAGGTCCGGTGTGAACCGCGCCGCCTCGGACGCCCAATTGCCGACGACCGAGGTCGGCGCGACGACGAGGAACGGCGGCGCGTCCGGCGAGGATCCCCGTGCTGCCGCGATGGTCGTGAGGACCTGCAGCGTCTTGCCGAGCCCCATGTCGTCGGCGAGCACCCCGCCGATGCCGTGCGTCAGCAGGAACGACAGCCAGGCGTACCCGGCGTGCTGGTACGGCCGGAGCTCGGCGCGCACCGAGGTCGGCACCGCGACGGACTCCGGCGGTGTCGCCCCGAGCAACCCGGACGCGATCGTCTGCCAGCGTTCGTCGTGCGTGGTCTCGTCCGCGAGCTGGTCGAACTCCGACCAGATCCCCGCCTGCAGCGGCGTGACCGTCATCGGCTGGTCGGGCTCCCACTCGTCGAGGTCGCGCGCTTCCTCGATGAGCTCCTTCAACCGGTCGAACGCCGCATCCGCCAGGGACAGGTACGAGTTGTCGATGAGCTTCATGCGGCGGTCGCGTTTCGCGAGCGCCCGGAGCAGCGGCGTGAACGGCACCTGCTTCCCGTTCACGGTGACGAAGATGCCGAGGTCGAACCAGTCGTGCTTGTCCGACGGCATGGTGGTGACGGTGATGTGCGGCCGCCCACTGAGCCGCTCGTAGTCGACGCGTTCGCCCTGCACGACGGTGCGGACGCCGAGTCCGGGCAGCTCCGGCAGGAGCTCGGTCGCGAAGACGGCGACGTCGGCGCCGTCGATGGTCCCGTCCGCGAACCAGTCCAGTCCACCCCCGGGCCCGGGAGGAACGGCGCGGCTCGCGTCGTCGTCCGCCGCCCGCAGGGCGGTCAGGTCCGGTAGCGGACCGTGCAGCGCGACCGGGTCCTTCCGTCCGTCGACGTGCCAGCGCCACTGCAGGTGCACGCGGTCGTCCGTCCGCGGCGCACGGGCCGGCTCGAACGTCGCCGTCAGCACGAGCTCGGGCGGCGTGCGCTCGGGCAGCTCGATCGACCCGTCCGAACTGACGAGGCCGAGCGCACCGCGGAGCCGGGGCGACCAGTCCGCCAGGAACTCGTCGATCTCGTCGCCCGGCACCGTGATGCGGGCGCCCTCGACGAGCATGCGGCGCTGGTCCTCGGGCACGGGGCCGGGTGTGGGGGCGACCGTGACGTGGAACTCGGGGCTCTCACGGAACGCGTACACGCCGTGGTCGCCGATCATCCGCGCCGTGCCCTCGGCGACCGGACGGCCGTCGACCACCGCGCTCGCACCGATCACCAGTCCGTCATGCTGCCGTGCGGCGTCCAGCAGGACCCGGGCCTCCGCCCCGAGGACCGCACCGCCCTCGCGCTTCCCGGTGACGAACGCGATCCCGAGCTCCGGTGCCTGCGCGAGCAGCGGCCAGAGCAGCGGACTGCCGAAGTCGTCGAGGTGGACCCAGTCGGCCTCGCCCGGCAGGCCCGCGAGCTGCCCCGCGCGGTGCAGGGCGGCGAACTGCAGGAACCAGCCGTGCTGCTCGGGGCTGAGCCCGAGGCGGTTCATCGAGTAGGGGAGCGTGCCCCACGTGAGTTGGCCGCGCACCCAGTTGCCGGCGTCGCTGCGGGTCACCGGGCGGACGCCGAGCCGCACCGACCGCGACGCCGTCGGCAGGGCACGGCCGGCGGCCCTCGCCCGGGAGGCGAGGCGTGCGGAGACCGCGTCGCGCAACTCGAACTGCAGCCCCATCGGGGTGCCCTGCGGGGTAGCCACCTGCTCGTCGTCGCCGGCGAGGCGGGCGAGGTCGTGCCTCCAGTCCGAGGGCGGGGGAGCCGCTGCTGCCGGACGGGGGCCGGCCGCCGCGGCCAGGGCGCGCGCGTTGATGGTGAGGAGCGCCGCGGCGACGTGCTTGCACTCGCCGCCGAGCGGACAGTCGCAGGTGCTGCGGACGGGGCGGACGAACTCGCCGCGGGCGGGCGTCGTCTCGATCCGGAGCTCGTACGGGTCGTCCGCGGAGCCGGAGACCGCGGCGGTGACGGTGCCGTCGTCGTCGTGCCAGACGGCCTCGTCGACCAGGCCGGCGCGGACGAGGTCGCGCGCGCGGCCGAACGCCTGCGGCCCGACGAACCGGATGACGTCGACGGCGTCGATCATCGGGGCGGCTGGCACGGGACGAGTCTGCCAGGTGCCACCGACCTCGGCGGTCCGGCGACCCGGTCATACTGGTTCGGTGACGACCATGCGAGGCGAACTGCGATCGACCGAGACCCGCGAGGCCGAGGGCAGCGGGGACAACATCGAAGCCGCTCGACTGGCCGCGATCGCAGCGCTCGACCTCGACGGGTTCGAGTTGCAGCAGATCAACGCGGTCACGAGCAAGGCGACCGGCGAGACGACCGTCCGCGCGATCGCCCGCGCACGGGACACCAAGCCGCACGAGGCGACCGGCACGAGCTACGAGGACGCGCTCCGGGCGTTCCGCGAGTCGGTGCCCGAGGGGTGGCAGGCGCAGAACGTGCGCGAGGTCCGGGCGTAGTCCGGCCCGTTCTGGGGGAGTCACGCCCAGGCCTGAGCGGGCAGGATCGAGGGCATGCTGCAGTCCCTCGTCTACATGAGTTCGGCCACGGAACCGTTCGACGACAACGCCCTCGAGGACGTCCTGGCGCACGCCCGTGCCCGGAACACCGCCGACGGCCTGACCGGCTTGCTGGTGCACCGCGCCGGTCGCTTCATGCAGTTGCTCGAGGGGCCGTACGACGCGGTGCTGTCGACCTACCAGCGGATCCTCGCGGACGACCGGCACGACGAGGTCCGGCTGCTCGCCGAGGAGTCCATCCACACCCGGCGGTTCCCGGACTGGTCGATGGCGTACGACCGGGGTACCGAGGGCACAGCGGTCCCGGAGGGCTTCAGCGACTTCCTGGCGGCCGGGGACCGCAGTGCGGACACGAGCCGGTCGCGCGAGCTGCTGCGGTGGTTCCGGAACCACCCGATGGCGGCGCCGGACGCCGCGAAGGGGAAGCACCGGCGCGAGGCCTGAGCGGTCGGCGGGCCTGCGTGTCAGCCGGGCCTGAGTGGTCGGCGGGCCGCCGGCGTCCGGTCAGTCCGTCGGGGTGTCGGCGTGCGCGTCGACGGCGCCGATGAGCAGGGTGTTCGCCAGGTCCTCGAGCACCGGGAGCAGCCGTCCGTCGTGCGCCGCGTCCACCGAGCGCAGCGCTGCCGCGTAGCGCGCCTGGCGATCGGCGATGAGGTCGGCGCCCGCCGCCGTCAGCTCGAGCAGTGACCCGCGCCGGTCGGCCGGGTTCCGGCGACGTTCGACCAGCCCGGCGTCGACGAGCCGGTCGGTGGTGTTCGTGACCGCACCGGAGGTCAGCCCGAGATAGCCGGCGACCTCGGTGGGGGTCGCGTACCCGGTCTCGCTGAGGAGCACGAGCGTGCGCAGAGCCGAGTCGTGGATGCCGGCGCGACGGCTCAGCTCGGCGGTGAGGCTCGTCTGGGCGCGGACGACGGCGTCGAACGCGGCCAGGAGCGCGCTCGGTTCCGGGGCCTGTTGCTCCGCCATGCGCTGCTCCTCTCGTTCGACGACGCCTGCGGCAGCGTACAACGGCGGGCCCGCCCGGCAGCGCGCGCCGGACCTCGTGCCCCGCACTGGGGGCAGGCGACTGCGTGCAACTCCGCGAATGCTTGGCTATCTTGATCATTGAGCAATCCGGTCATCGAGATTGCGAATCATGAACCCATCGACATCGAGGTACCCCGTGTCCAACTCGCACCGCATCTCCCCGCTCAAGCGGATCCGCTTTGCTCCCGTCGCGATCATCGCGGGCATCTTCGCCGCCGTCCTGCTGTCGCTCTCCTTCACGGGGACGCTCTCCGGGTTCGCCGCGAGCATCACCAACAGCAGCAACACCGCCGGCAGCGGCACCCTGATCATGCAGGAGCAGAACGCCGGCGCCTCGGTCACTTGCCTCAGCACCGACGGCGGTTCGGTCTCGACCAACTCCGCGACCTGCTCCACGATCAACAAGTTCGGTGGCAGCACGACGATGACCCCGGGCAACACGGTCAACACCGCGATCTCGATCAAGAACACCGGCACCGCCGCCGCGAGCACGTTCACGCTGACCCCGGGCGCCACCTGCACGCAGTCGAACAACGGGTCCTCGAACGGCACCGCGACCGACCTGTGCGCCAAGATGAACCTCGTCATCACCTCGGGGTCCACCACGGTGTTCTCCGGCACGCTCGCCAGCTTCAAGGGCGCCGCTGCCTCGGCGTTCACGATGCCCGCCGCCCCCGCCGCCGGCGCGTCCGTCCCGTTCAACTTCGCGGTCACGCTCGACTCCAGCGCAGGCAACACCTACCAGGGACTCGCCGCCTCCGTGCCGATGACCTGGACCTTCACCGCCTGATCCGTCCCACCCCGTTCCACCACCCCACCCCCCGCGGCGCGGTACCTGGTCTGCCCGAGCGACCAGGTACCGCCCCGCACCCCCCCCAGTCCCACACCACAGGAGCAGAGCACATGAGCCAGACCGCCGCCATCTCGCTGCACGGGGTGCTGCCCCGGCAGCGACTGACGGCTCGTCCGGCCACGGCGCTCGAGACCCTGCTCGCCTGGTCGACCGCCGTGGTCGCCGGCCTCCTGCTCGTCGCCGCGATGCTGTTCGTCGCCGGCGGCGGGCGCTGGTTCGTCGTCGAGACCCCCTCGATGGGCGAGGCCGTCCCGGTCGGCACGCTCGTCGTCGACCAGCCCGTCCGCGTGGACACCCTGCGCGTCGGCGACATCGTGTCCTTCAGGACCGCCGCGAACCCGGGCACCACCTACACGCACCGCATCGTCAGCATCGACGCCGACGGGGGCATCCACACCCGCGGTGACGTGAACGGCGCCACCGACCCGTGGACCCTCGGCCAGGATGAGATCGTCGGTGCCCCCGTCGCCCTGGTGCCCCACGTCGGATGGGTGCTCCGCGCCGCGCCGATCCTGCTCGTCGGCACCCTGCTGATCTGGATCCTCACCAGCCCCTTCACCGACCGGGTGACCCGCGCGTCGCTCCGCATCGCCGGGGGAGCGCTCACCGCCTCGTACGCGGCGTTCATCCTCAAGCCGTTCGTGAACGTCGCCACGATCGAGAACACCTCGACCGCGCACTCGGTCACCGCGACCGTGATCTCCTCCGGCGTCTTCCCCGTGCGGGTGAGCGGCCACGGCAGCGACAGCGTGCACCTCGTCGACGGCGAGGTCGGTCGCGTCACCATCCACGAACTCACCGCGAACGGCCACTACCAGCTGTCCTCGGGCATCGACCTCGACCCGGCCGGCTGGGCGCTGCTGCTCGCGGTGTGCGCGGTCCCGCTGGTGCTCTGCCTCTGGGTCGGCCGCGAGCACACGGTGCGTGCCGCATGAAGCAGGCAGCGATCGGCGTCGTCCGGTCCCTCCGGTCCTTCCGCTCCTTCCGGGACGGGCGCGTCGTCGCGCTCGTGCTCGTCGTCGCCCTCGGCCTCGTCGTGCTGCTCGCGCAGGGCGGCCTCACCCGCTCGGCCTTCACGGCGACCGTCGCGAACCGCACGAACACGGCCGCCACCGCGCCGTACTTCACCTGCACCGCCGCGGTCGCCGCCGACGCGAGCAACGCCCTCTTCGCCTACCGGCTGACCGAGGCCACCGGCGCGACCACCGCCGTGGACTCGTCGGGCAAGGGCGCGAACGGTACCTACCAGGGCTCGATGACCGCCGCGACCCCGTCGCCGAACGCCTGCAAGCGGGACACCGGCAGCTCCTACGTGCTCAACGGGTCGACGAGCTTCGTCGCCACCCCGGCCTCGGTGAAGAACCCCACCACCTTCAGCGAGGAGGTCTGGTTCCGCACCACCGTGGCGGGCGGGCTCCTCATCGGCTTCGGCAGCAGCCAGACCGCGGCGTCCGGGCAGCACGACCGCGCCGTCTACCTGAACACCGCCGGCCAGCTCGTCTTCGGCGCCTACAACGGCACGACGCAGGTCGTCACCTCACCGAGCGCGTACACCGACGGCAAGTGGCACCACGTCGTCGCCACCATGTCGGCCGCATCCGGCATGAGCCTGTACGCCGACGGGGCCCTCGTCGCCTCGAACGCGGCGTACACGACGCCGGAGAACTACACCGGCTACTGGCGCATCGGCTACGACACCGTCAGCGGGTGGCCCGGGCAGCCGGCGAACTTCTACTTCACCGGCTCGATGCGCTTCGCCGCCGTGTACACCTCGGTGTTGACGCCGACGCAGGTCGCGAACCACTACGCGGCCGGGGTCTGACCCTCCGCGAGCTTGCTGTGGCGGCGGGAGTACCCGAAGTACACGCCCAGCCCGATCGCGAACCAGACCGCGAAGCGCACCCACGTCTCCCACTGCAGGAACGTCACGAGCCACAGGGACGCGATCACGCCGATGACCGGGATGACCGGCATGAACGGCAGCCGGAACTGCCGGTCGAGGTCCGGCTGACGGTAGCGGAGCACGATCACCGCGGAGCACACCACCACGAACGCGAGCAGGATGCCGATGTTCGTCAGCTCCGCGACGACCCCGATCGGCAGCACGCCCGCGAGCACCGCCGACGCGATGCCGAGGATCCACGTGACCCGGGTGGGCACGTGCCGCTTCGGGTCGGTCTTCGCGAACCACTTCGGCATCAGCCCGTCGCGGCTCATCGAGAACCAGACGCGGCTCGCGCCGAGCATGAAGGTGATGAGCACCGTCACGATGCCGACGATGGCACCGATCGCGATGACGTTCGCCACGCCGCCGAGCCCGACCGACGCGAACGCCGACGAGAAGCCCGACTCCGGGTCGATGTCGGTGTACTTCTGCATGCCCGTGAGCACCAGGGTCGCGAGCACGTAGAGGACCATCGCGATGCCGAGGGACAGCAGGATCGCCTTCGGCATGTGCTTGCGGGCGTCGGTGGACTCCTCGGCGGCGGTGGACATGGCGTCGTAGCCGAACACCGCGAAGAACACCGTCGCGGCACCGGTCATCACGCCGCCGAACCCGAACGGGAAGTACGGCGAGTAGTTCGCGCTGTTGATGTGGAACACACCCAGCACGATGATGAGCGCGACGAGCAGGACCTTGATGCCGACGGCGACGAACTCGAACCGGGCGGCGCTGCGGATTCCGCGCGTCAGGACGAACGCGGTGAGCAGGCAGAGCAGGATCGCGAACACGTCGATCACGTGGCCGTCACCGGTCCCCGGGGCGCCGAGCATCCATGCGGGCAGGTCGATGCCGAACTGGCCGACGAGGAAGCCCACGTACCCGGAGATGCCGATGGCCACGACCGCCACGATCGCGGTGTACTCGAGGAGCAGGTCCCAGCCGATGAACCACCCGACGATCTCGCCGAGCACCGCGTAGCCGTACGTGTAGGCACTGCCGGCCTTCGGGATGAGGCCGGCGAACTCCGCGTACGAGAGGGCTGCGGCGGCGCTGGCGACCCCGGCGACGAGGAAGCTGATCAGGACGGCGGGGCCGGCGACGCCGTTCGCGACCGTGCCGGCGAGGGTGAAGATGCCGGCGCCGATGATGCCCCCGACGCCGATCGCGGTGAGCTGCCACAGGCCGAGGTGCCGTTTCAGGCCGTCCTCGCCCTCGGTGCCGTCGTCGATCGTCTCGATCGGCTTCCGTCGGAACAGGGTGCGTGTCGTCGTCGTCACGCGCCCACTCTGCACCCTGCGCGGGCCGCGTGCTCGTCGGTGCCCTGCTCGTCGCTGCCGTGCCGAGCCTCGGCTGGGCGGACAGTGCACGGGCCCCGGCAGCCGCAGGGTGTCCGCGGGGCCGAGGCTCGGGCCGCGCGACGGACCCCGCGCGACGGACCCCGCGCGGGCGGCGTGCCCCGTCGGCGGCGTGCCCGGCCGGCCGCCTGCCGGGCGCGGGCGGCGTGGCGGGCGAGCACCGGGCCTCCAGGCAGGCTCGTGGGGTAGACGGGAGCCATGCGTCGACCGAACCGAACCGAGCCCGCCCCCGGCCAGGAGTCCGTGTGGGACTACCCGCGCCCGCCCGCCGTCGAACCCGTCCACGACCGGGTGGTGGTGCGACTCGGCGGCGCGGTGATCGCGGACACCACGGACGCCGTCCGGGTGCTGGAGACCTCGCACCCGCCGGTGTACTACCTGCCGATGGCCGATCTGGAGCTCCGGCCGGCCGACGGGTCGAGCATGTGCGAGTTCAAGGGGCGCGCGCGGTACTTCGACGTCGTGGGCGGGGACGGCGTCGTGGCGGGTCGCGCTGCGTGGAACTACCCGACGCCGGAGCCCGGGTACGAGTCGCTGCGGGACCGGGTGGCGATCTACCCCTCGGCGATGGACTCGTGCGCGGTCGGCGGCGAGGTCGTGCAGGCGCAGGCGGGCGACTTCTACGGCGGGTGGATCACGTCGAAGGTGGTCGGGCCGTTCAAGGGGGCGCCGGGCACGCTCGGCTGGTGAGCGGGGCGGCGGGCAGCGGCGGGCCGGGCGGGCCGGGCGGGCCGGCGGGGCCGGGCGGGCCGGCGGGGCCGGGCGGGCCGGGGGCTCGCCGAGGCTCGGCTCCGCGGACACATTCCGCCGTCAGGAGCGCGCAATCTGTCCGCCCAGCCGAAGCTCGGCACCCGCCCGCCGCCTGCGCCCGCCGCCGCCCGCCCGGTCAGCGGTGCGCGTACGGCGACCAGAACGGCGGCGGGAACGCGCCCCCGGTCGCGATGACGAGCAGCTGCCACACGAGCATCACGAGCCCGAGCCCGCCGATCACCATCCCGATCCACGACCACACCCGCACGGCACGACGACGACGCCCGGCGATCGCGAGGGCCCGCCAGCCGCTCAGCACGCACACCACGCCGAACACCGCACCGAGCAGCACGTGCCGCCACATCGACGCCGCGGGCACGATGATCCCCATGTAGAACGCGATCGGTCCGAGCAGGACGGCGAACGTCGCCGGAGCTGCGGGCGGCTCGTGGTCCCGCGCGGCTGATCCCATGCGTCCGAACCTAGCGAGCACCGCGCCGGTCCGTTCGTGGTCCGGCCGGACGCCGACGGCGTCGGACGGGCACGATGGAGGCATGCGTTCCTTCCTCCGTGTCCTGCTCGGTCTCGCCCTCGTCTTCGCGGGGACGAGCCACCTCACGTTCGCCCGGCAGGACTTCCGCGCGCAGGTCCCGGAGTTCGTCCCGCTCGACGAGGACACCACCGTGCTGGCCTCGGGCGTCGCGGAGATCGCCCTCGGCGGCGCGCTCGTCCTCACCCCGCGCCGCAGCCGCCGGTTCGTCGGCACCGTGGTCGCCCTGTTCTTCGTCGCGGTGTTCCCGGGCAACGTCTCGCAGTGGCTCAACCGTCGCGATGCCTTCGGCCTCGACACGGACGTCAAGCGCATCGGCCGCCTCTTCGGGCAGCCGCTCCTGGTGGCCGCGTCGCTGTGGTCGACCCGCGGGCGGCGGTGACGTCGATGGATGCGCCGGTCGTGGCGGATCCGCTCGGGTCCGGTCCGGCGGCCTTCGGACGGGAGGCGAGGCACCCCCTGGCCGGCGGCCGTCGCGTCGCGGACGTGGTCGCCACCACGGCCCTGCTCGTCGTCCTGGCGGCCGAGTCGGTGGTCGCAGGCGGTGGGATCGTGTTCCTGTCCCTCGGGTTCTCGTCGTGCTCGGCTCCCGGCAACTCCTGCGACGAGGCCCTCGGCGGTGCGGTGGTGTACGTCGGGCCGGTGCTCGTCGCCCTCGTGCTCGTCGCCGCGTTGGTGGTCTGCGTGCTGCGGCTCGTGCGGCGTCGGCTGTCGTGGCCGTTCGCCCTGGTCGGGATCGCTGCGGTGGTGGCGGTGTTCTTCGGGGCGATCCTGCTGGTGGACAGCGCGATCACGCACGGCATCTAGGCGGCCCCTCGCCGGGGTGTTCCTCCACAGGGGTGCGTTCTCGTGTCGCTGTCCACAGATCGGGCCGGCGCACCGCGGTCCGGGGCCCGTCACGGCGACGCTGAACGCATGCCAGACAACGACATCCTCGACCGCCTGATCCACACCTCCGTCCGCACCGACGACGACGTCATCGACCTCGTGACCGCCCTCGTCGAGCGGCCGATCACCCGGCAGTGCTGGGTCCTGTTCCTGGACGAACGCGCCGTGCCGGTGTCGTTCGTCATGCCGATCTCGGACCTGCCGTGGCAGCCGGACGAGCACGTCGAGGACCTCGCGGCGCTCGCGGCCGACATCGTGCAGCAGGTCGCCGCGGCCGAGGTCGTCCTGGTGTGGGAGCGTCCTGGGGAGTCACGGCTCTTCCCGGTCGACTGGGAGTGGGTGGACGCCTGTGCGTGCACGTTCGACGAACACGGCGTGCGGATCCGGGCACAGGTCGCGGTGCACACCGGCGGCATCGCGATCGTGTCCCTGGACGATGTCGACGATGTCGAAGACGTGAACGACCTGCGCGACGTCGACGAGGCGGACGACGCGGACGACGCGGACGACCCGGATCCCGGTGCGCTCGCGCTGGCTTCCTGACGGTGGTTCAGCCCTGGGGAGCGGTGTCCGGCACGGTCTGGTCGGTCAGGCCCTCGACGACGGCCTTCGCCTCCGGCCAGAACTTCGCGTAGTGGTCGGGGTCCGAGTTGATCTGGACGGCGTGCGCCATCTGCGTCGGGGTCATCGACTTCCAACCGGGCACCTTGACGAGCTTGGCGTAGAACATCGACGCCGCCGTGTACGGGTCCATGCGCTGCTCGTAGGTGCCCCACGCGCCGTTGTCCCGCTGCTGGAAGAGCCCGCGGCTGTCCGGTCCGGCGGCGTCTCCGTGGTCCAGGTTCACCAGGCTGGACTCGCCGATCGCGGTCATCACGCCGACTGCCTGCGTGTGTGGTCCGATGCCGCGGGACTGTGCGGCCTCGATGACGTACGCGGCGTTCACGAGCCGGTCCTGGCAGAAGCCGGCCACCGGGCCGGCGGGGACCACGATCCCGCCGATGGTCTTCGACGCGACGTCCGGGCACGTGGGCGCGGCGGTGACGGACTTCGCGGCGCCGGTCAGCGAGTTCACCGCGATGACCACGACCACGACGACACCGATGCCGATCGCGACGACGCCCGCGCCGAACACCGACGCGAGCGTGATGCCGACGCGGCGCATGGCGGGTCCTCTCGGGCGGGGCGGGTCAGGCGGAGCACGAAGAGGCTACGTGCCCCGCCTGGGAACCGCGACCGCCCGATCGGGGGTGAGCGAGGTGAGCGGTGTGCGCGGTGTCAGCGGCGGCGGCGGAACCAGCCGGCGGCCGACAGCGCGCAGACCACCACCATCCCGATCGAGATCGCGAAGATGACCGTCACCGGGTCCATCAGGCGTCCCGGTCCTCGCGCCGGCCGGCCTCGTCATCGGACCGCGCGTCGACGTGGTCCTGCGGCTGTCGCTGCACCGTCGTCGGCTCGGTCACCAGTCCGGTCGGCGCCTTGTCGGTGCGCTTCCGGCCGTGCGTGAACCACGTCACGATCCAGAGCAGCACACCGAGGGCGAGCAGCGCACCGGCGATCTCGTACTGCTGCGGGTCGCGCCCGGACGAGAACGGCAGGACCAACCACAGGCAGGTGACCACACCGATCACCGGGATCACCACGCCCGCGCGGAAGTGCTTGTGCCCGACCTTGTCCCGCCGCAGCACGAGCACGGACAGGTTCACGACCGCGAACACCGACAGCAGCAGGAGTGAGGTGGTGCCGCCCAGGACCACGACGATGGGGGAGTCGGGGTCGAGCGAGACCCAGCCGATCAGCAGCAGCGAGATCAGCGTGGTGAAGACGATCGCGGTGGACGGGGTGCGACGGGTCGGCGAGACCTTGGAAAGGAAGCCGGGCAGGACGCCCTGCTTGCTCATGCCGTACAGCAGTCGGGATGCCATCATCATGTTGATCAGGGCGGTGTTGGCGACGGCGAACATCGAGATGAAGGGCAGCAGGTCGGCGATCGGGAAGTCCGGCGCCGCGGTCTGCACCACGGTGACCAGGGGCGTCTCGTTGCCGGCGAGCTCACCGATCGGCACGACCGCCACGGCGCAGATCGACACGAGCACGTAGATGACGGCGGTGATCCCGAGGCCGGTGAGCATCACCTTCGGGAAGATCCGAGACGGGTCCTTCGTCTCCTCGGCCATGTTCACCGAGTCCTCGAACCCGACCATCGCGAAGAACGCCAGCGACGTCGCGGTGGACACCGACAAAAGGAGGGTCTTGTCCTCGGGGGTCTCGAACATCACCACCCGCGAGAAGTCCGCGTTGCCGCCGGCGATCGCCCAGAAGCCGATGAGGATCACCATCACGAGACCGCTCAGCTCGACGAGGGTGAGCACGACGTTCGTCTTCACGCTCTCGCTGACCCCGCGGAAGTTGATCGCCATCACCGCGAGCATGAAGCCCATCGCGATGAGCATCACGACACCGTTCGGCAGTTCGAGCCCGAAGCCGGCGCCGAGGTTCGCGGCGAACGCGCGGGAGGCCGTGGACGCCGACGTGATGCCAGAGCACATCACGATGAACGTCACGATGAAGGTGACGAAGTGGATGCCGAACGCCTTGTGCACGTACAGGGCGGCGCCGGCGGTCTGGGGGTACTTCGTCACGAGTTCGAGGTAGGAGAACGCGGTGAGCAGGGCGACCGCGAACGCGATGAGGAAGGGGAGCCACGCTGCTCCGCCGACCTCCGCCGCGACCTGGCCGGTGAGGGCGTAGACACCCGTGCCGAGGATGTCCCCGACGATGAACAACAGGAGGAGTTTCGGACCGATGACCCGCTTGAGCTCTGGCTGCTCGGTCTTCGGGCGCGCTTCGTTGGTGGTGGCCATGCGTCAGCCTCTTCCGGGGGACACCAATCTGTCCGCCTTCACAGGAAGCTCCCCGCTGATCGCAACACGCTCGTGTTGTGCGCGTTCCGACGCGACCCCGGACGGACCCCGGCCCGACGGCTACGCTGACGACCCATGTACGACGAGTCGAGGACCACCGAGGAAGCCGTCGAGTTCGCGGACTTCAACGCGAAACTGCTCGTGCTCGACGTGCTCTGCTACGACCTCGACGTGCTCGAACCGTACGACGGCGAGAGCGAGGACGACGCCGACGAGGACCTCGACGTCGAAGGGCAGGACGACCGGGCCCGCGAGTACTACGACGACCTCGAACTGCTCCCGTCGCAGCTGTCCCTCGTGACGGAGCTCAGCGTGGACTCCGACCTCGAGGTCCTGCAGGACGTGCACCCCGGGTGGGACGGCTCGGACGACCGCTACGACCCGCAGAACTGGGACGACGTGCTCGACCTCCCGGCGCTCACGACCGTGTACGCGGCAGCGCCGTTGCCCGCACACGTCGCCGAACGCCTGGCGGCGAAGGGCGTCGACGTCCGTTCCGCCTAGCGGTCCAGGGCGCGCAGCTGCTCGGTGAACTGGGCGGCACCGCCCTGCGCCGGGTGCCGCACCGCGACGGCGTCGACGCCTGCGAGCGCCAGCGCACCCTGCGCCTTCCGCCCGACGGCGACGACGCGGACGCCCGAGCCGACGTCCGAACCGCCGCCCGAACCGACGCCCACACCGTCGTCCGCACCCCCGCCAGCAGCACCCCCGAGGGCTTCCAGGAGCGCGAGCGCAACCGGCGCACCGTCCCGGACCTCGGCCGGCCGCGGCGTCCGGTTCGTCAGCCGGTCCGGCGCAGCGAACGGGTGGTGCGGGAAGACCGCCCACGCGAGGGGCAGCGGCCCGCGCCAGTCGGCCAGTGCCGCGTGCACGACCCGCGACGACGCCTCCCACGGCGCGGTCGGCTCCGGCGGCACGAGGTACTCCGGACCCAGTTCGCGCATGCTGGTGAAGGGCACACCGGTGTTCGTCATGCCCCGCCACCCCGGAGCCTCCGCGACGAGGAGCATGTCCGTCCCGGAGCCGACACGGTCGAGGTAGCGCGCGAGGTTCTCCCGTCGGAGCCGCCCCGCCGCCGAGGACACGTCGTACAGCGCCTCGGCGTCGTCCGCGACCGGCACGGCGTCGAGCGCCGCCCAGAACCCGTCGAACGCCGTCACGACCGACCGAGGACCCTGCGGTACACGTCCTCGAGCCCCTCGGCCGACCGCTCCCAGCTCAGCCGCTCCGCGTGCTCCCGCCCCGCGGCCGCCAACCCCGCCGCGTACGACCCATCGGTCAGGATCCGCTCGATCTCCGCCGCCCACACCGCCGGGTCCCGCGACTCCAGCACGACGCCGGTCTCGCCGTCGAGCACGGCCTCCCGCAGCCCACCGGCAGCGGCGGCCACGACGGGCACCCCGGACGCCGAGCCCTCCAGCGCCACGAGCCCGTACGTCTCCGAGTGCGACGGCACGAGCACGGCTGCCGCGCCGCGGAACAGGAACGCCAGGTCGGCACGGGACTGCGGACCGATGAACGTCACGCGGTCGGCGATGCCGTGCGCGGCGGCGAGCCGACGCAGTTCGTCCACGTAGTCGCCCGCCTCGCTCGAGGCGTCGCCCGCGATGACGAGGGTGGGGCGGGCCTCCTGGCTGATGCCTGCGATCGCCTCGATCGCCAGGTCAAGGCCCTTCAACGGCTGGACGCGCGCCGCGGCGACGACGTACGGGACGGCTGCGCGGCGTGCGCCGCTGGTCGGACGGAAGACGGAGCCGTCGACGCCGGGCGGGATGATCCAGACGCGGGCGCCGTCGCCGCCGAGCCGGGTGCGGACGGTCTCGGCCTCGGCGGCGGACACGACCACCACCGCGTCGGACTCGCGGGCGAGCTGCTGCTCACCGGCCATCCGTCCGGCGGACTCGGGCCGTTCCCCCTCGGACAGCGGCGTGTCGGAATCGGCGGCGATCGAGTGGAACGACTGCACGTGCGGGACGCCTCGTTCGCGGGCGACGGGGAGCGCGGCCGCACCGGAGAACCAGTGGTGGGAGTGCAGCACGTCGAACGGGCCGAGCTGCTCGAGTTCGTGGCGGAACGGCTCGATGAACGCATCGTGCTCGCCCTTCGGCACCGGCTCGGCGGGTCCGGCCGACAAGAACCGCAGGCAGACGCCCGGCACGAGCGACACCGAGGCCGGCTGCGTCGGCGACGACCGGCGCGTGATGATGTCGACGTGGTGGCCGCGGTCGGCGAGGGCTTCGGCCTGGTGCCGGACGACGACGTTCATGCCGCCGACCTCGCCCGATCCGGGTTCGTCGCCGGGGGAGGTGTGCAGCGACACCAGCCCGATGCGGAGGGGTTCGGTCGTCGAGGTCACCGGTGCAGCCTATCCGCGGGGCCGCCGCTGCGACGGGCGCGCGGGCGCCACGACGGCGGGTCGGCGGCCCGCCGTGTCCACAGGGTCGGACGGGAGGCTCGGGTCGCCTCCCAGGATCTGCACGCGTTGGTCGCCGTGCCGCTCCCAGAACGCGGCCGTCCAGGCGCACAGCGCGCCGTCGAGCAGGTCCTCCCGGTGCTTGTGCGTCGGCCCGTGGATGCCGGAGAGCACGGCCAACTCCGCCGTCAGCGCGTGCGAATCCAGGTGCAGCGGCGGGTCGAGCGGCGTCTCCCGAATCCGTCGGACGAGCTCGTCGAACGCCTCGGCCCGACGCTGGCGCGCGACCGCAGCCGGGACCCGCAGGTCGAGTCGCTTGTACCGGGGCCGCTCGTCGTCGTACCCGAGTTCCTCGACGCCGACGAGGGTCGTGTACGGGTAGCACTCGAACGCCACGGGGCCGGTGCGTTCCCGCATCGCGGCCGTCGACGACACGTACCCGACGCCGAGGTCGGTCAGCCGGTCGAGCAGCCGGGCACCGGCGCTCGCCGCGGAGGCGAGGTTCGTCGGGTTCGCGGCGACCTTCCACCGGCCGTAGCGCTGGCCGACCTGCCGTTCGGCCTCGCGGATCCCGGTCGGGTTCGTCACCACGAGGGAGGCGTCGACGGCGACGAGGGAGCGCGGCCCGAGGTGCGCGACGATCCAGTCGGTGACGGCGTCCACGCCCCGGGCCCACCCGGCGTCGACGATCGTGCCGTCGGCGTCCATCGCCACCAGACCGGTCTCGTTCGCGGGCTTCCGCTCCGAGCCGAGCCCCCACGCCAGGTCCACCCCGAGGTACGCCGTCACCCGTCCATCCTGCCCCGTGTACGTTCCGCTGCATGGCGAGCGAAGCGACGACGCTGACGGTGCCCGGCCCGCACGGGGACCGGGAGGTCCGGATCAGCAGTCCCTCGCGCGTGCTCTGGCCGGAGCAGGGGATCACCAAGCTCGACCTCGCCGAGTACCTGGTCACCGTGGGCGATGCCTTCGGCGCGGCGAACGGCGACCGCCCGATCTCGCTGCAGCGATTCCCGGGCGGTGTCGACGGCGAGCAGTTCTTCTCGAAGAACCCGCCGAAGGGCGCACCCGACTACGTCCGCGCGGTCACGGTCACCTACCCGAGCGGCCGGGCGCACCCGCAGCTCGTGGTCGACGAACCGGCCGTCGCGGTGTGGGCGGCGCAGATGAACACCGTCGTGTTCCACCCGTGGGCGTCCCGTGCCGAGGACAGCGACCACCCGGACCAGCTCCGGATCGACCTCGACCCGCAGCCGGGCACCGACTTCCGTGACACCGTGCCGATCGCGCACGAGCTCCGGAAGGTGCTCGACGAGGTGGGGCTCACGTCGTGGATCAAGACGAGCGGCAACCGCGGCCTGCACGTGTTCGCGCCGATCCACCCGGAGCACGAGTTCCTCGACGTCCGGCACGCGGTGATCGCGGCGGCACGGGAGCTCGAACGGCGGATGCCGGACCGGGTGACGACGGCGTGGTGGAAGGAGGAGCGAGGCCAGCGGGTGTTCGTGGACTTCAACCAGGCGAACCGCGACCGGACGATGGCGGGCGCCTACAGCCCGCGTGCACTCGCGAACGCCGCCGTGTCCACGCCGATCGCCTGGGACGAGCTCGACGGTGCCGATCCCACCGCGTTCACGGTCCGGACGGTCCCCGATCGACTCGCGAGCACGGGTGACCCGTGGGAGGGCATGCACGCCGAGCACGGGAGCATCGAGCCCCTGTTGGCGTGGTGGGAGCGCGACCTGGAGAACGGCGAGGGCGAAATGCCGTTCCCGCCGGACTTCCCGAAGATGCCCGGGGAACCGCCACGTGTGCAACCGTCGCGGGCGAAGCAGCCGAGCGCGACCGACTAGCGGACCAGGCGGCCTACGCGGCGCTGGTGTCCTCGACGCGGCGCTTCGGGTCGGCCACGCGGGTGGTCTGCGTGGGCAGGGTGACGCTCGCCGTGTGCAGGCGGGTCAACCGCGACCAGGTGCCGCGGTGGGCGTCGCTGATGCCGTCGATGATCATGTCCGCTCCCTGTCCCTCGAGGTGGCTGCTGCCGTGCCACCAAGTTACTAGTTAGCCTAACTACTTCCATGCGTACGCGTCAATCGGACACCAGCACGTCGCGCAGGTCGTAGGCAGCGGGGACCTCGAGCTGGTCGAACCCGCACGACCGTGCCTCGCGGTCCGGCCGCCACCGCTCGAACTGCACCGTGTGCCGGAAGCGGTCGCCCTCCATCTGGTCGTAGCGCACCTCGAGCACGCGCTCCGGCGCCAGCCGGACGAACGACGTGTCGCGACCCGACGAGAACCGCGACCGTTCCCCGGCACCCGTGACGGGCCTCCCGTCCGCGTCCCGGAGCACCACCGGGTCGAGCTCGTCGACCAACTCGGCCCGGCGCTCGTCGGTGAAGGCGGACACGCCGCCCACCTGGCGGAGCTCCCCGTCCTCGCCGTACAGCCCGACCAGCAGCGACCCGACCCCGCTGCCGCTCTTGTGCACGCGGTACCCGATCGCGACGACGTCGGCGGTCCGGTGGTGCTTGACCTTCAGCATCGTGCGCTTGTTCGGTTCGTACGGCTTCGCGCGGGGCTTCGCCACGACGCCGTCCAGGCCGGCGCCCTCGAACGTGGTGAGCCACTCGCGCGCGAGGTCGACGTCGAGCGTGGTGCGGGTGACGAACAGCGGGTCGACGAGGTCCGACGCCAGTGATTCCAGTCGGCCGCGACGGTCGTCGAACGGCAGGTCGAGCAGCTCCGTGCCGTCGACGGCCAGCAGGTCGAACGCGACGAACTGCGCCGGCGTCTCGGCGCTCAGCCTGGCGATCCGCGAGGCAGCGGGGTGGATGCGCTGCGAGAGCGCCTCCCAGTCGAGCCGCTCGGCGCCGGGTTCGCCGGCACGGAGCACCACCTCGCCGTCGAGCACGACCTGGTGGTCGCGGCCGCCGAACTGCGCCCGGAACGCCTCGACCAGTTCGGGGAAGTACCGGGTCAACGGCTTGGCGCCGCGGCTGCCGATCGTGACGTCGTCGCCGTCGATCGTCACGATGCCCCGGAAGCCGTCCCACTTCGGCTCGTACCGCAGCCCGCCCCGCACGCTGTCGGGTGCGGGGACGGTGGTGACGGCCTTGGCGAGCATCGGTGCGATCTCCATGCGGCCTGTCTACTCGCGTCCGCGCGTCGGACTGCCTGGAGGCGCGGTGCGGCCCGGCCCCGCCGGTCGCCTCACTAGGGTGGTCGCGTGACGACCGTGCCACCGTCGGCAGCGCCGGCACCGGAACCGATCAGCCCCGTGCAGGCCGCCGCGCTCCGCGACGGCGTCCTGCCGCCCGTCGAGGAGGTCCGCCCCGGCATCTGGACCCTCGCCGTCCCGTTCCGGTTCGGGGTGCCGGACGCCACCCTCGTGTACGTCGTCGAGGGCTCCGACGGCGGGCTGACCCTGATCGACCCGGGGTGGACGTCCGACGACGGGCTCGTGGCGCTCCGCGAGGGGCTCGCGACGATCGGCCGGTCGCTCGACGACGTCGGGCTCGTGGTCGTCACGCACCTGCACGCCGACCACCTCGGGGCCGCCGCGGCGGTCCGGCGGGCGAGTGGTGCGCGGGTCGCCATGCACCGGCTCGAGGTCGAGGCGCTGCGCCGGGAGCGCGCGGACGCCGTGGCGAACGACGCGGACATCGCGACGTGGGGCGTGCCGCCGCACCTGCGGGCCGGCGTGGTCGAGGCCTGGGGGAGCGGACGTCGGATCGGGCTCGGCCGGGCCGCGGCGCCGTTCGCGGACGTGCTCCTGGAGGACGGCGACGGCCTCCCCGTCGCCGGACGCTCGATCCGGACGCTGCTGACCTCCGGCCACACCGAGGGACACTGCTGCTTCGTCGACGAGGCCGACGGGCTGCTCTTCACCGGCGACCACGTGCTGCCGCGGATCAACCCGGGGATCGGCCTCGGCGGGCGGACCGCGACGAACCCGCTCGGTGCGTACCTGGCGTCGCTCGGACGGCTCGACGCGCACCAGGACCTGGAGGTCTGCCCCGGCCACGAGTACCGGTTCCGGGACGTCGTGACCCGTGCCCGGACGCTCGCCCGGCACCGGGAGGACCGGTCCCGGCACGTCGCCGAGGCCCTGGACGTCCTGCACGAACCGACGCTCTACGAGGTCGCGTCGCGGGTGCCGTTCAGCGGCGGCATCGAGTCGATGACGGGCTTCCTGCTCGCGAGCGCCCTGACGCAGACGGCCTTCCACGCCGACCTGCTCGGCCGCGCCGACGAGGTCCGGCCCGCCTGACGGCCCCCGGGTCAGGCGAGGGTGGTGGCCAGGCGCTCCAGGGTGGTCTTCGCGTCGGCGAACTCGGCGGCGGCGTGGTCGGCCAGCGGAGCGAGGTCCGGCAGCCGATCGGCCAGCGTGGCGCTCACCGTCACCGGGTACGTCTTCATGCCCAGCGCCGTGCCGAGGATCAGGTGCAGGACCGGCGAACCGTGGTCCCAGTCCTCCGTCGGGGTGCCGACGTCGTAGGTGGCGCCGCGGCTCACCACCGTCACGACCGGACGACCGGCCAGCGGCTGCACGTCGCCGGCGAGCACTCCCGGGATGTGGATGCGGTCGATCCAGGCCTTCAGGGTCGACGGCACCGAGTAGTTGTACAGCGGGGAACCCACCACGACGACGTCGGCGGCGAGGAGCTCGTCGATGACCTCCTGGCGGAGCGCGTCGGCCTCGGGCGCGACGACCTCGTCGGCCGTGCGGTCCGCGGCTGCCCAGTGCAGCGCCGACGCCTCGAGGTGCGGGAGCTGGTCGACGTGCAGGTCGCGGCGGACCACGGTGTACTCCGGGCCGCGTGCACGCCAGGCGTCGGCGAAGGCGGCGGTCAGTGCGCGGGAGCGGGAGCGGGCGAGGTCGGCCGAGGAGTCGATGTGCAGGAGCGTGGGCATGCCCCAACGCTACCGACCGACGCCCGCCGGGTGACGGGAACGGCCCCGCCGCGCCGGTGAGGGGCGGGACGGGGCCGAGCCGGGCCTCCCGTCCACCGCGCGGGCACGCGACGGACGGGAGGCGTCTGGGGTGTCAGTCCTGGGTGCGACGGCGGCGCAGCGTGCGTGCACCGATCAGGCCGGCGCCGGCGAGGACGAAGCCGAGGGCCCAGGGGAGGGCGCCCGTCGCGTCGGTGCCGGTGTAGGCGAGCTGACGGCCCGTGGCGAGCGGCTTCACGACCGCGACGGTCGACGCCGTCGGCACGACGGTGACCGGGAAGGACACCGACACGTCGTCCTGCGCCACCGTGATGGTGTGCGTGGAGGCGTGCGGGAACGTGATCTTCGTCGCGTACTCGTCCTCGTCCCAGGCGATCTGGTCGCTGGCGACGTCGCTCGTCACGACCGGTCGGGGCAGGTCGCCCGTCTCCTCGTCGTAGTCCTGGGTGGTGTTGCCGTACTGGTCGACCGCGTAGCCCTGGACCCAGAGCGACTGTCCCTGCTTGACGGTGGGCTGGCCACCCTCCTCGAACGTGGGCTCCGCCTCCAGGTCCGCAGGGCGGTGGATCGTGGTGATCGATCCGTCGGGTGCGATGATCCAGGCGTTCGACGCCTTCGTCTCGTTGAGCACGTCGTCGGTGGTCGCGTCGGCCGCGAAGGCCAGCACGCCGACGGCGACGTCCGGGTTGACGGTGACCTCGACGTACTCGGTCGCGGTCGAGGTGCCGTTCGACGCGACGATCGTGAAGTCGTAGCTCCCGGAGGTCGTCGACGTGCCGCTGAGCAGACCGGTCTTCGCGTTCAGCGTGACGCCGTCCGGCAGGTAGTCCGACGGGGTGCCGCCGTCCTCCGGGTCGGCGTCCTCCGGGTAGGTGTACCCGACCGAGTAGCTGACCGTGCCGCTGCCCGCGACCACGGCGAACGAGTGCGAGTACGCGACGCCGGCGTCCGCGGTGATGGCGAACGGCGCCTCGTCGGTGTTCGTCTCGCTGTCGGCGAACCGCACGTCCTCGCTGACCTTGTCGGTCTTCGCCGAGGTGGCAACTTCCGTGGCCGTGTCGGTGACCGTGAGGGTGATGACGTGGTCGATGTCGGCCGTCGTCAGCGTGTAGGAGTCGTCGGTGGACAGCACGGTGTCGTCACCGTCGCGCGTCCAGGCGTAGGTGTGCGGGCCGGCGTAGCCGGTCGTCTTCGCCTGCAGGAGGGAGCCGACCCGGGCCGTGCCGGTGATCTGGACGGTGGTCGCGGCGGCCGGAGCAGCCAGGGTGCCCTGGTTGCCCGCGCCCGAGTTCGTCGTTTCCGGGTTGTTCGCGGCGCCCGTGGTGCCCGCGTTGGTCGCGTCGCCGTTCGAGCCCGTCGTGCCCTCCGAGCCGGTGCCGGTGCCGGTGCCCGGCGCGGTCGTGTCGGTGTCCGCCGGGGTGCCGGTGCTGCCGGCGTCGGAACCCGCGGTCCCGGTGCCGGAGCCGGTGTCGGTGGTGCCGGTGTCGGCGGCGGTGCCGTTTCCGGTGCCGGCGTTGGGGTCCGACGTCTGACCGTCGGTCCCGGCTGCGCCCTGCGAGGAGCCGGTCTGCTGCGAGACCGCGGGGTCCGTCGCCGCGGACGCCGCGGTGGCGGACATGACGCCCAGGCCGGTCGTCAGACCGATCAGGGCGACGGTGGTGCCGACGGCGCAGGCGCGTCGGACGGTGGAGGTGCTACGGCGCACGTGTTCCCCCATGTGCTCAGGTCCGGTCGGGTGCCGGATCGTAAGAATCTGCCGAGAGTCCTCGGCTCATTCGGATCGTAGGGGTACACGCGCGCGGACACACCGTCAGTGATCAGAATGTGACCTGGGTTGGGGGTAAGCGCATGACGGGAGGCCCGGGGCGGGCCGGAACCGCGCCTCCCGTCCGGTCCTGCGCACCATCGATCCGGTCCTGCGCGCTCGCGGCGCGCGGCTCAGTCGCCGACCGCCGCTGCGGCGTCCTCGAGCGCCGCGCGGAGCGCGCGGACGGCCGGGGACGTCGAACCGGCGGCACGGACCACCGTGAAGATGGTCCGCCGCGGACGTTCGGGCAGTTCGACCAGCCGGCAGGTGGTCGTGCGCCCGGTCCACATCAGGTCGGGCATCAGGCTGACCGCGTTGCCGGACTCCACGAGCCGGATCTGCGTCTGCAGGTCGGCGGTCTCGTAGCGGACGTCCGGCTCGAAGCCCCAGCGCCGGCACACCTGCTCGGCGAAGTGCCGCGAGGCCGTGCCGCGCGGCTCCATCACCCACGGCAGCGCCTCGGCGTCCTCGATCGACGACACCGGGGCGAGCGCGGTGTCGAGCGGGGGCAGGGCGAGTCGGACGGCGTCGGTCGTGAGGTCCGCCCGCCGCAGACCCGGCAGGTGCGGTGCCGCGTGCGCGGGGTACTGCTCGGCGATGACCATGTCGAAGTCGCGCGCCCAGGTCTCGTGGAGCGCCGTCTCCGGCTCGCGCTGCACCATCTCGACCCGGACGTCCGGGTGCTCGGTCGCCATGGCGTGCAGTGCGTTCGGCATGAGGGCGAGTGCCGCGGACTGGAAGACGGCGACCCGGATGCGGCCCTGCACCGTCGGCATGGTGCCCTCGACCTGCGACTGGGCCTGCTCGAGGACGTCGAGCACGTGCCCCGCCGCCTGCACCAGGACCTCGGCCTGCGGGGTCAGCTGCAACCGCCGCCCGGCCTTGCGGAGGAGGGGCACGCCCGCCTCGCGCTCGAGGGTGCTGAGCTGCTGCGAGACCGCCGACGGGGTGAAGTTCACCGCCTCGGCGACGGCCGCGACCGTGCCTCGGATCGAGAGTTCGCGGAGGAGGACGAGCCGGCGCACATCGAGCACGACGACACTGTAGTTCAGCTTCCGGGTACCCGTAACGAACCGTTGCTTCCGCTACCGGATACGGCGATCCACACTGAACCCATGACGACCCTGCACGAGCACCCCGCCACCGACCACGACGCCCTCGCGGACCAGTCCGTCGCGCTCGTACGGCAGTGGCTCGCCGAAGCCGAGACACACCCGGTCGACGGCTCGGCGAAGCAGCTCGCCGGGGTCCTCGCCGACCCCGCGGGGCTGGACTTCGCCGTCGGGTTCGTCGACGGGGTCGTCCGGCCGGAAGACCTCGGTGTCGCGGCACGCAAGCTCCGGGCCATCGCGCCGAACGCACCCGGCTTCCTGCCCGCCGCGCTCCGCGGGCTCGTGCGGCTCGGGGGTGGCATGGCGCCGACGATGCCCGGGGTCGTCGTCCCGATCGCGCGCCGCGTCCTGCGCAACATGGTCGGACACCTCATCGTCGACGCGACCGACGCCAAGCTCGGGCCCGCCATCGCGAAGATCAAGCGCGACGGCGTGCGCCTCAACGTGAACCTGCTCGGGGAAGCCGTGCTCGGTGAGGGCGAGGCGGCGCGCCGGCTCGAGGGCACGCACAAGCTCCTCGCCCGCGACGACGTCGACTACGCGTCGATCAAGGTCTCCTCGACCGTGCACCCGCACTCCCCGTGGGCGTTCGACCACGCCGTCGAGGACATCATCGAGAAGCTCCGCCCGCTGTTCCGCCGTGCCGCGGCCGCGTCGCCGCAGAAGTTCATCAACCTCGACATGGAGGAGTACAAGGACCTCGACCTGACGATCGCGGTCTTCACGAAGCTCCTCGACGAGCCGGAGTTCCTCGGGCTCGAGGCCGGCATCGTGCTGCAGGCGTACCTGCCCGACGCGCTCGCCGCGATGGAGCAGCTGCAGGAGTGGTCCGCAGCACGCCGTGCCCGCGGTGGCGCCGGCATCAAGGTCCGTCTGGTGAAAGGCGCGAACCTGCCGATGGAGCAGGTCGAGGCCTCGGTGCACGGCTGGCCGCTCGCCACCTGGCGCACCAAGCAGGACTCGGACACCAACTACAAGCGCGTGCTCGACTGGGCGCTCACGCCCGAGCGCGTCGAGAACGTCCGTGTCGGCGTCGCCGGCCACAACCTGTTCGACGTCGCCCACGCCTGGCTGCTCGCGGGCGAGCGCGGCGTCCGGGACGGCATCGAGTTCGAGATGCTCCTCGGCATGGCGCAGGGCCAGGCCGCCGCCGTGCGGAAGACCGTCGGGTCGCTCCTGCTCTACACGCCCGTCGTGCACCCCGGTGAGTTCGACGTCGCGATCGCCTACCTGATCCGTCGCCTCGAGGAAGGGGCGTCGCAGGAGAACTTCATGTCCGCGGTGTTCTCCCTCGTGTCGTCGCCGCCGCTGTTCGCGCGCGAGGAAGAGCGGTTCCGTGCCTCGCTCGCGCCGCTCGCCGAGCCCGGCGGGCTGCTCGCCCCGGACTCGCACCGCGTGGCCGACCGCTACGCGGCCGTGCAGCGTCCGGGCGTCGGACACTTCGAGAACACGCCGGACACCGACCCGTCCGTGTCGTCGTTCCGCGCGTGGGGCGCCGCAATCACCGCGCGCGTCGGGTCGTCGACGCTCGGCGTCACGGCCGTCCAGGAGGCCCGGATCGACTCCGCCACGACGCTCGGCACCGTCCTCGGTCGCGTCCGCGCCGCGGGCGCCGAGTGGGGCAGCTGGTCCGGCGCCGCGCGGGGCACGGTGCTGCACGCCGTCGGCGACGCGCTCGAGGCGAACCGTGCCGCCCTCGTCGAGGTCATGGCCGCCGAGACCGGCAAGACCATCGACCAGGCCGACCCCGAGGTGTCCGAGGCGATCGACTTCGCGCACTTCTACGGCTCGCTCGCCGCGTCGCTCGACGAGGTCGACGGTGCGTCCTTCACGCCCGCGGCCCTGACCCTGGTGGCGCCGCCGTGGAACTTCCCGGTCGCGATCCCCGCCGGGTCGACCCTCGCCGCGCTCGCCGCCGGGTCCGCCGTCGTGCTCAAGCCGGCGCCGCCCGCGGAGCGCTCCGGTGCGGTCCTCGCATCGATCATCGAGACCGCCCTCGACGCGCACGGTGCGCCGGCCGACGTCCTCGCGTTCCTGCAGGTCTCCGAGAACGACCTCGGGCAGCAGCTCATCGCGTCGCCGCTCGTCGACCGGGTCATCCTCACCGGCGCATACGAGACCGCTGAGCTGTTCCGGTCGTTCCGCCCCGACCTGCCGCTCCTCGCGGAGACCTCGGGCAAGAACGCGATCATCGTGACGCCGTCGGCCGACCTCGACCTCGCGGTGAAGGACGTCGTCGCGTCGGCGTTCGGCCACGCGGGGCAGAAGTGCTCCGCCGCCTCGCTCGTCGTGCTCGTCGGTTCCGTGGCCACCTCGCGCCGGTTCCGCTCGCAACTCATCGACGCCGTGTCGTCCCTCACCGTCGGCTACCCGACGGACGCCACCACGCAGATGGGTCCGGTCATCGAGCCCGCCGCGGGCAAGCTGCTCGACGGGCTGACGAAGCTCGGCGCGGGGGAGTCGTGGGCGGTGCAGCCCAGGAAGCTCGACGACACCGGCAAGCTCTGGAGCCCGGGCGTCCGCCAGGGAGTCCAGCGCGGCTCGGCGTTCCACCGCACGGAGTACTTCGGCCCGATCCTCGGGGTCATGACGGCGAAGACCCTCGACGAGGCGATCGACATCGTGAACGAGGTCGACTACGGCCTGACCTCCGGCCTCCACTCGCTCGACCCCTCGGAGATCGGCACGTGGCTCGACCGCATCCAGGCGGGCAACCTCTACGTGAACCGGGGCATCACGGGAGCCATCGTGCGTCGCCAGCCGTTCGGCGGCTGGAAGAAGTCCGCTGTCGGTGCCGGGACGAAGGCGGGTGGGGTGAACTACCTGCTCGGGCTCGGGTCCTGGTCGCCCGCTGTGGCGTCGCAGTCGGTCGGTGCCGCGGTGTCGCGTCCGGTCTCGGCGTTCGTGCGCGCTGCCGGGGCGTCCTCGGAGTCGCTCGACCGCGCCGTGGCGTCGGACCAGTCCGCGTGGAACGCCTTGTTCGGCACCGCGACCGACGTGTCGGCGCTGACGGCCGAGCGGAACATCGCGCGCTACCTGCCGTTCCCCGCCGTGCACGTGCGGCTGGCGTCGGCCGGGTCGGCCGGGTCGGCCGCTGAGGATGCCGTCGCCGACCTGGTCCGGGTCATCGCGGCCTCGGTCCGGGCGGGGACGACGATCGACGTGTCCACCGCGGCAGCCTTGCCGGCGTCCGTCGCCTCCGCCGTGCGGGCGCTGCCGAACGTCCGGTCGCTCACGGAGTCGCACTCCGACGCCGCGTTCGCCTCGGCGGTCGCGAGCGGGCCCTCGACGCGGGTGCGGCTCATCGGTGGGGACGTGTCGGCGCTGTACACGGCGATCGGTGGGCGTCCGGACGTGGCGGTCTACGGCGAGCCCGTCACCGAGGCCGGTCGGATCGAGATGCTGCCGTTCCTCCGCGAGCAGGCGGTGTCGATCACGGCTCATCGCTTCGGCACGCCGAACCACCTGACCGACGCGCTGATCTAGGCGCCGGCGCCGCCGCGCCGCGCCGCCGCGCCGGCTACCCACTCGGTCCACGAATCCGACGTCGAACCACCCGCTCGGGCCGGTGCGACGTCGGATTCGTGGTTCGTCTCGAGCGGGTCGGTTCGCGGCCCGCTGTCCGGACGCCGCGTGCGCTGGGGTCGCGGTCAGGCGCGCGGCGTTGCCTCGGTGGCGAGCCGGACCTTGCCGGCCACGTCCTGAGGAGCACCAACCGTGACCGAACCGTTCGCCCGACCCACCGCCCTCGCCCACGTCCGGGTGACCGTGACCGACATCCACCGCAGCAAGGCGTTCTACCAGCAGCTGCTCGGCACCGAACCGGCCATCGACTTCAGCGACCAGGTCGACGAGCCCGGCGTCCGCGAGGACCGCGAGCGCTTCTACGGCGGCAGCGTCTTCCAGCTCGGCGACCAGGTGTTCGGGCTCCGGCCGGTCGCCCCGGCGGGTCAGCGGTTCGATCCGGACACCGTCGGGCTCGACCACGTCAGCTTCGTCGTCGGCTCGGTCGACGACCTGCACGCCGCTGCTGCACGACTGGATGCGGCCGGCGTCGAGCACGGCGACGTCACCGACCTCGGCGACGCAGGCATGGTCATCCTGTCGGTGCAGGACCCGGACGACATCAACCTCGAACTGGCGGCGCTGAAGGGCTGACCGGGACTACCGTCGGCGCCGACGGCAGCGGTGCCGGCGCTGACCTCCGTGGTGCCGCGTGGCGCCGCACATCCGACGTGCGTTCGAACCGTGCGATTGCGTGGTTCGAGCGCACGTCCGTTGTTCGCCGGTCAGTGCACGGGCACGGTCATCGTGGCGGTGACGAGTGCGCGGAGCGAGTCCGGCAGGGGAACGGGCCGTCGGGCACCTTCGCGGTCGATGATCACGTGCGCGAACTCGCCCGTCGCGAGCAGCGCCCCGTCGGACTGCCGGAACAGGCCGAACTCCCACGACAGACTCGTGTTCCCGAGGTGCTTCGACCGCATCCCCACCTCGATGACGTCCGGCCACACCGCTGACTCGACGAACCGGCAGCTGGACGACACCAGCACGGCGATCCACTCCGACGTGAACGGGTCGAGCCCGGCTTCCTGGCGGAACCAGTACGTGGCGGCGTTGTCCATCGCGCTGTAGTAGATCGTGTTGTTGACGTGCCCGAACATGTCGTTGTCGTTCCACCGCGTGGGGTAGGTCCGGACGAAGGGGTAGTCGGCGATGGTCATCGGTCTCCTGTCGAGGGGACGGGAACGGCCGTGGCAGCGACGGCCGTCGTGGTGGGGCGGAGCACGTACTCGAACGCAGCCCGTGCCCGGACCGGGTCGGGTGTCTCGCCGGAGATGAGGTCGGCGTACGTGAAGGACTCGGAGATCCGGACGAGGAGCCGTGCGAGCTCCTCGGCGGACAACGGCCAGGGATCGAACGAGGCAGTCACGAGCTCGGTGACGCGGCTGACGAACCGGCTCTGTACGTCGCTCTCGGTCGTGGTGAGCAGGCGGAGCGCCCGCGCGGGCTCACGGGTGAGGAAGGCCCGGAAGTAGGGCGCCTGGATCAGGTCCGCCGTGAAGCGGTCGAGCACGTCGACGATGCGCGCGGCGCCGGAGGGGGCGGCCGCGGCGGCAGCCGCGTCGAGCGTGGGGACGGCGAGCGACCAGAGGACCTCGGACAGCAACCGGTCACGGTTCCCCACCCAGCGGAACAGCGACGTGCGGTCCACGCCGAGGGTGGCGGCGAGGGTTCCCATGTCGATGCGTGAGCCGGCGATGAAGGTGTGGCGGGCCTCCCGGAAGGCGCGCAGCGCAGAGTCTGATGTGTACACGCGCCCCTCCCTTGCAACGTTTCCCAGAATGATGCACGATCAGTGTATGTCACTGACGACGGCCACCCCCGCGCTCCTCGAATCCGACTTCTACCGGTTCCAAGAGGGACTGACCGACCAGGAGCGCGAGTCGCTCGGCCGGCTGCGCACGTACCTCGAATCCGAGGTGCGCCCGATCGCCGACGGGTACTGGGCACGGGCGGAGTTCCCGATGCAGGTCATCAAGCCGCTCGCGGAGCTCGGCATGTACGGCGCCGGCGTCCCGCTCGTGCGGCAGTTCGAGAACTCGGCGGTCTACCGCGGGTGGGCGGCACTCGAACTCGGCCGCGTCGACGCCAGCGTCGCGACGTTCATCGGGGTGCAGTCCGGCCTCGCGATGAACTCCATCGCGGTGGCCGGCAGCGAGGAACAGCAACAGGAGTGGCTGCCGCGGATGGCCTCCGGCGAGCTCGTCGGGGCGTTCGGCCTGACCGAGCCCCTGTCCGGCAGCGACTCGGCACGCGGGCTCCGCACGACGGCCCGGCGAGAGGGCGACACGTGGGTGCTCGACGGGGAGAAGCGCTGGATCGGGAACGCCACGTTCGCGGACGTGGTCGTCATCTGGGCGAAGGACGTCGCGGACGACCAGGTCAAGGGCTTCCTCGTCACGACCGACACCCCGGGGTTCGTCGCGACGAAGATCGAGGACAAGATCGCCCTTCGTGGGGTGCAGAACGCCGACATCGTGATGACGGGCGTCCGGGTGCCCGAGTCGCGTCGGCTCCAGCGAAGTGCGTCGTTCCGCGACACCGCCGAAGTGCTCCGCCTCACCCGGACCGAGGTCGCATGGCAGGCGATCGGCATCGCGGTCGGCGCCTACGAAGCCGCGCTCGACTACGCCCGGAACCGGATCCAGTTCGGCAAGCCGATCGCGGCGCACCAGCTCGTGCAGGACCGCCTCGTGCAGTCGCTCGGGAACATCACGGCGTCGATCGCCCTGTGCACTCAGGCTTCGGCGATGCAGGACGCAGGGACCGGTGGCGACGAGCACTCGGCGCTGGCGAAGGCGTTCGCGACGGCGAAGATGCGCGAGACTGTGGCATGGTGCCGCGAGGTCCAGGGCGGCAACGGCATCGTGCTCGACAAGGGCGTCGCGCGGTTCTTCGCTGACTCCGAAGCGATCTACTCGTACGAGGGCACGCGTGAGGTCAACACGCTCATCGTCGGGCGGGCGATCACGGGCCAGGCAGCGTTCGTGTAGGCGACGTGGCAGCGCCGGACGGCGGACCGCCTGGCGGTAGCGCCGTGCGGCGGAGCTGGCCGGCGGCACCGCCCGGCAACGCCGGACAGTGCCGGCCGGCAGCCCTGCCCGACGCCGCCGCCTCCGCCTACCCGAGGAGCTCGGGCCGCTGCCACTCCGCCCCGCGCACGTGCTGGTCGAGGAACGCGAACACCGTCTCGTACCAGACCACCGCGTGCTGCGGCTTGAGCACCCAGTGGTTCTCGTCCGGGAAGTACAGGAACCGGTGCGGCATCGTGCCGTCCGCGGCCGCGTGGTGCTCGGCGAGCTCGGACCACAGCCGGAGGCCCTCGCCGATCGGCACCCGGTAGTCCTTGTCTCCGTGGATGACGAGCATCGGTGACGTGATGTCGGCCACGAACCGGTGCGGGTCGTTCGCCTCGATCCCGTCCTGGTCGAAGATCGACTGCCAGTACTGCGACATGTCCGTGGTGCCGTTGAACTGGTCGAGTGCCCACAGGCTGGCGTGCGTGACGACCGCGCGGAAGCGGTCGGTGTGCCCGGCGACCCAGTTCGCCATGTAGCCGCCGAACGATCCGCCGAGTGCCGCGGTGCGGGTCTCGTCGATGTCGTCACGCGCGACGACCGCGTCGGTGATCGTCATGAGGTCGGTGTACGGCGCCTGCCCCCAGGCGTTCCACCCGCGGTTGATGAAGTCGAGCCCGTACCCCGTCGACAGTGCCGGGTCCGGCAGCAGTACGGCGTAGCCACGGGCCGCGGCGAGCTGCGGGTTCCACCGCCACGACCACTGGTTCCAGGAGTTCAGCGGTCCGCCGTGGATCCAGAGCAGCAGCGGGTACGGCCCGTCGCCGGCGTCGGCGGGCGGCAGGACGAGCCAGCCGCGCACCCGGGAGCCGTCGGCGGCCGTCGTCTCGACCTCTTCCATCCGGCCGGGGACGTCCGGGAGCGCAGCGGGCGTCGCGAGCGGGGTGACCGTGCCGTCGGTGGTGATCTGCACGGGGTGCAGCGGCGCCTGCCAGGAGGCACGGAGCGCCACGATCGCACCGCTCGCCGCCGCCACGCGCAGGCTCGAGTACGCCCAGTCGTCGTGGGTCAGCTGCACGACGGGGCCCCCGTCGACCGGGATGCTGAAGACCGGCGCTCGGCCGTCCTGGTCGGCGGTCGCCAGGATCGACCCGTCGCCGTGGGCGAAGACGAGCTCGGTCGGCCATCGGTCCCACTCGGTGGCGATGCGTCGGGCCCCGGACACGGTGGTGCCGTCGAGGTCGGCGACCCAGACCTCCTGCTGCGTGGCGCCCTGCGGGGTGAAGCGGGGCGTCCGCACCCATGCGAGCGTGCGTCCGTCGTGGCTGAGCGTGGGGAGCTCGTGGTCCACCGCGTCGTCGTCGAACAGCACGGTGCGTGCTCCCGAGGCGACGTCGAACGCGACGAGCGTCGAGCGCGATCCCCGGGCCTCCTGGACGGCGACGGCCGCGACGACCACCGAGCCGTCCGGGGTGACCACGCCGCCGACGTGTTCGAGGGAGCGCGCCGGTGCCGGGTTCAGGTCGGTGAGTGGCGGCAGGTGTGCGGGGTAGGCGGGCGCGTCGTCGTCGCCGGATGGAGGCGTCGTCGGCGCTTCCCGCAGCGCACCGAGGTCGAGCGTCAGCACGTGCGTCTCGTCGGGGCCGAGGTCGTGGTCCCAGTACCGCACCGGGTACGTCTCGTGCAGGATCGCCTGCACCTTCCGGTCCTTCCGGCGCCCGCGGAGTTCCGCGTCCGCGGCGACCACACCCGTGCGGTCCGTGCCCGCCCCGGGCAGCAGCGCGGCCGTGACGGCGACGGTGTCCGCGGCGGACGCGGTGTCGAGCACCCCACCGACACCGCCCGCGAGCCTGGTGACCGGTCGTGCCTCGCCACCGGCGGCCGGCAGGAGCCAGAGCTGTGCTGCGTCGGAGTCCTCGTCGCCCTCGCCGTCCGGACGACCGGAGACGAAGAGGAGGTCACCGGTGCGGGTGAACGAGACGCCGGCCTCGCCCTTCGTCGAGCGGGTCAGTCGCACCGGGTCCGTGGTGCGCTCCGACGACGGGCCGGGCACCGCCCAGACCGACCGGCGGTACCCGGTGCCTTCGGCGTCGAGCACGCTCACGGTGAGCGCGACCCGGGAGCCGTCCGGGCTCACGGCGAGCCCGTCCACGCGGGGGAGGGCGGTGTACTGGTCGAGGTCCGAGAACGGCGTCGTCATGCCCCCACGCTATCGGCGGGACCCGAGCGGGTGACCGGTCACGCCGGATCTGTGGAGAACCCGCACGGGGTGACGATCACGCCCAGAACGCCGCGATCCCCTCGGCGACGGCACCGCCCTGCGCCCGACCGGCGTCGGCGGACGGGGCCTGGGTGGCGAGGGACAACGAGTTCGCGCCGAACGCCTGCTGCGCCGTGCTGTCGGCCACGACGACCTCGACCGAGCTGCCGCCGGCCCGGAGCCCCTCGACCGCCACATCGAGCCAGGGTCCGAGCGGGGACGGACCCTCGGGGCCGCAGGCGATGACGAGCACGCGTTCGTACCCGGCGGCCACGTCCGCGTTCGTCGCCGAGCGGAGGCCGCCGTCGTAGTGCGGACGGCCCTCGATGCCGACCGGTGACCAGACGAGCGGCACCGAGCAGCTCGCGGCGACGGCACGGGGGAGCGGTACGTCGTCGGCGGCGGTGAGCACCCGGAACGTGCCGTCGGTCGCGTCGATGGTCGTCAGGGCGAGCGGCTTCGCGGGCCACTCGGTCGACGTGAGCGTCTCGGTGAACGTCGCGACGCGCTCGTCGTCGGTCTGCCCCGCCGTGGTCTGCTGCGCGAGGAGCCCCAGTCGTGCGCGGGCGTCCTGGTCCGAGGTCGCGCCCTCGAGGACGGCGCCGACCCGCTGCTGGAAGTCCTCGCCGGCGATGGCGACGGGTTCCTCGTAGGTGGTGGGGACGGCGGCGTGCTGCTGGTCGTACGCCTGCTGCACGCCCCCGGACCGGACGAAGGTGCCGACGACGCTGCCGGCGCTGGTGCCCACCACGAGGTCGGCCGCGTCGAGGTCCACCCCGGCGTCCTGCAGCGCGGACAGCACCCCGAGTTCCCAGGCGATGCCGGCGACGCCGCCACCCCCGAGGACGAGTGCTCTGGTTCCGGGCGCGGGTGTGGAGACGTCGGTCATTGGTCATGCTTACCAGGCGGCGGTGCCGCCGTGGCGGCGACCGCCTGACGGACTGGAGGCGCGGGGCGGGGTCGCCCCGTGCCTCCAGTCCGACGGTGGGCCGGCTGGGTCAGACGCCCGCGGTGGACCGGATCCAGCTGGCGGACTGGGCGAGGACGGCGTAGTTCGAGCCGGCGTGCGTGTTCGCACCGGGGTCGGCCACGTCGCCCGTCGAGCAGACGCCGACGACCTTGCCGTTGACGACGAGGGCGCCGCCGGAGTCGCCGTGGTTCGAGGCGCCCGACACGCCGGTGACGTGCTGGGCGGTCCCGCCGTAGGCGTCCGTCGAGCGGCCGGTGAGGTTGACGCTGGCCTGGTAGAGCCCGGTCGTGGGGACGCTGTTCGCGCGGTTGCCGTACCCGAGGATCGTGCCGGTGCCGGAGGACTTCGCGCTGAACCCGAGGTCGAGCTGCGCGTAGGACGACAGTGTCTTCGGCGTGCGGAGGTGGACGAGCGCGATGTCGCCCGACGGCGCGGAGTAGAGCCGGTCGGCGGGGGTGGCGGTGCCGCGGTTGCTGGTGCTGTTCGAGTGGTAGACGTTCATCGCGGTGGTGCCGTCGACGCAGTGCTGGGCGGTGAGCACCCACGACGCGTTGAGCTGTTCGCCGGTGCACCCGAAGGAGTCGGTGCCGCCCTGCTGGAAGACGAGCTGCACCTCCCACGGGGTGCTCGGTGCCGGTTCGCCGCCGATGACCTGCGGCGAGGCCGTGGCGGCGTTCGCCGAGGTGGCGCCGAGGGCACCGCCGAGCAGGGTGAGGGCTGCCGTCGCGGTGAACGCGAGGGCCTTGAGGTTCGTTCGCTGCTTCATGGACAGATCGTGCGCGCCCCCTGTTCGGGGGTCAAGTCGGCGTTGCGGAGGACAACATCCGTCACCCGTCGAGCGCCTGTGGACAACTCCGTGTGCGTCGGTGGCAGGCCCTACCGTCGAGGCATGGGGCAGGAACGAGAGCGACGCCGGACACGGTCCGGGCGGATCGGTGCGGTGGTGTGGCCGATCCTCGTCGCGGCTGCGCCGACGGCGGCGTTCCAGTTGCCGAACCTCGTCGCCACCCCCGCGGTGCGGCTGTGGCTCGTGGTCTTCGGACTGGTCGTGCTCGTCGCGGCGGTGGTCGTCCAGGTGGTGCGGGCGCGCCGTGCCGAGTCGTCGCGGGCGGCGGCGGAGGACGACTACGCGGCCGTCGAACTCGAGCAGGGGACGGCGGTCCGGTACGCGTTCGGACAGCTCGCCAGCCGGCTCGTGCGATTCACCGAGCTCCGGCGGCGGGACCGGCGGAGCGAACTGCCGGCGTTCGCGGACCGGGTCGCGGTGGCCCTCGCGTTCTACCTGCTCCCCAAGGTCCCGGACGTCCGCGCCAACGTCTACCAGCTCTCCGCCGACCTGCGCGCGCTCGAGCCGATCGGACACGGCGGCGCGGGCGACACCGCCGGGGTGTTCCGCGCCGGGACGCCCTACGGGGACCGCAACCTCGACTGGGTGCTCGTCGGTGGTGCGCCCAGGGTGGTCGGGGACCGGACGGCGGACGTCGACGTCGACGAGGACCTGCCGGGCTTCGAGCCCCGCTACCGGTCGTACGTCTCCGTCGTCATCCGGTCGCACGAGTACTCGTTCGGCATGCTGACCGTCGACTCGCCGGCGACCGACGCCTTCACCGACCTCGACGCGAAGAACGTCGCCGTGGTCGCGGCGTTCATGGCGGTGGCGTTCTCCCTCACCTACTCGTCCCCGGAACGGGACCGCAACCCTCGGAAGGGCCCGTGATGCTCACGCGATTTGTCGGACGCTCGACGTACGATCCACCCATGACCATCGTGACCCCCGAACCGAGGCCCTTCGGACGTTCACGGGTGTACACCCCGAACTGGACCGACGACACCACCGACGCCGACTACGAAGACCTCGAGGTCATCGCGGCGAACATCGAACGTGAGCGTGCGGCGGCTCGTCGCCGGATCGAGGCGCGGATCGCGGCCCGGCTCGCCCGCTGATCGGGTGGGGTGACCACCCCGCACGTCATCCGGCGGACACGTCGATGAGCACCTTGCCGACGGCGTCGCCCTCGACGGCGTCGTGTGCCGCCGCAGTGTCCTCGAGCGCGAACCGCACGAGCGGGAGCCCTGCGGCCTCGCCGACCGGCAGGACCCCGTCGTGCAACGCCGCGGTGACGTCCTCGGCCGCTGCGGCCAGTGCGTCGTCGCCGATCGTGTACAGCAGCAGGAACTGGTAGCGAGCGTTGATGCTCATGTTCGGGCGGATCGGGATCGTCGCGTCGTCGCCGCCGTTGTTCGCGTAGATCGAGACGACGCCGTGGTTCGCCAGGACGTCCGCGACCAGCCCGGCGTTCTGGGGGATCGAGACCTCGACGACGATGTGGACGCCGTCCGGAGCGATCTCGCGGATCCGTGCCGCGGCGTCCTCCGACCGGTAGTTCACGGTGTGGTGCGCGCCGGCAGCGGTGGCGAGGGCCGCCTTCGCGTCCGAGCTGATGGTGGTGATCACGGTCGCCCCGGCCCAGCGGGCGAGCTGGATCGCGGCGTGCCCGACCGCTCCGGCACCTCCGGCGACCAGCACTGTCCGGCCGGAGAGTGCGCCCGGTGTGAGGCGGTCCGGTCCGTCCTCGTGCGTCGTGAGTGCTCGGTGTGCGGTCATCGCCGGGACCCCGAGCGAGGCACCGACGTCGAAGCTCGTCGTGTCGGGCAGGGGGACGGCGCGGGCGGCCGGCACGACGGTGTACTCCTGCGCGGTGCCGGTCGGGCGGCTCGCGGCGGCCATGTAGAGCCAGACGCGGTCACCGACGGCCAGTCCCGTGACGCCCTCGCCGAGCGCGTCGACGACTCCGGCGCCGTCCTGGTTCGGCGTGATCTCGGGGAAGGGCAGGGCGTCGCCGTACGTGCCGCCGGCGCGGGCCTTCCAGTCGGTCGGGTTCACGCCGGAGACGACCACGCGGACGCGGACCTCGCCGGGGCCGGGCTCGGGACGGTCACGCTCGACGAGCTCGAGGACGGTGCTGGCTCCGGGCGTGGTGTAGACGACTGAACGCATGTCCCCAGGCAACCACGACGAGCACGTGGGGATTCCGGGCACGTTCAGGAGCGCGGGCGCGTGCGGGGTCGTGCGTGGTCGTGCGTGGCGTTCCCGTGCCGGATCGTGAGCAGCAATAGTCGGGTGCGCGTGGCCGACCCGACGGTTTCTGCTCACGAAGTGGCCCCGAGTGCGCCCGTGCTCGACGCGGTGCGCGTCGTACGCCCGGCGCCCGAACTCCGGGCGCGTCCCGCAGGCCCGACGATCGTGAGCAGCAATCGTCGGGTGCGCGTGGCCGACTCGACGGTTTCTGCTCACGAAGTGGCCCCGAGTGCGCCCGTGCACGAAGCGACCGCGCACGGGGCCGCGCGCGCGGCATCCCCACGCCGTCAGCGCGTTCGCGCGTCGTACTCCTCGCGGGAGACCGCGACGTCGTCCATGTGCGAGGTCGCCCAGTCCTCGAGCGGCTCGAGCACCTTCCGCAGCGAGCGGCCGCGGTCGGTCAGCTCGTACTCGACGTGCGGCGGGATCTCCGGGAACACCGTGCGGGTGACGAGACCGTCCCGCTCGAGGGCCCGTAGCGTCTGCGTGAGCATCTTCTGCGACACGCCCTGCACCCGCCCGGCGATCGCGGAGTAGCGTGCCGGACCGTCGGCGAGCGTGCCGATCGTCAGGACGCTCCAGCGGTCGCCGATCCGGTCGAGCAGCTGGCGCGACGGGCAGTCGGCGGCGTAGGGCGTGTACTCGAGTGCGGACATGACTACAGCCTCCGTTACGCACCGTGAGGTGCCTACTTACTCAAAGAGAGTAACGCTTGTACGGTGAGTGTCAACGTTCCACGAAAGGAAGCTCCATGACGAACATCGTCGTCTTCGGTGGCACCGGCTACGCCGGCTCCGCCATCACCCGCGAGGCCCTGTCCCGCGGCATCGCCGTCACCGCCGTCGCGCGCGACACCTCGAAGCTCGAGCCGGCCGAGGGCCTCACCCTCGCGCAGGGCGACGCGTTCGACGCCGACTTCGTCGCCGAGGTCACGAAGGGCGCCGACGTCATCGTCGTCGCCCTGCACGCGGTGCAGGCGGACGGCAGCGAGCTCAAGGACAAGTTCCAGCACTTCGTCGACGCCGCGGCCTCGGCCGGTGCACGCCTCGGCATCGTCGGCGGTGCCGGTTCGCTGCTCGTCGCCGAGGGCGGCCCGCGCCTGTTCGACTCGGCCGAGTTCCCCGACGCGTTCAAGGGCGAGGCGAAGAGCCACGCGCAGATCCTCGACGCCCTCCGCGCGAGCGACACCGAGGTCGACTGGTTCTACGTGAGCCCGGCCGCGGCCTTCGGTGGGTACAACCCCGGCGAGCGTCGCGGCACCTACCGCACGACCGACGAGGTCCTGCTCACCGACGCCGACGGCAACTCGGACATCTCCGGCGAGGACTACGCCCTGGCCTTCGTCGACGAGATCGCGTCCCCGGCGCACCACCGCGCCCGCTTCGGCGTCGCGTACTGACCCGGCGCGGTTCGCTCTCGCACAACCGAAACCGCCTGGAACCACGGAATTTCGTGGTTCCAGGCGGTTTTCGTGGTCCGGGTCCAGCGGGCACCGCGGAGGCGCGGGCCGCGGGAGGCACAGGACGGACGGGAGGCGCGTGCCGCAGTATCCGCAGGGCGGACGGGAGGCGCGGGGCGGGCCCGCCCCGCGCCTCCAGGCCGTCAGCGGTGACCGACGATCGACGGGACCGGCATGTGGTGCCGCATCCGGACCGCCAGGTGGAGCCCGCCACGGCGGGCGAGCACCAGCCCGACGACGGCGGCGGCAGCGGCCGGCACGCCGCCGGCGACCACCATGCCGACGTGGGCGCCGAAGTGGTCCACGACCTGGCCCATGAGCGGGCCGCCGATCGCCTGACCGCCGAGCAGCACGAGCACGTAGAGCGACATCACGCGGCCGCGGATCGCGACGTTCGAGGACAGCTGCACGAGCGAGTTCGACGCGGTCTGGAACAGCAGCTGCGACATCCCGACGGCGACGAGCGCGACGGTGAACGGTGCGATCGCCGGGATCGACCCCGAGACCACGAGCAGGAGTCCGGTCCAGAACACCCCGCCGACGATGGTGCGGAGCCGGACGGTCGCACGCCGGGTGGACAGGAGTGCCCCGACGAGGGCGCCGATCGCGACCGCGGAGTTGAACACGCCGTACCCGCCCGCGCCGACGTCGTACACCTGCGACGCGAATGCCGAGAGCAGCACCGGCATCGTCAACGCGAAGACCGAGAAGAACGCCACGAGGATCACCGGCACGATGATGGTCGGCTTGCGGACGGCGTACCGGAGGCCCTCGACGAGTTGGCCCTTGCTCCGTGGTGCCGGCGGCGTCCGGTGCAGCTCCGAGACCTTCAGGAAGCCGAGCGTCACGACGACCGCCACGCAGGCGATCGCGTTCACACCGAACGACCAACCGGCTCCGACGGCGACGAGCAGCGCGCCGGAGAGCGCCGGGCCGATCATGCCGCCGAGCTGGAACACCGACGAGTTCACGCTGATCGCGTTCCGCAGGTGCTCGTGTCCGACGATCTCGGTGACGAAGACCTGCCGTGCGGGGTTGTCGATCACGGTCACCATGCCGACGACGAAGGCGATCGCCCAGATGTGCCACGCCTGGACCACCCCGGTCAGGGTGAGCACGGCGAGCAGCGCGGACAGCACCGCGAAGGAGCCCTGGGTGATCATCATCAGCGCGCGCTTCGAGAAGCGGTCGACGAGCACCCCGCCGAAGAGCCCGAACAGGAGCATCGGCGCGAACTGGCACGCCACCGTGATGCCGACCTGTGCGACGGACCCGGTGAGCTGCAGGACGAGCCAGTCCTGTGCGATCCGCTGCATCCAGCCCGCGGTCATCGCGACGAGGTTGGTGGCGGTGAAGAGCCGGAAGTTCGGGACCGACAGGGCGATGAGGGTGTGTCGCCAGGGAGGTCGGGTGGCCTGGATCGGGAGCGGTTCGGTGGGCGGGGGGAGGGTCGTCGATGACGCGCTCACGGTGGGGGATCTCCGGACGTCGGCTGCGGAAGTGGTACCCCATCGAAACTACGTGGCCCCGGGTCATTCGACACCCCTATGGTGGCTATCAGTCCATTGCGATGTCGAATGAACGGGGTGCGCCGTGCTCGATCCGGTCCTGCTGCAGACCTTCCTGGCGGTCGCCGAGACGGGCAGCTTCACCCAGGCAGGGGCCCGGCTCGGGATCAGCCAGCCGACGGTCTCCCAGCACGTGCGGCGGCTCGAGACCGCCGTGTCGCGGACCCTCGTCGCCCGGGACACCCGGGGCGTGGCGCTCACCGACAACGGGGACGCGATGGCCGGGTTCGCGCGGACGATCCTCGCGGCGCACGCAACCGCCGACGCCTACTTCTCGGGTGCTGCGACCCGTGGGCGCCTCCGGTTCGGGGCCGCGGACGACCTCGCGATCACGCAGCTGCCGCGGATCCTGCGGGACTTCCGACGGCTGCACCCGCAGGTGAACCTCGAGCTCACCGTGAACCAGTCCTCGCCACTGCTCCGCCGGGTGCACGCCGGGCAGCTCGACCTCGTCTTCATCAAGCAGACGGCGGGGGAGTCCGCCGAGGGGACACGCGTCGCGACCGACCAGATGGTGTGGATGGCGCAGGACGGCATCGCCCTCGAACCCGGCGAACCGGTGCCCCTGATCGCGTACCAGGCGCCGAGCATCAGCCGACAGATGGCGATCGACGCGCTCGAGGCCGCGGGGCGCACGTGGCGGATCACCTGCAACACCCGCGACGTGAACGGGGTGCTCGCGGCCGTCCGGGCGGGTATCGGGGTCGCGGTGTTCCCGCACTCGCTCATCCCGGCGGACCTCGTGAAGGTGTCGCAGCGGCTCGGGCTGCCGGACCTGCCCGCGGTCGACTACGTCCTCATCGCGAACCCGACCGTGCAGCGGGAACCGATCGACGCCCTGACGAACGCGATCCTGTCCCGCGGCGTCGTCCGCGCCGTGTGAGCGCGGCGCGCGGAGGCGCGCGGGCGCGCGGGGGCACGGTGCGAGCACGGGCGGCCCGTTCGACGATCTCGTGAGCAGGAATCGTCGGGTCGGTGGGGCGGACCCGACCATTTCTGCTCACGAAGCGAACGGGTGCGCGAACGGGCGAACGGGTGCGCGAACGGGCGGCCGGACGCGCGCGGCAGGGCGGGCGCGCCCTATCTACGGGGCGAGGGTCGGTGCCGTCCCCGTGCCGGTCAGGTCGGGGAGCGTCACCCCGGCCGCGGGCAGCACCGCCGACGCCACGGCCCAGAGCAGCACGAGCGTCCCGACGCCGCCGAGCACGGCCCCGAGGAGCGCGATCGGCCGCTGCCACGTCGCCGCGCGGTTGCGCAGCGTCACGATCGACACCAAGACCGCGACCGCCCCGAGCGCCAGCCCGACACCGTGCACGGTCGCCGGCTGCAGGAACCACCAGGCGGCCAGCCCGAGCGTGGCCAGTCCGGCGACGGCGCCGAGGAGCGCACCCGGCGTGGCGCCGACGAGCGGCCCCCGCGGTCGCGTGGCGTCGGTCTGGAGGCCCGGCTCGGCCACCTCGGACACGCTCGCCTCGGTGGTCGGTGCGTCCGGCGCCGGGGACGCGACGTGGTCGTCGGCGGGGCCGGTGACCGTGGCGGGAGTGGTCGGCGCGGCGGCGGGCGCTGCGATCACGGCGTCGAAGGACGGGGCCGGAGCGGGCGCGGCCAGCGGAGCCTGCTGCCGGGCGAACCGGGCGGGGGTGCGGTAGCCGATGGGTCCGGTGGGCTCGGGGACGCTGCCGGCGACGACGACGTGCTCGAGACCCGGCACCGAGAACCGCGGCTGGCCGACCACGGGGACCGCGGGGACGGCCGCGGCAGGGGGTGCGGCGTCGATCGGCGACACCGGGGTGGGGGCAGTGGCTGCGGTGTCGAACGGCACGGTGTGCACCGCGGGCGAGGTCGGTGCCGGCGGGAGGAGTTCCTCCTGCGGTGGGTAGTCGGGCACGACGATGTCGTCCTCGGACAGGGCGGGGGCCGACGGCACCGTGGGGAGCGCGTCGCCGGGCGCGGCCGTCTCGGGGACCGGGGCCGGTGCGGCGGGGGTGGGACGCGCCTCCAGGCCGTCGGCGGCCACGGACGGGGCGGAGGCCGGCGTGGCGGAGCCCTCCGGCGGTGCCGTGACCCACGCGGGGACCGCTCGACGCGGCCGGTCTTCGTCCGGCATGCGATGCGACGCCACTGCGGTGCTCCCTCCGTAGGCTGATCCATCGTCAGTTCTAACCGGAACCGGTGCGCTCGTCGCAGCCCCAGTTCCGGGGTCGCCGGTACGGTCGACGCATGACCGGAATCGAACACCGCCCGCTCGGGCCGTCAGGGCTCGTCGTCTCCACCGTCGGCATCGGCTGCAACAACTTCGGCCGGCCCGGGACGTTCACCGAGACGCAGGAGGGCACGGACGCCGTCGTCCACGCGGCCCTCGACGCCGGCGTCACGCTCTTCGACACCGCGGACGTCTACGGCGGGCGACCGGGGCTCTCCGAGGAGCTGCTCGGCAAGTCCATCGCCGGCCGCCGGGACGAGGTCGTGCTCGCGACGAAGTTCGGCATGGACATGCGGGGCGCGAACGGGCCAGACTGGGGTGTCCGCGGCTCGCGGCGGTACGTCCGGTTGGCGGTCGAGTCCTCGCTCAAGCGGCTCGGCACGGACTGGATCGACCTCTACCAGATGCACGGGCCTGACGACGTGACCAGCATCGAGGAGACGCTCTCGGTGCTCGACGACCTCGTCCGCGAGGGCAAGATCCGCTACATCGGCCACTCGAACTTCGCGGGGTGGCAGATCGCCGAGGCCGAGCTGACGGCGTCGATCGCCGGCACCACCGCGTTCGTGTCCGCGCAGAACGAGTACAGCCCGCTCGCGCGCAGCGTGGAGGACGAGGTCCTGCCCGCCGTCCGCGCCTACGCCCTCGGGTTCCTGCCGTACTTCCCGCTGTACAACGGACTGCTCACCGGCAAGTACACGAAGGACGGCGGGCCGGCGGACGGGCGTCTCACGACGGCGAAGCCGCAGGTGCTCGCCGACGCGCCGTGGGCGATCGTCGAGGAGTTCCAGCGGTTCTGCGACGCGCGCGAGGTCACGATGCTGCAGGCCACGTTCGCGTGGTTGCTGGCGCAGCCCGGGTTGTCGAGCGTGATCGCGGGCGCGACGAAGCCCGAGCAGATCGTGCAGAACGCCGAGGCCGGGACGGCGTGGACGCCCTCGGAGGACGACCTCGCCGAGATGACGGTGATCTTCGACGGCGCCTGAGCCGGCCGGCGCCCGGCCGGCGCCCGGCCGGGGTCCGGCCCGAGACTCGGCCTGGGCGACAGTTCTCGGGCTCGCGGGCGCGAGAACTGTCGCCGGCGCCGAGTCTCGGGCGCGCGGCCCCGAGACTCGGGCCGCTGCGCGCCTACTGGTCGCGGTACCGCTTCGCCTCGGCCAGCTTCCCGCGCAGCTCGTCGGCGGTGAGGCGCGGGCCGTACCCGGGGGTGTCCCGCTGGATGCGCCAGCCCTCGGCGAGCGGTCCGGCGTCGACCACGTCGAACCCGAACCGGTCGATCAGCCCGGCCACGGTGTCCTTCGCAGCCGCGTCGTCCCCGGCCACCACGAGCGCACGACGGTCGGGGGTGCCGGCGGGGGAGGCGTGACCGGTGAGGTCCGCGGCGCCGATGTGGTTGAAGGCCTTCACGACGTGGGCGCCGGTCAGGTGGTCCTGCAGGAGCTCGGCCGTGGTGGTGGTCTCGTCGTCGAGCGCCGCGATGTGCCCGTCGCGCTGTGGGTAGTAGTTGTTCGTGTCGATCACGACCTTGCCGACGAGGGGCTCGACCGGGATCGTCTCGATCGCCGCGAGCGGGGTGGTCACGACGACGATCTCGCCGGCGGCAGCAGCCTCGTCGCGGGTCGCTGCACGGGCCTGGTCGCCGAGCTCCGCGACCAGGTCGGTCAGGGTCTCCGGGCCGCGGGAGTTGGCGATCACCACCTGGTGGCCGTGCTGCACGGCGAGCCGTGCGAGCTGGGATCCGATGTTGCCTGCGCCGATGATTCCGATGGTGGTCATGCGAGCCTGCAACGCCGCCGGACCCCGCGCATTCCCGGGGCGGCGTCACGCGTGCGCCGAGGGGTGCATGATGGCGACATGGACCGGGAGTTCCGCGACGAAGCAGACCAGAGCCGTTGGGCGATGTACGTCGACGGCGAGCTCGTGAGTGTCCTGGACTACCGCGAGAACGACGACGCGATCGCGTTCCCGCACACCTACACGGTCCCGAAGCACCGTGGACACGGGTACGCCGCCGAGCTCGTCGACCACGTCGTCGCCGCGGTCGAGGCGGACTCCGTGAAGCGCATCGTCCCGATGTGCTGGTTCGTCGGCAAGTGGTTCGACGAGCACCCCGAGAAGGCAGACCTGCTCAGCCGCGGCGCTGCGGACTGAGCCGAACCGGAAGGCACCACCCATGCCCTCGATCACCCCGTTCCTCTGGTACGACGACCAGGCCGAGCAGGCCGCCGAGCACTACGTCGCGCTGTTCCCGGACAGCCGGATCGACAGCGTGGCGAAGACCCCGGACGGCCGGACCCTCGTGGTCGAGTTCACCCTGCTCGGCCAGCCGTACCGGGCGATGAACGGCGGCCCCGGGCACGAGCACACCGATGCGGTGTCCTTCCAGGTCGACGTCGACACGCAAGAGGACCTCGACCGGATCTGGGACGCCCTGCTCGCGGACGGTGGACGACCGTCCCGGTGCGGTTGGCTGTTCGACCGCTGGGGCGTGGCGTGGCAGGTGACCCCGTCGATGATGGGCGAGCTGATGACCGGCTCCGGCGACCCCGCGGCCAACGCCCGCGTGTACGAGGCCATGATGCAGATGGTCAAGCTCGACATCCCGGCGCTGCGAGCCGCGGCGGCGGGGCACTAGCCGCATCCGTACCGACCGGTATGGTTGCGGGACCGAAGACCGCCGGCCGGCGCCGGCACCGACAGGCTGGAGTCCCCGCGATGAGCGACCCGGAGCCCGACGTCCGCAACAGCGACATCGGGCGCGCCTACACGGAACTCGCCCGCATCACCCGACGGGCCAGCATCCGCGCCCGCGGGTCGGAGTCGATCCTGAGCGTCGTGGACCAGTCCCTCGTCGACTTCGTCGTGCAGCACCCCGGCTGCATGGCCATCGACATCGCCCGGTACCTGCGGCTCAACCGCTCGACGATCTCGCGGCAGCTGTCCGGGCTGCTGGCCGCCGGGCTGATCCGGACGCTCGACGGCGGCACCGGCAACGCGAAGCCGCTCGAGGTCACGGACGACGGCCGCGCTGCCCTGGAGCGGTCGGTGCAACTGCACCGCGACGCGCTCGACGAACGCCTGTCGAGCTGGTCGGACGACGACATCGCCCTGCTCGCCGGACTCCTGGAACGGCTCGGCGCCGCGGACGAGGCGGGTCTGCCGATGCCCGGCCGCACCGCACCGTGACGACCTCGTTCGTCCTGCTCTCCGACACGCACCTGCCGAAGCGGGCGAAGGACCTGCCGGCCGGGCTGTGGGCCGACATCGACGCCGCCGACCTCGTGGTGCACGCCGGCGACTGGGTCGACCTGGCGGCGCTCGACGCCGTCGCGGAACGGTCGCGCCGCTTCGAGGGCGTCCGGGGGAACAACGACGGCCCCGAGTTCGACGACCGTCTGCCGCTCGTCGCGCGCTTCGTGGTCGAGGACCTCCGGTTCGCCCTGGTGCACGAGACGGGCGCGGCGACGGGCCGTGAGCGTCGCATGACCGCCGAGTACCCGGACGTCGACGTCCTGGTGTTCGGGCACTCGCACATCCCGTGGGACACCGAGGCCCCGTCGGGGCTCCGCCTGCTGAACCCCGGGTCGCCGACCGACCGTCGCCGCCAGCCGGACCACACGTGGATGCGTGGCCAGGTGGACGGCCGGGACCTGACCGTCGACCTGGTGCGGCTGCCCCCACAGGCGCGCTGACGCGCCCCGTCGTCGGCCGGGAGGCGCGGGTCGTGCCCGCCCCGCGCCTCCCGTCCGCCCCGCCCCGCCTCCCGGACGCGGGCCGCCTTCCGGAGCTGGGCCGAGCTTCGGGTCCGCGGACGGTTCCCGGGTCACGGCAGGCGGACGCTGTCCGTCAGGCCGAGACTCGGCCCGGCGCATCCGACAGCGGCATGCGGAAGAAGGCCGACTCCCACGCGGTGCTGCGACGGTGCGCACGCGCCATCGCGCCGCGCTCGGACGGCGTCGCCGCGGCGGCGAGCTCCTCGACCCGGGCGGTGGCCGCCGCCGAGGCCTCCGCGAACGCCTCGTCGTCGTAGGCCGCCACCCAGTCGGCGAACGGGTGGTCCACCGGCACCCGACCGAGCTGCGTGCCGACCCACGCGTACACCCGGAAGCACGGCAGGACGGCGGCGGCGAGCACCGCGGCGGACCCGGTGTCGGCCGCGGCCTGCAGGTGCGCGAGGTACCCGGCGCACGTGGGGTGCACCGGGTCGTCGGTGTGCGTGCCCGCGAGCCGCCGGTGGTGGAGGTCCCGTGCCTCGTCGGCGCAGCCCTGCGCGGACGCCGTCCAGAACGCCGCGGCGTCCCCGGACGACCAGGTGCCGAGCTGCCCGAGGTGCCGCTCGTAGGCGCGGAGGTAGTGCACGTCCTGCGCGAGGTACCCGGCGAAGACGTCGGTGTCGAGCGTGCCGTCCCGCAGACGGACCAGGAAGTCGCAGGCGATGGTCTCCTGCAGCAGGTCCTCGACGTCGGTCCACCACCGGTCGGTCCAGGACGGCGTCGGCAGGGCGGCACGCACCACGGCGCCGTGGTCGACCGGACCGTGGCCGCGCCCGACCCGCAGCGCGTCGGCGCCGCGCAAGGCCGCGGTCAGCCAGGTCTTCGCCGTGCCGATCGCGAGCTCCCAGTCGCCGTCGTGGGCCACTCGGGTGGCGATCGCGCTCGACAGCGAGCACCCGGTGCCGTGCGTGTTCGTCGTCGCGACCCGCGGTGATGAAAAGGCCCGCACGACGCCGGCCGCGGAGACGAGCACGTCGTCCGCGGTGTCGCCCTCGTCGTGCCCGCCCTTCGCGAGCACGAGGACGTCCCAGGCGCGGGCGACCACCAGTGCGGCGGCCGACGCGTCCGACGCGTCCGACGGGGCCGCGCCGGCGAGGTCGGCGAGCACCGTGAGCTCCGCGCGGTTCGGCGTGACCAGGTCGGCGAGGTCCAGCAGCGCGGACATCGCCGCCGCGGCGTCCTCGTCGAGCAGCCGGTCGCCGCTCGTCGCCACCATCACCGGGTCGACCACCACGACCGGCGGCCGGTGCTCCCGCAGCCACGACGTTACCGTCCGGACCACCTCGGCGGTGCCGAGCATGCCGATCTTCACGGCGTCGACGGTGACGTCGTCGGACACCGCGTCGAGCTGCTCCCGCAGGAACGCGACGTCCGGCACGTGCACCGACCGCACGCCGCAGGTGTTCTGCGCGACGAGCGCGGTGACGACACCCATGCCGTAGCCGTCCTGCGCCGCGATCGCCTTCAGGTCGGCCTGCAGCCCGGCACCGCCGGTCGGGTCGGTGCCGGCGATGCTCAGGACACGGGGGACCGCAGCCATCAGGCACCCCACGCGGCGACGTACGCGGCGGCGGCGGCACCCGGGTCGGCCGCGGCGCAGATGCCGGAGACCACCGCGACGCCGGCGGCACCGGCGGCCCGCAGCGGCGCGACGTCGTCGAGGGTGACCCCGCCGATCGCCACGCACGGCACGTCGGTCGCCGCCGCGAGTCGGGCGAACCCCTCGTGGCCGAGCGCCGGTGGATGGTCCGCCTTCGTGGCGGTGGGGTGCACGACGCCGACGCCGAGCAGGTCGACGGTCCCGCGGGGGAGCTGCTCGACGACGGCGAGGTGCTCCGGGCTGTTCGCGGTGAGGCCGACGTGGGCGTCCGCCCCGAGCAGCGACCGGGCGACCTCGACGGGGACGTCCGACTGCCCGAGGTGCACCCCGGCGACCCGGTGCCCGGCGTGGCGCGCGGCGAGGGCGACGTCGAGCCGGTCGTCGACCACGACGGTCGCGCGGTCCCCGACGGCGTCCGCCACCGCGGCAGTCAGCGCGAGCAGGTCCCGGGCCGAGGCGGTCTTGTCGCGGACCTGCACGATCCGCACATCGGCGTGCACCGCGGCCCGGACGACACGCAGCACCCCGGCACCGCCGACGCCGTGCCGGTCCGCCAGCGCGCCGTCGGTCACCAGGTAGACGCCGACGTCCGTCGCGGCGCTCACGCGGCGACCGCTGACGTCCGTTGCGGCGCTCACGCGGTGACCGCCGGCGTCTCGACGGTGATCCGAGCCGTGCGCACGACGTCCTCCGGGGTGAGCGACGCCAACCGGTCGAGGAACAGCGGCTGGAACGTGCCCGGCCCGCCGGCGTCCCGCGCGGCGAGCTCCGCGGCGATGGTGTGCACGGCGGTGGCGGCGACGGCGGCCGCTCCCGCGTCGTCCGGTGACACCGCGGTGAACGCCGCCACGACCGCACCCAGCGCGCAGCCGCCGCCCGTGATCCGGGTCAGCAGCTCGGTGCCGTTCGCGACGCGGACCGTCCCGGTGGTGGGCGCGACCAGCAGGTCGACGGGACCGGACACGGCGACCGCGGCCACGCGCCTCCCGGCCGTCGACCCGGCCACGGCGTCCACCGCGGCGTCGCGCGCGTCCTCGGCGCCCACCGTGCTGTCGACCCCGCGGCCACCGGTGGACACCCCGAGCACCGCGAGCACCTCGGAGGCGTTCCCGCGCAGCACCGTCGGACCGAGCGCCAGGAGCTCGCGGGCCAGCGCGGTCCGGACCGGGAGCGAGCCGACCGCCACAGGGTCGAGCACCCACGGGGTACCGGCGTCGACCGCGGCGGTCGCGGCCTCGACCGATGCCAGACGGGGTTCGGCGTGCGGGGTGCCGGTGTTCACCAGCAGGGCGTCGGCGACCCGGGCGAACGCCCCGGCCTCGGTGACGACGTCGACCATCGCGGCCGAGGCGCCGAGCGCCAGCAGTACGTTCGCGGTGACGTTCTGCACCACGGTGTTCGTGATGCAGTGCACCAACGGACCCCGGGCACGGACGGCCTCGAGGAGCGTGGCGGTCCGGTGGGCCCAGTCCGGGCCGGGGCCGGGGCTCCCGGCGGGTGGAGTGGGTACGGGCGCAGCAGTGTGCATGGACGATCCCTTCGCGAGTACGAGCTCGAGCAGGTTCGACGGGTGTGATCTCAGCCGCTGGTTGCGGCACCCCGTGTCTCGGACGACACCGTACACGAGACGCCGCGCCCGTTCCGAGGACGTCTCCGGTCACACGACGAGCGCCGTGTGACAGGCTTGACGGGTGCCAGACGCAACGCCTCCCGGGCCTCCTCCCGGCCCTCGCGACCCCGGCGACGCCTGGGCGGTCGGCCCCGACGGCACCAAGGCCTGGGGGCGCTTCGGTGCCGCCGGCCTCCTCGTCGACGACGGCTCCGGACGGGTGCTCCTGCAGCACCGCGTCGAGTGGAGCCACCACGGCGGCACCTGGGGGATCCCCGGCGGCGCCCGGCACCTCGGCGAGGACGCCGTCACGGGTGCGCTCCGCGAGTCCGCCGAAGAGGCGGGCGTGCCCGAGGACGGCGTCGACCTCCGGCACACGTCCGTGCTGGACCTGGGGTTCTGGACGTACACGACGGTGGTGGGGCGTGCCTCCAGGCCGTTCGAGCCGGTGATCGCGGACCGCGAGAGCCTGGAACTCGCGTGGGTGCCCGTCGACGACGTCGAGGCGCTGCCGCTGCACCCGGGGTTCGGCGCGTCCTGGCCGGCACTGCGGGCCCGGATCGCGACGACGCCGCACGTCGTGGTGGACGCCGCGAACGTGGTCGGCAGCGTGCCGGACGGGTGGTGGAAGGACCGGGCGGGGGCCGCGTCACGGCTGCTCGCGTCGGTCGGGGCGCTCGCCGCGAGCGGGGTGCCGGCGGCGCTGCTGGACCTGCCGTTCGACCGGTGGTGGCCGCGGTGGACGGTGGTGCTCGAGGGCGAGGCGCGCGGCGCGGGCGGGCCGGGCGAATGCGCGTCGGGCGGGGGCAGGTCGGGCGGGGCCGCGTCGGCCGAGCCGCCGCTTGGTGAGCAGAAGACGTCGGGTCCGGACACCCGACCCGACGATTCCTGCTCACTCGATGTCGTCCGCGCGCCCGCAGCGGGCGACGACGCGATCGTCGAGGCCGCACGCGCCGCGGTGGAGGCCGGGCACGGACCGGTCGTCGTGGTGACGGCCGACCGCGAGCTCCGTGCCCGCGTCGAGGCGATCGGCGCCGTGGTGCACGGACCGAGCTGGCTGCGCGACCAGTTCTCGGCGGCCGGACCAGTTCCGGGCGGCCGGACCGGTTCCAGGCGGCCGCACCAGTCCTAGGCGGCCGGACCAGTCCTAGGCGGCCGGACCAGTCCTAGGCGGCCGGACCGCCGACCGGGATGTGCTTCCGGGACGACACCGCGATCGCCACCCACGACAGCACCCCGAGCCCCACGACGACCCACAGGATGACCGGCAGCGCGACGACGTTCGCCACCGCCGCGATCACGGCCGGCGCCAGGAACCCGGCGTACGCCGCCGCGTAGAACACCCCGGTCAGCCCGGCGAGGTCACGGGTGCCGGCGATCCGCTGCACCTCGAGCAGCGAGGACACGAGCGCGAGCCCGATGCCGAGGCCGATGACCACGTTCGCCACCAGGCCGATCGCCACGGACTGCAACTGCACGGCGACGACGACCACGGCGATGCCCGCGGTCATCAGCCCGACGGCCGTCAGCAGCCCGCGGGCGGACAGCGCCGAGGTGACGCGGCCGGCCAACGGCTGCACGGCGCTGGACACCCCGAGGGCGACGACGGTGGCGGCGGTCGCGAACACGAGTCCCCAGGTGCCGGTCGCGCCGGCGAGCTTCGTCGGCAGGTAGCCGTACCCGATCGCCGCCGACCCGAAGATCCAGGGCGCCGCGACGAGCACGACCCGCGTGAACCGGCGGTGCCCGGCGCTCGGGACGGCGAGTTGCTTCCACCACGGCCCGGGCACGCCGCCGGTCCGGTTCGTCTCGGGGGTATGCCAGACGACGACGGCGAACGGCAGGGCCACGCAGATGTGCACGAGGAACGGCAGCACCTCGGGGATCGGCCCCCACTGTGCGATGAGCCCGGCGACGAGGGCGCCCGAGGCCGAGCCGAGGGTGAAGGCGAGCGAGGCCCGGCGGGCGCCGGAGCCGGCGTCGGCAGCGGGGTCGAAGCGCCCCTGCGAGAGTTCCTTCACCCAGCTGTTCCCGACGGCCATCGCGATGCCGACGGTGATCCCGGAGCACAGCCGTCCGGCCAGCAGGAAGCCCGCACCGAGCGGCCCGAACGCCAGCAGGCCGCTGCCGACGACGGCGGAGAAGATGCCGACGAGCATGAGCGGTCGACGTCCGTGCCGGTCGGACAGTGAACCCGCGACCAGCAGTGCCGGCGCCAGGCCGAGCACGTAGACGCCGAGGAAGACGTTCACCAGGAGCGACGAGTAGTGCGCTCGCTCCTCGTACATGAGCAGCAGCGGCGAGAACTGGTTGCCGCCCCAGGAGCACACGAAGACGGCGCCCCAGACGGCCACCCACGGCAGCGCCCGGGCCCGGACGACCGGGACGGCGATCGAGTCGGTGCCCGCGCTCACAGGGCGCCCCGGTGCGATGCGACGTGCGCGCTGAGGACCTCGGCGTAGCGGGCGGCGTCCCCGGCCTCGAGCGCGGCGGCGAGGGCCCGGTGGTCCTCGAGCGATGCCTGCAGCTGCGACGGTTGCAGGCGCATCAGGTGGTGCCGCAGCCGTTGCTGGCGGTCACGCAGGGTGCGGGCGAACATGACGGCGATCGCGTTCCGCGACGCGCCGATGACGGCGCCGTGGAAGTCCGCGTCCGCCTCGACGAACCGGTCGACGTCACCGGTCGCCACCGCCTGCTCCTGCTCCGCGAGCACGGCCCGGAGGCTCGGGGCGACGTCCGACACGCGGCCGTCCGTCACGACGCGGGTCGCGGCGGTCGACTCGATCGCCTCCCGCATCTCGAGCACGTCGGCTGCCTCGTTCGGCGACATCGGTCGGACCACGGCACCCTTCCGGGACTCGAGGCTGAGCAGGTCCTCGGCGGCGAGTCGCAGGAACGCCTCGTGCACGGGCGTCCGGGACACGCCGATCTCCTGGCAGAGGGCGTTCTCGCTGACCGCGGTCCCGCCCGGCAGGTCGCCACGGATGATCGCGCGCTTCACGTGCTCGTAGGCCCGGTCGGACGCTGCCTGACCGGTGCTGTTCGCGGGGGTGTCCGGAATGCTCACGACGATGATCGTACGCCTTGCATGCAACGTCGCATGCCGATGGTTGACGTGATGTTCACACGTGGACCGGTACACCGGCGCCCGCATCCGGATACGCTGGGCCACCACGTCAACGGAGACGTGCCGACAGGAGGTTCCGATGGAGCGGATCACCAGGGCCGACGATCGCGTGCACCGCCCCGCAGGGCCGTGGACGCGGACAGTGCACCGGCTGCTCGCCCACCTGCACGAACGCGGCTTCGTCGCGGCGCCGGAACCGATCGAGCTCGACCACACGCTCGAGACCGTCTCGTTCGTGCCGGGCACCGCGGGCGAGTACCCGTGGACCGCCGACGTGGCCAGCGAGGCCGCCCTCGTCACGAGCGCCCGGCTGCTCCGGCACTACCACGACGCCGCCGCGACCTTCCCGCAGGACGCCTCCCGCGACGTCTGGTCCCAGGCGGAACGGGCGCCCGTCGAGACGATCGTGCACGGCGACTTCGCCCCGTACAACTGCGTCTACGACGGCATCGCGGCGGTCGGGCTCATCGACTTCGACACCGCCCACCCCGGGCCCCGCGTGTGGGACGTCGCGAGTGCGGTGTACCGGTTCGCGCCGTTCACGACAGGCGTCGTCGAGGGGTCGACCGCGCCGTCGCTCGACGAACGCCTCGACCGTGCGGCGGAGTTCTGCCGCGCCTACGGTCTCGACGAACGCTCGCGGGGTGTGCTCGCGGAGACGATGACGGCCTCGTTGGTCGCCCTCGTCACGACCATCGAGACCGAGGCGGCCGCCGGGAACCCGAAGTTCGTCAGCGACCTCGAGCACGGGCACGCCGACCTCTACCGGGCCGACGTCGCGTACCTGGAGCAGCACGCCGACGAGATCACCGCAGCCGTCGCCTGACGGTCACGGGTGACGGTGGCGCCGGGCATGCTGGTGCGATGAGGGTGACTCCGGCGCAGCTCCGAGCGATGCGGCTCGCCGCGCAGGGGATCGCGGTCCCCGGGCTCGGGCCGACCGCCGCGGTCGACCGGATGCTCGCGGTGCAGGGGCAGGACCTCGGTCAGGTCACGTGGGCGATCGGGGTCCGCTCACCCGGCAGCACCCGCGACGACGTCCGCGCGGCGTTCGACCGCGGGGAGCTCGTCCGGTCGTGGCCGATGCGGGGCACGCTGCACGCGATGCGCCCGGACGACCTCCGGCTCCTGCTGTCCCTCACCGCCGAGCGCACCGTCCGCAGCATCGCTCGGCGCGCCACCGAGCTCGGGATCGACGACGCCCTGCTCGGCCGCGCACGGGACGCCACCGTCGGCGCGCTGTCCGGCAACAGGTCCCTCGTCCGCGACGAGCTCTTCGACGCCCACCGTGCGGCCGGCATCGACCCGACCGCCGGCCGCGGCTACCACCTGCTGCTGCGCCTCGCCCAGGAAGGCCTCGTCGCCTGGGGTCCCACCGCCCGCGTCGGCCAGGGACTCGTCCTGTTCGACGAGTGGGCGCCCGCCGTCGAAGCCGTGCCCGACCGTGACGAAGCGCTCCGTCGGGTGCTCGTGGGGTACCTCCGCGGTCGGGGTCCCGCCACCGAGGCCGATGCGGCCAGCTGGACGAAGCTCCCGCTCGGCGACGTCCGGCGAGCACGAGCCGCGGCCGGCGACGTCGTCGAGGACCTCGGCGACGGCCTGCTCGCCCTCGCCGACCGCCCGATGACCGGCGGGGTGCCGACCGGACACCTCCTGCCCGGTTTCGACGAGTTCCTCCTCGGGTACGCCGACCGCTCGGCGCAGCTCCCCGCCGAACATGCCGACCGCGTGGTCCCGGGCGCCAACGGCGTGTTCCTGCCGATGGCGGTCGTCCGCGGCCGGGTCGTCGGCACCTGGACCCGGACGGAACGCTCCCGCGACGTCCGGGTGACGGTGACACCGTTCGTCCCGCTCGACGCCGCGGCGGTCCGGTCCCTCGCGTCCGCGGCGGACCGCCACGGCACGTTCCTCGGCACCCCGGTGTCGTTCTCCGTCGCCTGACCGCCCCCAGCGTCCACCCAGCACCCACGCGGCGGACTCAGACGCTCCCTCGGGTAATGTCGCAGGGCCATGACCGACAGCCCGGCCGACGCCACCCCGTACGAAGTCCTCGGCGTCCCCGCGACCGCCGACGACGACGCGCTCCGCCGCGCCTACCGCCGGGCCGCCCGCGAGTCCCACCCGGACCTCGGCGGCGACGCCCGCCGGTTCCGGCAGGTCCAGATCGCCTGGGAGCGCGTCGGCACACCGGCCGCACGCCGCGCCTACGACGCGGGGTCCCGCGGATCCAGCGCACCGACCGGGTCCGGTCCGTCCGGCTCCTCGGCCTGGAGGCACGACACCGGTCGCGACGCCTACGCACCTCCGGCGGCGCGTCGCGACTCACGGCCGCGGGCCCGGTCACACGGGCACCCCGGCGGACGGTCGCGGGAGGTCTTCCTGCAGGCCGAGCGCGAGTGGGTCGGTCTCGGGGACCCGATCGAGGACCCGTACGACCCCACCCTGATCCGCTCCGCACCCCGGCACATCCGACGGCTGCTGGCCGAGGCGCTCGCAGAGGAGGCGACCGCCTCGATCGTCGCCGAGATGGGCATCGGCGTGACGGTGTGGCACGACCTCGACGCGGGGTCCGAGGGCAAGCTCGACCATGCCGTCCTCACCCCGAGCGGCCTGTGGGCGCTGGAGTCGATCGACTGGGGAGCCCCGGTCCGCGTCGAGCACGGCGAGATCGCGGGGGAGACGCTCGCGCCCGGGGAACGCCCGGTCAAGGAACTCGTCCGCGCGGCCCGCGCCGTCCAGAAGCAGACCCGCGTGAAGTTCACCGGCCGGCTGCTCGTCGTGCCGGACTCCGCGGTGGACGAGGACGTGCAGATCGTCGGTTCGCCCCGCAAGCCGACCGCCCTCGTCGTGCGGCGCAGCGCACTCGGGCAGGTGCTGAACGGCGTCTGGTCGCCCGAGGGATCGGTCGACGTGTTCGAGCTCCGCGACCGCCTGCAGCAGACTGTCCGGTTCGTCTGACGCCCGCGCGTCAGTAGCCGCGGAGCTTCTCGAGGTCGCGGCGCTCCCGCTTGCTCGGCCGTCCGGCCCCGCGGTCACGCATCGGCACGAAGCCGGCCTCCTCCTTGGGGAGCCGAGGCGGCGTCTTGTCCTCGAAGTGCTTCGCGGCCTCGGGTGCACTCGTCCGCTTGAGGATGATCCCGGTCACGACGACGATCCGGTCGAACCCGTTCTGTCGGACCCGGACCTCGTCCCCGGGGCCGATCGGCTGTGCGGGCTTCGCACGCTCCCCGTTCACCCGGACGTGACCGGCCTTGCACGCGGCCGTCGCGGCGGAGCGGGTCTTCGTGATCCGCACCGCCCAGATCCAGCTGTCCACGCGTGCCTTGGCCATCCCCTCACTCTAGGCGCGCCCTACGCTGGGGGCGTGACGGACAGCGGGCAGGACGCCATCGCCCGGGCGCACGCCCTCGCGGTGCTGCGCGACGCGGTGGTCGGGGACCGGCTGGTCGTCCGGGCGCACCACGGTGGTGGAGCGCGGGACGCCCTCGGGGTCCTGGTGGCCCGGACCGTGGCGTCCGTGACGATCGACACCCGCCGGGGCCCGGTCGAGGTCCCGCTGGCCGACGTCGTCGCCGCGAAGCCGGTCCCGCCGCCACCCGCGCCGCGCGCCCGTCGCGCCCCCTGAGCCCGACGCGCCGACCCTCGCACCGTGCGACCCGGCGTCCGCAGTGTGCGAGGTCCCGGGCGCGGTGCGACCTCCGGCGGGTGCCACGGTGCGCGAAACCTCGCACACTGCCGATGTGCCTGCCAGCGGCCTCGCACCGTGCGACCCCGACCTTGGCGTCCGCACCGTGCGACCCGGCGTCCGCAGTGTGCGAGGTCCCGGGCGCGGTGCGACCTTCGGCTGGTGCCACGGTGCGCGGAACCTCGCACGCTGCCGATGTGCCTGCCAGCGGCCTCGCACCGTGCGACCCCGACCTCGACCTCGACCCCGACCCCAACCCCGACCCCGCCCGACCCAGGCACCGGTCCCGCCGCCCCCGGCGAGCCGCACCCGGCCCCGGGCGAACCCCGACGTAGCCTCGTGCCATGGCCGTCCCCGTCCCGCTCGGCACCGAGGACCGCACCGCCCGCCTCACCCTCCACCGCCCCGACGCGTGGCGCCGCGAGGACTCGGCCCAGGCGGACCTGCGCGTCACCGGCGACGACGTCGTGCTCACCGTCCGCTCCCGTCCGAGTGACCGGACCATCGCCGAGGAGCACACGAGCCTGCTCGAGCGCCTGCCCGGCTCCGTCGACGGTCTCCTGCTGATCGGCTGCGACCCGTGGACGACCACGGGCGCCCCGGCGCGACTCGTCGAGTACGTCCGCCCCGACGAGGACGGCGACGTCGCCGGCGCCCACCTGCTCTTCGTCACCGGTCGGCACCGCGTGGACCTCACCATCGAGCGGCCGCTCGCCCGGATGCTCGCCACGGACGACCTCGTGTTCGCGGTCCTCGACTCGGTGCGGGCGACCGAGCCGTCGCCGTCCCGGGTCCAGCGCGACCTCGAGGACCTGCCGGCCCCGGCACCCGCTCCGATCGTGGCGGGTCCGCACCTCGGGCCCGAGGCGGTCCGCACGCTGCGCAGCCTCGCCGGTCGCCGCTGGAACCCCACCCTGCTCCGCACGCCGGCGGGCCGCGAGCTCATCGATGCCGGCCTGGTCGGCCGGCTCGGCACGCTGCCCGACACGACCCAGACGCTGCTCGGCCCGTGGGAGGGCGACGACCAGCCCGTCACGCTGGAACAGCGGCTGCCCGACGGACGCACCACGCGCCTCCAGGCCTGGTCGGAGACCGTCGTCGACGGGACCGACGAGGACGGCGCGGTGATCACCGGGCTGCCGGTCGAGCGCGTGGTCGCGGTGGTGGCCGGGAGGCTCGGCATCGGTCCGGCATGGACCTTCCCGTTCCGGACGGGGTCGCTCCGGGCGGACCTGCTGGGCCGGCGGACCGGCGCGGGCGAGGCGCCCGACCTGCCGCCCGCGATCGCGGAGGCGGACCCGCGACTCGCGCGGTTCTGGGCGGCCCCGTGGACGGTGTCCTCGCTGCGGCGGCCGGGCAAGCCCAACCCGATCGTGATCGTGCACGCCGACGGCATCGGGTTCGCGCGCGTCGGACGCACGGAAGCCGGGGAGACCGCCTTCACGACGGACTCCCCGGCGAACGTGTACCGCTCGGTGGTGCGGGCCCTCCTGGGTTAGGCGGCCGGACCTGCGGTCAGGGTGACCGTCACGGTCTTCGCGGCGCCGGTGCTGTCGGTGAAGCCGACCGTCACCTTGTCGCCGACCGAGTGCGACTGGATCGCCGCGGTCAGGGCGTCCGAGCTCGCCACGGCCGTGCCGTCGATGCTCGTGATCGTGTCGCCCGCTGCGAGGCCGGCGGTCGCCGCACCCGAGCCCTCGACCGTCCCGGCGACCGCGACGCCGCCGGTGCTGGCCGTGCCGCTGACCTCGACGCCGAGGAACGCCGGCAGACCGATGGTGATCGTCGACGAGGACTCGCCCGCGAGGATCTTGTCGGCGATCGCCTTCGCCGTGGTGATCGGGATCGCGTACCCGGTGACGTCCGCGGAGCCGGAGGACGCCGCGGTCGCCATGCCGACGACCTCGCCCTCGCTGTCGAGGACGGGCCCGCCGGAGTCACCCGACACGATGTTCGCGGCGACCTCGATGAGCCCCTGCAGCGACTCCGTGCCGGTGCCGGACTCGCTCTGCACCTGGATGTCCTGGTCGGTGGCCGTCACGGTGCCCTCGGCGGCGACGAGGTTGCCCGTGCCCTCCGCGTTGCCGACGTCGGTCACGGTGTCGCCGGTGCTCGGCTCGCCGTCGTCGTCGAGCGTCACGGTCGAGAGGCCGGACGCGCCCTGCAGCTTCAGCACCGCGACGTCGTTCGTGGCGTCCGACCCGACGACGTCCGCCTTGTACTCCTTGCCGGTGGTCTCGTCGGTGACGGTGATACTCGTCGCACCCTGGATGACGTGGTTGTTCGTCAGGATCGTGCCGTCCGAGGTGAGGACCATGCCGGTGCCGGCCGCCTGCGAGGACTCGTCGTAGTTCAGGACGGTGTTGATCGTCACGACGCCCTTCTTCTGGGCGCTCGTGGCCGCGGTGGCCGCCGACTCGGTGCTCGATCCCGTGCTGCCGTCGCTGCTGCCGCTCCCGCTGCCGTCGCCGGGCACCGTGAACCCGTTCGTGCCGCTGCCGTCCGTGCCCGAGCCGGTGTCCGGCAGGGTCGTGGTGCCCTGCGACTGGCTCGAAGTGGTCGTCGTGTGCTGCGAGGAGAGCCCGAGCGCGGTGCCGCCCGCCGCACCGACGATCGCAAGGGCCGCGATGCCGGAGCCGATCATCAGCCCGAGGCGACGGGGCCGCTTCGCGCCGAGGCCCGCCGTGCCGTGGCCCGCGGTGGCGTAGCCGGCCGTGGCGTGGTTCGCCGTCGCGGCGCCGTGCGCCCAGCCCTGCTGGAAGCCGGGGAGCGCCGGGCTGCCGATCAGGAACGGGCCGCGGCCGTCGGGGGCGTACCCGTAGGGGCCGGAGCCGTCCGGGCCGTAGAGGTAGGGGCCGCTCCCGTCGAACGCGTACGCCGAGCGGAGGGTCGACGGGTCGGCGTGCGGCGCCTCCCACGTCGCCCCGGCCTGCGGCTGCGCAGCGTCGGTGCGGGCGGTGCCGTTCTCGTCGGCAGCGGGGTTCGGGGTCTCGTTCATCGGTGCTCTCCGGTCGTCCCTCGACGACCCGGTCGGGCGTCGATGGGTACGAGTACAAGCCCGCTTCCCATGACGAACCTATGAACGGACCCTGCGCCCGCTCCGGGCTTGCTCGGGGGTCGCCGTACGGGGTCGTCCGTTAGGGTTGCCTTACTTCCCATGCGTTCGTCGTCGCCCACCCCTCCTGCGCCCAGCTCCGTGCCCCGCCTCGTCGGCGCGACGGTGCTGGCGGTGGTCGTCCTCGCCGTCGCGGTCGCCCTCTCCGTGGCGTTCGGCTCCCGTCCGATCCCGCTCGGCACCGTGCTCGACACCGTCCTGCACCCCGGGCGGAACGACGAGATCGGGCTCATCGTGCTCGGGAACCGTGTGCCCCGCACCGTCGTCGGGCTGCTCGCCGGGTCCGCGCTCGGGGTCGCCGGTGCCGTCATGCAGGGCGTCACGCGCAACCCGCTCGCCGACCCCAGCGTGCTCGGCATCAACTCCGGGGCCGCCCTCGCCGTCGTCGCCGGGATCGCGCTCTTCGGGGTCAGCGGCACCGCCGCGTACCTGCCGTTCGCCTTCGTCGGTGCCGCGCTCGCCGCCCTGCTCGTCTACGGCATCGCCGCCGTCGCCCGCCGGGGTCTCTCGCCGGTCGGCCTCGCACTGTCCGGCGCCGTCGTCGCCGCCGCCCTGTCCTCGATCACGACCGCCGTGCTCGTCACCAGCCAGAGCCTGCTCGACCAGCTGCGGTTCTGGCAGGTGGGCGCCCTGGCGGGGAAGGACCTTGGCACGGCGGGCGTCATCACGGCGCCGGTGCTCGTCGGGCTCGCGATCGCGTTCGCCCTCGGTCGGTCGCTCAACACCCTCGCGCTCGGCGACGAGCTCGCGGCTTCGCTCGGACAACGGGTCGTGCTCGTCCGCGCGGTCGGGGGCGTCGTCACCGTGCTGCTCGCCGGGTCCGCCGTCGCCGCCGCCGGGCCGATCGCGTTCATCGGGCTCGCCGTGCCGCACGCCGTCCGACGCCTCAGCGGACCGGACCACCGGTGGACGATCCTGCTCTCGGCGATCGTCGCACCGGCACTCCTCCTCGTCGCGGACGTCATCGGACGGGTCGTGGCGTACCCGGGGGAGCTGCAGGTCGGCATCGTCACCGCGCTGATCGGTGCGCCGGTGTTCATCTGGCTCGTGCGGTCGAGGGCGGTGAAGGGCCTGTGAGGCGCGCGAGGACCAGCGCTCCCAGTGCAGCGACCCGCAGTGCGCCCCGCGCCGTGCCGCGCGAGCACATGTCCGCCGTCCGTCGTGAGCTCGTGGTGCTCGGGGCCGTGCTCGTCGTGCTGGTCGCGCTCGTGCTCGTCGGCCTCGGAGTCGGCGAGATCCCGCTCTCACCCCTGCAGGTCGCCGGCGCGCTCGTCGGGCACGGCGACACGGTCTCGGACTTCGTGATCGGACAGCTCCGCGGACCCCGGGTGTTCGGCGCGGTCCTCGTCGGTGCCGCGCTCGGCGTCGCCGGCGGCATCGTGCAGAGCGTCGTGCGGAACCCGATCGCGAGCCCGGACGTCATCGGCATCACCTCGGGGGCGAGTGCCTCGGGGATCACCGCGATCGTCCTGTTCGGCGCCAGCGGCGGCACGCTCTTCTCCGTCGTGCTCGTCGGCGCGCTCGTCGTGTCGCTCGTCATCGCCGGGCTGTCCTGGCGCCGGGGGATCACCGGCAACCGGGTGGTCCTCGTCGGGATCGGCGTCGCCGCGATCTGCCTGAGCATCACCGGGTGGATGCTCACCAGCGGCACCGTGACCCAGGCCGGCACCGCGCTCCTCTGGCTCTCCGGCAGCCTCAACGCCGTCGACCGGAACCTCGTCGGCGTGCTCGCGGTCGCCTTCGTCGTGCTGATGGGCCTCGCACTCCTGCAGTCCCCACGACTGACCGTCCTGACGCTCGGGGACGACGTGGCGTCGGCGCTCGGACTCCGGCCGAACCGGGCGAAGGTGCTGCTCCTGCTCACCGCGGTGTGCCTGACCGCGGCGGCCGTGGCGACGGCGGGGCCGGTGTCGTTCGTGGCGTTGATGGCGGCGCCGATCGCCCGTCGGCTCGTGGGTGGCGGGCGCGTCGCACTCGGGCCGACCGCTGCCGTCGGCGCGGCGGTCACGCTCGCGAGCGACCTCGTCGCCCAGTTCGCGATCCCGGGCAACGCGCTGCCGGTGGGTGTCGTGACGGGGGTCGTCGGCGCGCCGTACCTCCTCTGGCTCCTGGCCCGCGGCCGCTGACCCGCGCCGTCCCACCCGCCCGCGCCCGCGCGCCCGCACGCCCGCGCCCGCGCCGTCGCCGTCCTACCCGGTGCGGTGAGATCGCACTCCGGAGGCCTTCGTTCCCGGCCGTGCGCGCCGGAACGCGATCTCGGCGCCAGGTCACCGCCCGGCCCCGCCCGCCCGGCCCCGCCCTGCCCCGCCCGCCCGGCCCCGCCCGCCCGGGCCACGCCCCGGGCCGCGCCGGCGGGGCGGAGCCGAGCCGCGCCTCCAGGCCGGGGGCAGACCGCTCGGACCACCCGCACGACCGGAGGCGCGCGACCGGCTGTGACACGCGATCACGGTGCGCCCCGCAACATCGTGCGGTTTCCCGCACGGCACGCCCAGAACCCCCCGTCCGGGTGTCTGCACCGTTCGGTCTGTCCCCATACGTTCGTCATCGACCGAACGGACTCCCCGACAGCGCACCGACCCGATGAGACGCTGGTCCGGACGGAACGAAGGACTGTCATGCCCGAACAGCATGACGGCGCTCCCGCGCGCCGTCGCCAATGGGGTTCCGAGCGTCGTACCCGCCCGCTCGACACCCTCCACGAACGCCCCTCCGACCGGAAGCTCGTCTCCGGCCGCGTCGCGATCATCCTGACGATCGCGTTCTGGGTGGCGTACGTCGTCTACACCGTGATCCGCCAGTTCCTGGACTCCGGTGCCGAGAGCTTCCGCTTCACCACCGAGGCGATCTCCTACCTGGTGGTCGTCACCTTCCTGACCTTCTCGGCGCTGATGCACCTGGTGGCCCGCCAGGGCGCGATGGAGCGCTTCGCGACCCACGTTCGGGTCCCGCGGGCCGAACTCGACCGGCACTTCGCCGCGGGGCACGAGTCGCCGATGACCGTCCTCGTGCCGAGCTACGCCGAGGAGCCCGACGTCGTCGCCACCACGCTCTGGTCGGCCGCGTTGCAGGAGTACCCCTCCCTGCGCGTCGTGCTGCTCGTCGACGACGCACCGTTCCCGACCGACCCGGAGACCCTCGCCAAGCTCGAGCGGACCCGTGCGGTCGCCACCCAGATCCAGAACCAGCTGGCCGCGCCGTCGCAGCGCTTACAGGAGGCCCTGCTCTCCGCGGAGGTCGAGGCCGCCGCCGCGCCGTTCGCCAGCGTCGACGGCCTGCGCAACCTCGTCGAGCACCACCGCTGGGCCGACGCCTGGCTCCGCCGTCACGCCCGTGAGCACGAGGTCCTCGACCACGTCGACCACTTCTTCCACGACCAGGTGCTCATCGGGCTCGCCGACGAGTTCCGGCTGACGTCCGAGGCGCTCGAGGCCGCCATCGTGGACGCCGTCGACGCGGGGGAGTCCTTCAGCGAGATCACGTCCGCCCGAGCCCTCGAGCTGCAGCGCCGCCTCGCGTGGACGTTCACCGCGGAGATCACGACCTTCGAGCGGAAGCGCTACGCGAACCTCTCCGACGAGGCGAACAAGGCGATGAACCTGAACGCGTACATCGGGCTGCTCGGCGGCGCGTACGCGTTCGAGGAGACCGCCTCCGGGACGATCCTCCGCACCGTGTCCGACCCGGCGGTCGCCGACCTGGTCGTCCCCGCGTCCGACTACGTGCTCACGCTCGACGCCGACTCGGTGCTCCTCCGCGACTACTGCCTGCGCCTGGTGTACTTCCTCGAGCAGCCGGAGAACGCCCGCGTCGCCGTGACGCAGACGCCGTACTCGTCGTTCCGCGGTGCGGCCACCCGCATCGAGCGGCTCGCCGGTGCGACCACGGACATCCAGCACATCCTCCACCAGGGCATGTCGCGGCACAACGCGACCTTCTGGGTCGGCGCGAACGCGGTCATCCGCACCCGGGCGCTCCGCGACATCGAGGAGGTCGAGACCGTCGGCGGCTTCGAGGTGAAGCGCTACGTGCAGGACCGCACCGTCATCGAGGACACCGAGTCGAGCGTCGACCTCGGCATGCACGGCTGGACCCTCGTGAACTACCCGGAGCGCCTGTCCTACAGCGCGACCCCGCCGGACTTCGGTTCGCTGATCGTGCAGCGTCGCCGCTGGGCGAACGGCGGCCTGCTCATCCTGCCGAAGTACATCCGCCAGGTCCGCGAGCGTCGGGCTCGCGGCGAGCGGGTCGGCATCGTCGAGATGGCGCTGCGCGTCAACTACATGGCGTCGATCGCATGGGCGTCGTTCGGCCTGATCTTCCTGCTGGCGTACCCGTACGACTCGCGGCTGCTCAGCCCGATGGTGCTGCTCGCCGCCCTGCCGTACTTCTGGCTGCTGTCGAGCGACCTGAAGTACTGCGGGTACAAGCGCACCGACGTGTTCCGCATCTACGGCTTCAACCTCATCCTGATGCCCGTGAACGTCGCCGGCGTCCTGAAGAGCGTCCAGCAGGCCCTGACGGCGAAGAAGATCCCGTTCGCCCGCACGCCGAAGGTCCGGGACCGCACGGCGTCGCCGGCGCTGTACGTCCTCGCGCCGTACGCGATGGTGGTCTTCTCGGTGTTCACGTTCGTGCGTGACTACGGCGCGGAGAACTGGGGCAACGCCGTGTTCGCCGCCTTCAACGCCCTGCTCGCGATGTACGCGATCGTCGCCTACATCGGCATCTGGAACTCGGTCGTCGACGTGTGGCTCTGGGCCACGAAGTGGATGTACTACGACCCGTCCGCACGCGCGGCGCGGCGCGCCACTGCCAGGGCCGCGCGGGCCGACCGGAAGCGCGCACGTCGCGGCCTCCTGCCCGAGCCGGAGCCCGTCACCGAGGACTGGCGCGCCGTCCTGTACTTCGGCCACCGCGGCAGGACGATGCCCGTCCACCACGGCGCCGACGTCGTCGGGGCCGGTACCGTGACCACCGCCGGGCGCGCCGACCAGCACACCACCACCACCGACGAGCGGAGCGCCGCCTGATGTCCGCCACCAGACGACTGTCGCCCGTCCGCGTCTCACTCGCGGTCGTGCTCACCGCCGCCGTCGCGGTCGCCGGGTACGCCGGCTTCAACCGCTGGCAGTCCGCCCAGGCCGCCGAGACCCAGAAGTCCTGGTTCGCCGCCTACACGGACGTGACCGCCACGCCGACGTTCGCCTTCGAGGACGTCAAGTCCGCGAAGGGCCGTGACGTCATGCTCTCCTTCGTCGTCGCGGACCACGACGACGCCTGCACCCCGACGTGGGGTTCGGCGTACTCGCTGCAGGGCGCCTCCGACACGCTCGACCTGGACCGCCGCATCGCCCGCCTGCAGCAGCAGAAGGGGGAGGTCGGCGTCTCGTTCGGCGGTCTGGCGAACGACGAGCTCGCCACGACCTGCACGAACGCGTCCGACCTGGTCGGGGCGTACGAGTCGGTCGTCAAGCGGTACGACGTCTCGACGGTCGACTACGACGTCGAGGGTGACGACCTGACCAACCACGCGGCCGGCAAGCGCCGCGCCGCCGCGGTGGCCGAACTGCAGGAGGAGCGCCGGGCCGCCGGACACCCCCTCGCCGTCTGGCTGACCCTGCCCGCCGCGCCGTCCGGGCTCACGAGCGACGGCACCACCGCCGTGGCGCAGTTCCTGAAGGCCGGGGTCGACCTGGCCGGCGTGAACGCGATGACGATGGACTACGGGCAGGGCAAGGGCGCGAGCCAGAGCATGTACTCCGCCTCGGTCCAGACCCTGCAGGAGGTGCAGCGCCAACTCGGTGTCCTGTACGAGCGCGCCGGGACCCCGCTGTCCGACGCGACGCTGTGGCACAAGGTCGGTGCGACCCCGATGATCGGGCAGAACGACATCCAGGACGAGGTCTTCACGCTCGCCGACGCGGAGAAGCTCAACGCATGGGCACGGGACCGCGGCCTCGGCCGGATGTCGATGTGGTCGCTGAACCGCGACACCACGTGCGGGTCGAACTACGTGAACCTGTCGACCGTCTCGAACTCCTGCTCGGGCGTCGACCAGGACGGCGTGCTCTACGCCGACGTGCTCGGCAAGGGCTTCACGGGCGGCATCGTCGCGGCGGCCTCGGACGTGACGAAGGCGGAGCCCTCCGCCACCGTGCAGCCGACCGACGACCCGAAGACGAGCCCGTACCCGGTGTGGAGCGCGGACGCCTCGTACCTCGAGGGCACGAAGATCGTCTGGCACCGCAACGTCTACGAGGCGAAGTGGTGGACGTCCGGGGACCTGCCCGACGACCCGGTGCTGAGCGCCTACGAGACGCCGTGGCAGCTCGTCGGTCCGGTCCTGAAGGGCGAGAAGCCGGTGCAGCAGGTCACCCTGCCGGCCGGGACCTACGACGCCTGGTCCGGCACGAAGCAGTACGACACCGGCGCGCGGGTGCTGTTCGACGGCGTGCCGTACCAGGCGAAGTGGTGGAACACGGGCGACAGCCCGGAGGCCTCCACCAGCGATCCGGACGGGTCGCCCTGGGTGAAGCTCAAGGACTCCGAGATCAAGCAGATCCTGGAGGACGTCACCAAGTGACGGACGGGAGGCGCGGTGCCGGCTGGCACCGCGCCTCCCGTCCGTCGGACGCGCTCCGTCCGGCACGTTCGCTGTGCGCGTCCTGTCGAGTTGTCCCCAGCCCCGTTCGGGGCTCCCGTTCCGTCGCTCGTTTCCGATACGCTGGTGCGCCAAGAGGAGGAGGTCCACGATGCCAGAACCAGTGGTCCCGCAGGCGGGCGGTCAGAAGACCCCGGAGCAGCGGCTGGTCGACACCACACTGACCTTCAGCATGGACATGGGCGCGGCACTCACCGCCGAGTCCGGTGTGTCGGCGGAAGAGCGTGAAGCGATCAACGCGTTGCCCTCCGGGTCGGCCTTGCTCGTGGTCCGTCGCGGCCCGAACGTCGGTGCGCGGTTCCTCCTCGACTCGGACGTCACCACGGCGGGGCGCCACCCCGACGCCGACATCTTCCTCGACGACGTGACCGTGTCGCGCAAGCACGCGCAGTTCCTCCGCCACGGCACGGCCTTCAGCGTCAAGGACAACGGGTCGCTCAACGGCACGTACTTCGACGGTGAGCGCATCGACGAAGCGCCGCTCACCGACGGCTCCGAAGTGCAGGTCGGCAAGTTCCGCCTGACCTTCTACGCCTCCCGGGTCGACCTGGCGCGCCTGGCGACCGCGTAGTGGCCGCACGGTCCGCCGCGGCCCGGGCCGGGTCCGCGGTCCCGGACCTGCTCACGATCGGGCAGGTCCTCGCGCGCCTCAAGCCCGACTTCCCGGACCTGTCGAGTTCCAAGCTGCGTTTCCTCGAGGAGCGCGAGCTGGTGACGCCGGTGCGCACCGCCAGCGGGTACCGGAAGTTCTCGGCGGCGGACGTCGAGCGGCTCCGGGTCATCCTCGGCCTGCAGCGCGACCACTACCTGCCGCTCAAGGTCATCAAGGACTACCTGGCCGACCTCGACGCCGGGCGTGACCCGGTGCTGCCCGGCGGGGGCGACGCGCCGAAGCCGTCGATCCTCGGGCGGGAGCGTCGTCACACACGCGACGAGACCGTCCGGGCCGCCGGTGCCACGCCGATGCTGCTCGCCGACGCCGTGTCCGCGTCGCTGTTGCCCGCGGCCGACACCTACGGGGACGACGCCGTCGCCGTGCTGAAGGCCCTCGTCGACCTGCAGCGCACCGGGATCGAACCGCGGCACCTCCGCACCATGCGGAGCGTCGCCGAGCGTGAGGTCGGGCTGATCGAGTCGGCCCTCATGCCGGTGTCCCGACGCGGCGACGCGACCTCGCGGGCGAAGGCCACCGAGCTCGCGCGGGAGATCGCCGGCCACCTCGAGGTGATCCGTTCGAACCTCATCCGGACGGCGATCGGACGGCTCGACGCATGACCGTGTGGGGCGTATCCTCGACACGCCGGACGCGCCGAGTCGGATGTCCCGCGCCGGAGCGGTCCGAGTCGCTACCGTGGACCTCGGAACAACTCTCAACCCGTCGTTGAAGCTTCGGGTGAGGGCTCGATCGTCCTGGAAGGCAGTCCAATGAGTGGGAACGACACCCCCGGTACCCCGTCAGACATGACGCGGTACGACCTCGGGCTGCTCTTCACCGACGGCCTGCCCGAGCACGACGAGCAGAACGGGTACCGCGGCACCGTCGCCGCCCGTGCAGCCGGCATCTCGTACCGGCAGCTCGACTACTGGGCCCGGACCGAGCTCGTGGAGCCCACGATCCGCGGGGCCGCCGGCTCCGGGTCGCAGCGGCTCTACGGCTTCCGCGACATCCTCGTCCTCAAGCTCGTGAAGCGGTTGCTCGACACGGGCATCTCCCTCCAGCAGATCCGCACCGCCGTGAACCAGCTGCGCGAGTCGGGCGTGTCGGACCTCGCCCAGACGACGCTGATGTCCGACGGTGCCTCGGTGTACCTGTGCACCTCGGACGACGAGGTCATCGACCTGGTGTCCCGCGGGCAGGGCGTGTTCGGCATCGCGGTGGGCAAGGTCCTGCGCGAGGTCGAGAGCTCCCTCGTCGAACTCGACGCCACCCCGGCGGCCGACCCCGACGACGAGCTGGCTGCGCGCCGCGCTTCCCGCGCTTCCTGACGCCGGGTCCGCGCCCCCGGCGTCGGCTTGCCCGGCGTCAGCGGGCCCGGCGCAGATCGCGTGCCGTGCCGGCGTTGCCCGGGTCGCGGCGCCGCCGTCGGGTGCCCTTCCCGGCGCCGTGGTCGCACGACGTGCCGTGTGCTGATCGCCCCGGTCGCAGAACGTGTCGTGCTCGTGGTCACGCGCCGACACGTTGTGCGACCAACGCGAACGTGAGCGGCACGTTGTGCGACCTGCGCATCCGCGGAAGGAGGGACGGACGCGGACCGACGCGCGGACCGGCGCGGCGGCACGCCGCTGGCCGGCAGGACCTAGGCGGCGCCGCCCTCGGCGTACGGGCCGATCTTGCCCGTGCGCATGATGCGCTCGAGCAGCTGGTCGAAGTTCCGCGCCATCTCCTGCGCCGACTCGCCCGGCCAGACGTGCAGGGGCTTCGCCGCGCCCTGCGCCTGCTGCAGCGACGTGCGCTCCGGCAGCTGCGGGGAGAGCACGAGCGGTCCGAACATGTCCCGGAGCTCCTTGATGCGGAACTGGTGCTCGAGCGACTGCACGCGGGCACGGTTCACGATGATGCCGAGCGGCTGCAGGCGGGGGGAGAGGCCACGGCGGATCTCCTCGATCGCACGCAGGGCACGGTCGGCGGCGGCCACGGAGAACAGCCCCGGCTCGGTCACGACGGTCACGCGGTCGGACGCCGCCCACGCCGTGCGGGTGAGGGCGTTCAGCGACGGCGCGCAGTCGATGAGGACCAGCTCGTAGTCCTGCTCGACGTTGGCGAGGGCCTCCTCGAGCTTCCAGATGTCGCGGATGGACGGGTGCGGGCCGTCGAAGTTGATGGCCGAGGGCGACCCGACCATGACGTCGATCTTGCCCTGGGAGCCCTTCGTCCACCCGGACGGGGCGATCGCCTGGCGGACGATCTTCTCCTTCGGGTTCTCGAGCACGTCGGCCACGTTGAGGTGGCCGGAGATGTTGATGTCGAGGCCGGTCGAGACGTCCGACTGCGGGTCGAGATCCACCACCAGCGTGCGCAGTCCCTTGGCGAACGCGGCCGAAGTCAGGCCGAGCGTCACCGTCGTCTTGCCGACACCACCCTTGAGGGAGCTCACGCTGAGTACATGCACGGTCAGCAACGTTACCGCCAGTAGGGTTGTCTCACCTCAACCCGGGCTGAAAGGGACCTCGTGTTCAGCAAGATCCTGGTCGCGAACCGTGGCGAGATCGCCATCCGTGCATTCCGTGCTGCGTACGAGCTGGGGGCGCGGACCGTCGCCGTCTACCCGTACGAGGACCGCAACTCGCTGCACCGTCTCAAGGCGGACGAGGCGTACCTGATCGGGGAGCGCGGGCACCCGGTGCGCGCCTACCTCGACGTGTCGGAGATCGTCCGGGTGGCGAAGGAGTCCGGCGCGGACGCGATCTACCCGGGCTACGGCTTCCTCTCGGAGAACCCGGAGCTCGCCGCGGCTGCGGCGGCGGCTGGCATCACGTTCATCGGGCCGGGCGAGCACGTGCTCGAGATGGCGGGCAACAAGGTCACCGCGAAGGAGCACGCGATCGCGGCCGGTGTGCCGGTCCTCGCGAGCACCCCGGCGAGCCGCGACATCGACGAGCTGCTCGCCGGCGCGGACGCCATCGGCTTCCCGGTGTTCGCGAAGGCCGTCGCCGGTGGTGGCGGTCGCGGCATGCGCCGGGTGGAGACGAAGCCCGAACTCCGCGCCGCTCTCGAAGAGGCGATGCGCGAGGCCGACAGCGCCTTCGGCGACCCGACGATGTTCCTGGAGCAGGCCGTCATCCGCCCGCGGCACATCGAGGTGCAGATCCTGGCGGACGCCACCGGCACGGACGCCGGCACGATCCACCTGTTCGAACGCGACTGCTCGGTGCAGCGGCGCAACCAGAAGGTCGTCGAGATCGCCCCGGCGCCGAACCTCGACCCGTCGATCGCGCAGGCACTGCACCGTGACGCCGTCGCCTTCGCCCGGTCCATCGGCTACGTGAACGCCGGGACGGTCGAGTTCCTGCTCGACACCGACGGCGAACGCGCCGGCCAGCACGTGTTCATCGAGATGAACCCGCGCATCCAGGTCGAGCACACCGTGACCGAGGAGGTCACGGACGTCGACCTCGTGCAGTCGCAGATGCGCATCGCCGCCGGGCAGACCCTCGGCGACCTCGGCCTGTCGCAGGACACGGTGGCCGTGCACGGTGCCGCACTGCAGACGCGCATCACGACCGAGGACCCGACGCAGGGCTTCCGCCCGGACACCGGCCGCATCACCACGTACCGCAGCCCCGGCGGTGCCGGTGTCCGGCTCGACGGCGGCACGGTCGCCACCGGTGCGCAGATCAGCCCGCACTTCGACTCGATGCTCGCGAAGATGACCTGCCGCGGTCGGGACTTCCCGGCGGCGGTCGCCCGTGCCGAGCGCGCCCTCGCCGAGTTCCGCATCCGCGGGGTGAGCACGAACATCCCGTTCCTGCAGGCCGTGCTCGAGGACCCGGACTTCGCCCGTGGGGAAATCTCGACGAAGTTCATCGAGGAGCGCCCGCAGCTGTTCAGCGGGCACGTCTCGAAGGACCGCGGCACGAAGGTGCTGAACTGGCTCGCCGACGTCACCGTGAACAAGCCGAACGGAGAGCGACGTCCGCAGACCGTCGAGCCGAGCGAGAAGTTGCCCGCGGTCGACCTGACGACCCCGGCGCCCGCCGGGCAGCGGGACGCGCTCCGCGAACTCGGGCCCGAGGCGTGGGCGAAGGCGCTCCGCGCGCAGACCCCGCTCGCCGTGACGGAGACGACGATGCGCGACGCGCACCAGTCCCTCCTCGCCACCCGGGTGCGCACGAAGGACCTCGTCGCGGTCGCCCCGCACGTCGCCCGGCTCACCCCGCAGCTGCTCAGCGTGGAGGCCTGGGGCGGCGCGACCTACGACGTCGCGCTCCGGTTCCTCGGCGAGGACCCGTGGGAGCGCCTGGCGTCCCTGCGTGCGGCGATGCCGAACATCCCGATCCAGATGCTGCTGCGCGGCCGCAACACGGTCGGCTACACCCCGTACCCGACCGAGGTCACCGACGCGTTCGTCGCCGAGGCCGCGGCGACCGGCGTCGACGTCTTCCGGGTGTTCGACGCGCTCAACGACGTCAGCCAGCTGCGTCCCGCGCTCGAGGCGGTGCTGGCCACCGGGACGGCCGTCGCCGAGGCCGCGCTCTGCTACACCGCCGACCTGCTCGACCCCGCCGAGGACCTCTACACGCTCGACTACTACCTCCGCCTCGCGGAGCAGATGGTCGAGGCCGGCGCACACGTCATCGGCATCAAGGACATGGCCGGGCTCCTCCGCGCCGGTGCGGCCGAGCGGCTCGTGACCGCGCTGCGGGAGCGGTTCGACCAGCCCGTGCACGTGCACACGCACGACACCGCCGGAGGCCAGCTCGCGACGCTCCTGGCGGCCGCTCGGGCCGGTGCCGACGCCGTCGACGTCGCCGCGGCGCCGATGGCCGGCACGACGAGCCAGCCGAGCATGTCCGCGCTCGTCGCCGCCCTGGCGCACACCGAGCGCGACACCGGCCTGTCCCTGCAGGCCGTCGGCGATCTCGAGCCCTACTGGGAGGCCGTGCGGCGGGCGTACGCGCCGTTCGAGTCCGGACTGCCCGGGCCGACCGGACGCGTCTACCAGCACGAGATCCCCGGCGGGCAGCTCTCCAACCTCCGTCAGCAGGCCATCGCGCTCGGGCTCGGTGACCGCTTCGAGCAGGTCGAGGACTGGTACGCCGCGGCGAACCGGATCCTCGGGCGCCCGACCAAGGTGACCCCGTCCTCGAAGGTCGTCGGCGACCTCGCGCTGCAGCTCGCAGCCGTCGACGCCGACCCCGCCGACTTCGAGGAGAACCCGCAGCAGTACGACATCCCCGACTCCGTGATCGGCTTCATGGCCGGTGAGCTCGGCGACCTGCCCGGCGGGTGGCCGGAGCCGTTCCGCTCGAAGGTGCTGGCGGGTCGCACCGTCACCCCGACGATCACGCCGGTGCCCGACGCGGAGCGACCGAACCTCGAACGACCGGGGCCGGACCGGCAGCAGGCGCTGAACCGACTGCTGTTCCCGCAGCCGACGCAGCAGTTCGCGAGCGTGCGCGAGCAGTACGGCGACCTCTCCGTGGTGCCGACCGTCGACTACCTCTACGGACTCCGTCCCGGCCAGGAGCACACCGTGCCGCTCGGCAAGGGCGTGAACCTGTTCGTCGGGCTCGAGGCGATCGGCGAGGCCGACGAGCGCGGGGTCCGCACGGTCATGGCGACGATGAACGGGCAGCTCCGCCCGGTGTACGTCCGTGACCGCTCGATCGAGGTCGAGACGAAGGCCGCCGAGAAGGCGGACAAGTCCGACCCGAAGCACGTCGCTGCGCCGTTCTCCGGCGTGGTGACGCTCAAGGTCGCCGTCGGTGACGTCGTCGAGGCCGGTCAGGCCCTGGCGAGCATCGAGGCGATGAAGATGGAAGCGGCCATCACGGCGCCCGTGTCGGGCACCGTCGGCCGTCTCGCGATCCCGGCGACCCAGCAGGTGGACGCCGGCGACCTCCTGGTGGTGCTGCAGTAACGTGACCGTCCGTCCCATCCGCCTGTTCGGCGACCCCGTCCTCCGTTCGCCGGCCGATCCGGTCCGACCCGAGGCCCTCGGGACCCCGGGCATCCGCGACCTCGTGCAGGACCTCGTCGACACCGTCAAGGAGCCCGGTCGCGCCGGTGTCGCAGCACCGCAGATCGGTGTCGGTCTCCGGGCGTTCTCCTACAACGTCGACGGCGAGGTCGGCTACGTCCTGAACCCGGAGATCGTCGAGGTCTCGGGGGAGCCGGAGCTCATGGACGAAGGGTGCCTCTCCGTCCCGGGCCTGTCCTACCCGACCAGGCGGTACCCCTTCGCGAAGGTCCGTGGCGTGGACGTCGACGGCGCCGAGGTCGTGCTCGAGGGCACCGGGCTGATGGCCGAGGCGCTGCAGCACGAGGTCGACCACCTCGACGGCACGGTGTACGTCATGACCCTCGACCCGGACGTCCGGCGGCAGGCGCTGCGGGACATCCGCGAGCAGGACTGGTTCCACTGACGGAACTGCTCCGCGCTTGTCCGCACTCCTGCGGACACTCGATCACGGGGGTCGCCACCGGGCTCCGCGCGACGTAGGGTTCCCGTCGACACGGAGCAGGTTCGACCCACCGACGAGCCGTCGTGTCCGATCGGGAGGACCGTCGTGCATCAGGGGACCAACACCGACCACCGCCGCGCACCACGCCTGCTGGCGACGGTGCTCGCCGCGCTCACGGTCGTCGCTGCCGGAGCTGTCGGCACCGCCACGCCGCCGGCTGCGTCGGCGGCCACCACGGCCGCGGCCACCACCACGGCCGCGGCCACCACCGCAGCGGCAGCCACGGCCAGCGAGCCCGAGGGAGCCGACTACGCCACCGACGTGTACGGCGACGCCTGGGACTTCTCGAACGCCGCGGACCTCAACACGAGCTTCACGTCCGGCGCCGCGTCGGTCACCGGCGGTTCGCTGCGCGTCGACCTCGTGCACGGCGACCAGCTGTTCCTCGTGCACTCGATCTCCGGCAGTGTCCCGTTCGGCCGCGACGGCGCGCTGCAGCCCGTCGACACCGCGAAGTACACCCGGCTGTCGTTCTCGATGAACCAGCCGATGGCGTCCCGGATCGGCGCGGTGTACTGGTTCACCTGCCGGGAGCAGACCGCCGCGTGTGGTGGCGGCGTCTCGTTCCCGACGACGCAGGGCAAGCACGTGTACGACATCGACCTGGCGGCATCGTCGACCCTGCTCGGCAAGCGTCCGTGGAAGTCCGCCAAGATGGTCGTCGTCCGGCTCGACCCGGTGGTCATCCGGTCGAGCGAGCGGAAGGGCGGCACCGCGACCATCGACTGGGTCCGCCTGCACAGCGCACAGGACGCAGCGCACCCGCACGCTGCCCTGCCGCCGGGCACCTACGGCACGACGACGATCACGCCCAAGCCCCAGACGGTGGTGGACTCGCCGAACCCGTCGCAGGGCGCGGACCTCGCCGCGGTGCAGCGCGGGCGCTCGTGGGACTTCCGGTCCGGCCCGGCGACGACCGGCGTGCGCTACCAGGACCTCACCCAGATCGCGCGGGACGCACGCGGGTTGACCGCCAGGAACGCACCACCGCTGCGGAACGACCCGCGGGTGTTCTTCCCGGTGTCCGCCTTCAAGGGCGACACCTGGCACACCCTGCAGTTCGACATGTCCTACGACGGCAAGTTCGACCTGTCCGGCAACGCCGGCGGCGGGAAGATGGCCCGGTTGATCTGGACGGCGGCCGGCTCCGGCACGCCGCAGATCAGCAACGACATCCTCACCTACGACTCGGGCAACCAGACCGAGGTCACGCTCGACCTCACCGCGCGGAACCCCCTCGACGAGAACGCCCTCGCGCCGAAGCTCGGCTGGGCCGGCCGCACGATCACCAGCCTGCGCTTCGACCCGAACGAGGACCCGGGCGCCGCCGTCTGGCACCTCAAGTCGCTGCACCTGCGCGCCGACCCCACCGCGACCGGCTCCACCTCGGTGGCGTTCCACGACGCCGCCTGGGTCCCCGGCACCACGGCCGAGGTCGCGGTCGGCACCGGCCGACCGGGCAGCCACGGGTACGTCGCCATCGCCTCGGGCGTCGCGGTCGCCAAGGGGTCGAACACGGTCCCGTTCCGCCTCGGTTCGATGGCCGCCGGCCGCTACTGGGTGCGCGTCACGCTCACCCACCCGAACGGCACCGCGTCGACGTCGTACTCCACGTCGCCGGTCGTCATGCGACGGGCGTCGTGACACCCCAACGCGGGATTGTCGCTTTGTCCTGACGAAGATGTACCGTGCTGCTGTCGGCTTCCCACCGGCACCGTCCCCCACACCCCAGGACCCATCATGACCACTCCCGACGACGAGCTCAGCTCGCACCGCACCCGCACCAACCGCCGTCCCGCCGAGGCCACGGTCACGACCTCCTCGACGGCCGTCCTCGACGCGCCGGAGGCGGCGCAGGCGCCGCAGGCCTAGGAGCGTCGCGAGCGCGGGTCGCGCCCCGCGCGCAGCAGAACCGCCTGGAGGCCCGGATCACGTCCCTGCGACGTGATCCGGGCCTCCAGGCGGTTACGCTGACGGGCGGTTGCGCCGACGGGCGGCTGCGCGCTCCGCGTCAGCCGCGGCGACGGCCCCGCGGCTCCACGACCGGGGTCGCGGTGGTCTGCACCTTCGACCCCGAGTAGATGTGCTCCACGTCGGCGGCGAAGTCCCGCATGACGATCGCCCGCTTGATCGTGAGCTTCGGCGTCAGGTGCCCGGACGCCTCGGTGAACTCCGTGTCCAGGATCGTGAACGACCGGACCGACTCGGCGCGCGACACCCGCTGGTTGCCGGCGTCGATCGCCTCCTGCACGGCCTGGTGGACCCGCTCGTCGTAGGCGGCCTCGTGCGGGGTCAGCGCCGGGGTGATCCCGCGCGTCTCGCACCAGCCCGCGAGCATGTCGCGGTCCAGGGTGACGAGCGCGGCGACGAACGGCTTGCCCTCGCCGACCACCACGACCTGCCCGATCAGCGGGTGCTCGCGGATGCCGTCCTCGAGCGGTGCCGGGGCGACGTTCTTCCCGCTCGCGGTGACGATGAGCTCCTTCGCGCGTCCGGTGACGGTGAGGATGCCGTCGCCGTCGAGCCGACCGAGGTCGCCGGTGTGGAACCAGCCGTCGGGTTTCGCCGTCGCGGTCGCCTCGTCGTTCCGCCAGTACCGGTCGAAGACGTCGACGCCGCGGATCAGGATCTCGTCGTCGTCGGCGATCCGGATCTCCACGCCGGGCAGGGCACGACCGACGCTGCCGATGCGCAGCTCGCCGGCGCGGTTCACGGTCGCGGGGGCGGTGGTCTCGGTGAGGCCGTACCCCTCGAGGATGAGGACCCCGATGGACCGGAAGAAGTGCGACAGCCGCGGGGAGAGCGGTGCGGACCCGCTGATCGCGTAGCGGACCCGGCCGCCGATCGCGGCACGGAGCTTGGCGTAGACGAGCTTGTCGAACAGCGCGAACCGGAGGGCGAGCCCGAGCGGCACCCTGCCCTTCGCGAGCGCTTCCGAGTGCGCCACCGCGGTCCGGGCGGCCGCACGGAAGACCTTCCCCTTGCCCCCGAGGTCGGCCTTCTGCTCAGCGGAGTTGTAGATCTTCTCGAACACCCGCGGCACGGCGAGCAGGAACGTCGGCTTGAAGGTCGACACGGCTTGCATGAGGTCCTTGGTGTCCGGCTCGTGGCCGACCAGGACCCCCTCGCTGACGCTCATCGCGGCGATGAAGCGGGCGAAGACGTGGGCCATCGGGATGAACAGCAGCGTGGAGGCGTCGTCGGCGACGACCTCGGGCATCGCCTCGGACGCCCCCTCGACGGTCGCGGTGAAGTTGTCGTGCCGCAGCACGCAGCCCTTCGGTCGACCGGTGGTCCCCGAGGTGTAGATGATCGTGGCGTCGTCGTGACCGTGCACGTCGGCCGTCCGGGCGTCGAGTTCGGCGTCGGTGACGTCCTCGCCGAGTCGGGTCAGGTCGTCGAGGCCACCCCCGTCGATCGTCCAGTGCTGCCCGAGGTGCGGCAGGTCCGGGGCGACGGACGCCACACGGCGTGCGTGTTCCTCCTGCTCGACGACGATCGCGACGGCCTCGGAGTCGGACAGGATCCAGCGGACCTGGTCGGGCGAGCTCGTCTCGTACACCGGGATCGACACGAGACCGGCGGTCCACACGGCGAAGTCGACGAGGGTCCACTCGAGGCGGGTGCGCGACAGGATCGCCACGTGCGCGCCCGGCTCGAGGCCCGCGGCCACGAAGCCCTTCGCGATCCCGCGCACCCGTCGCTCGACCTCGGCGGCGCTGATCGTCGTCCAGGTGTCGCCGTGCCGCTCGGCCAGGATCGGCCGGTCCGGTGTCTTCTGGGCCCGTTCGGAGAGGAGGCGAGCGGCGGAGCCGTGGTCGGGGGCGGTGATCGGGGTGGGGTGTCGCTGATCGTTCACGGTGACTCCCTTGTCGGCCGGTTCGATTCGAGGGCGCCTCATCGTCGAGGCGACACCGCCAGCATATGGGCACTTCCCTCGCGTTCCGTGTGCACGCATCGAACCGGTAGGCTCGATCCTCGTGCACGCCATCGGAATCGACATCGGGGGCACCAAGATCGCGGGTGCGGTCGTCACGGAACTGGGCGAGATCGTCGCCGAGGACCGGGTGGCCACCAACGCTGCGGACCCGGACGCCATGCTGGACGACGTGGTCGCGATGGTCTCGCGACTGCGCGCCGCGAACGAGGTCAGCGCCGTCGGCGTTGCCGCTCCCGGCTTCATCGACGCCTCGCAGTCGATCGTCTACTACACGCCGAACATCCGGTGGCGGAACGAGCCGCTGCGGCAGAAGCTGCAGCAGCGCATCGGTGACCTGCACATCACGGTCGACAACGACGCCAACGCGGCGGGCTGGGCGGAGTTCCGCTTCGGCGCCGGTCGGCTCGTCTCCGACATGACCATGCTGACCATCGGGACCGGCGTCGGCGGCGCGATCGTCACCGAGGACCGACTGTTCCGCGGGGGGTTCGGCACCGGCGGCGAGATCGGGCACCTCCGCATCGTGCCGAACGGCCTGCCCTGCGGGTGCGGCGCACGCGGCTGCATCGAGCAGTACGGCTCAGGCCGCGCCCTGCAGCGGATGGCGAACGACGTCGCGGACGCGGGCGGCATCGGTCAGGCCCTCGCCGACGCACGCGCGGCGAACGGCGGCGAGCTGGACGGTCACATCGTGGGCGACCTCATCCTCGCCGACGACCCGGGTGCCCTGGCGGCCCTGCGCCGGCTCGGACGACACCTCGGCGAGGCCTGCGCCTCGCTGTCCGCCGTCCTCGACCCGCAGCTCTTCGTGTTCGGCGGCGGCGTGGCGAGCGCGGGGGACCGGCTGCTCGACCCGATCAAGCAGGCGTACCTCAGCAACCTGCCGGCCCGTGGCTACCACCCGGAGCCCGACTTCGTGATCGCCGAGCTCGTCAACGACGCCGGCGTCGTCGGCGCGGCCGACCTCGCACGCATCCACGCCCGCACGGCGTAGGGTCGCCCACCGAACCGTCGAGGAGTCGATGATGACCTACTGGCTGCTGAAGAACTTCCTGCTCGGTCCGCTCATCCTCACGCTCTTCCGGCCGTGGGTGGTCGGTCGCGAGCACGTCCCCGCGAAGGGGCCGGTGATCTTCGCGTCGAACCACATCTCGTTCATCGACTCGGTGATCCTGCCGGCGGTGCTCGACCGACGGGTGTCGTTCCTGGCGAAGAGCGACTACTTCACCGGGCGCGGGCTGAAGGGCTGGGCGACGAAGACCTTCTTCAACGCGATCGGCCAGCTGCCGATCGACCGCTCCGGCGGCAAGGCGTCCGAGGCGTCGCTCCGTGCCGGCCTCCAGGTCCTGGCCCGCGGCGAGCAGCTCGGCATCTACCCCGAGGGCACCCGCAGCCCGGACGGCAAGCTGTACCGCGGCCGCACCGGCATCGCTCGGATGATCCTCGAGGGCCGGGTCACGGTCGTGCCGGTCGCGATGGTCGGCACCCGCGAGGTCCAGCAGATCGGGCAGCGCATCCCGAAGTTCAAGCGCGTCGGCGTGGTGTTCGGCCGGCCGCTCGACTTCTCCCGCTTCGAGGGGTTCGAGACCGACCGCTTCATCCTGCGCAGCGTCACCGACGAGGTCATGCACGAGCTCGCCGGGCTGAGCCGCCAGGAGTACGTCGACGTCTACGCGACGAGCGTCAAGGAGCGCGCCAGCACCGCTCGTGAGCAGGTCCTCCGGGGCAAGGTCACACGGAATGGGCGGGACGCCTCGGCACGTTAGGATTCGAAGGTCCTGGCAACCCGCCCGGACGGCCACCCCTTCGAGAGGTACCACCCTTGTTCGAGTCGACCGACTTCGTCGCCCTGCAGGATCCGGACGTCATCGAGGGGCTCGACTACTGGCGGACGCTCCCGATCAAGCAGCAGCCCACGTGGCCGGACGCCGCGGCGGCCGAGGCGGCCTCGGCGGAGATCGCCACGCTGCCCCCGCTCGTCTTCGCCGGCGAGGTCGACAAGCTCCGTGAGCGGCTCGCGAGCGCGGCCCAGGGCAAGGCGTTCCTGCTGCAGGGCGGGGACTGCGCCGAGACCTTCGCGGGCGCCACCGCGGACTCGATCCGCGACCGCGTCAAGACGATCCTGCAGATGGCCGTGGTGCTGACCTACGGCGCGTCGATGCCCGTCATCAAGATGGGGCGCATGGCCGGGCAGTTCGCCAAGCCGCGCTCCAGCGACTTCGAGACCCGCGGTGACGTCACGCTGCCCGCGTACCGCGGCGACATCGTGAACGGCTACGACTTCACGCCGGAGAGCCGTCAGGCCGACCCGCGTCGCCTCGTACAGGGCTACCACACGGCCGCGTCCACGCTGAACCTCGTCCGCGCGTTCACCCAGGGCGGGTTCGCCGACCTGCGCCAGGTGCACTCCTGGAACAAGGGCTTCGCCTCGAACCCGGCGAACGCCCGGTACGAGCACCTGGCGAAGGAGATCGACCGCGCGATCCGGTTCATGGACGCGTGCGGTGCGGACTTCGAGGCGCTCAAGCACGTCGAGTTCTACGCCTCGCACGAGGGCCTGCTCATGGACTACGAGCGCCCGATGACCCGGATCGACTCGCGGTCCGGTCAGGCCTACGACACGTCCGGGCACTTCATCTGGATCGGTGAGCGCACCCGCGACCTCGACGGCGCCCACGTGGACTTCCTGTCCCGCGTGCGGAACCCGATCGGGGTGAAGCTCGGCCCGACGACGTCGGTCGACGACATGAAGGCGCTCGTCGAGAAGCTCGACCCGAACCGCGAGCCCGGCCGCCTGACGTTCATCACCCGCATGGGTGCGGGGAAGATCCGCGACGAGCTGCCCAAGCTGCTCGAGGCGATCAAGGGCATGGACGCCAACCCGCTGTGGGTCACCGACCCGATGCACGGCAACGGCCTGACCACGCCGACCGGGTACAAGACGCGCCGGTTCGACGACGTCGTGGACGAGGTCCTCGGCTTCTTCGAGGCCCACCGCGAGGTCGGCACCTACCCGGGTGGCATGCACGTCGAGCTCACCGGCGACGACGTCACGGAGTGCCTGGGCGGCTCGGAGCAGATCGACGAGGCGACCCTCGCGACGCGCTACGAGTCCCTGTGCGACCCGCGCCTGAACCACATGCAGTCGCTCGAGCTCGCGTTCCTCGTCGCCGAGGAGCTCAGCGCGCACCCGCACGTGCGCGCGTAGCGCGCCGCGCTCGCGAGGCCGAGTCTCGGCTGCAGCGACGGTCCTCGCGGCATCGTGCGCGAGAAGCGTCGCTGAGACCGAGACTCGGCTCCGCCGCGACGGACGGGAGGCACGGTGCCAGCTTGCACCGTGCCTCCCGTCCGTCGGTCGGGAACCACCGGCCACGAGACTCGCCCTGAGCGACAGTTCTCGTGCCCGCGGCCGCGAGAACCGTCGCTCACCCCGAGACTCGCGGCGGGCGCGGCACGCGCGGCGGCGCGCCTACTGCTTGTAGGAGAGCGTGACGGTGTCGCCGCGGTGCACGGTGGTGCCCGCGGCGGGGTCGGTCGCGTCGACGGGGAGCGACGCCTTCCAGTCGTAGAAGCCGCACAGGATGTTCGTGCAGTCGGGCACGGAGACCTTCAGCCCGAGGTTCTCGAGGGTCGAGGTGGCGTCGTTGATCGTCTTGCCCTGCACGTCCGGCAGCGAGATGGGCGCCGGACCCTTGGACACGACGAGGTCGACGGCGCTGCCCTTCACCGCGGGGTCGTCCTGCACCTTCGCGGAGATGACCTGGCCCTCTGGCACGTCGTCGCTGAACTGCCCGTCCTGCGCGCCGATCGTCAGGCCGACGGCGTCGAACGCCGCCTGGGCCTCGGCGACGGTCTTCCCGACGACGTCCGGCACCGGGCCGAGGGACACGGTCAGGGTGACCGGGCCGCGTTCGCCGTAGGTCTTCGTCTTCGACAGGTCGATGGTCTGGCCGTCGGTACCGAGTCCCGTGGCGGCGATGACGGTGTCCTTCGCGGCGTCGGCGGAGAACTGGTACTGGTCGTCCTGCAGCTGGAAGTCGTCGTCGAGGGCCGCGGTCACGGTGGAGATCGGCTGGCCGACGATGGCCGGCAGGGCGATCATCTTCGGACCGTTCGACACGACGATCTCGATCGAGGTGCCCTTGCGGACCTCACGCTTCGCGGCGGGCTTGGTCGTGGAGACCTGCCCCTTCGCGACCACGGCGTCGAACCGGGTCGCGGTGGCCGACGCCGTGTGCAGGCCCTGGGCCTCCAGGAGCTGGCGCGCCTGCGACACGGACTTGCCGGCGACCTCGGGGATCCGGACGTTGCCCCACGGGCCCGGGCCGAACGCCCACCCCAGGGAACCACCGATCGCCAACAGGACGAGGAAGACGACGAGGACGATCCAGCCGCGCTTCCGTCGCTTGACGGACTTGTCGGCGAGCCGCTGGGCGGCAGGGGACAGCGCGCCCGGCTGCGAACCGGTGCGGCGCGGGCCCGGGGTGTTGCGGCCGCCGCGCTGGACGGGCTGTTGTGCCCCTGCGGGCTCGAGGATGGTCGTCGCGTCGCCGGAGTCGGCTGACGACGGGGTGGCGGACCCGGCGGGCAGGATCGCGGTGGCGTTCTCGGGCCGGAGCACGGCGGTCCGGTACTGCCCGGTGGCGCGCTGCTGGTTGCCCGACATGTGGTCGAGCATCTCGCGGGCGTCGCTCGGCCGGTCGTCGGGGTTCCGCGCGGTGGCCCAGGCGACGAGGTCGTCGAGCTCGGCAGGTACCCCGGGCACGGCCGCACTCGGCGCGGGCACCGAGTCGTTCGCGTGCTGGTAGGCGATCTGCATCGGCTGCTCGCCCTTGTAGGGCTGCTCGCCGGTGAGCATCTCGTAGAGCATGATGCCGAGCGCGTAGATGTCGCTGCGGGAGTCCGCTGCGCCGCGCGTGACGAGCTCGGGGGAGAGGTACGCGATCGTGCCGAGCAGTGCGGCGCCGGTGGCGGTGTTCGCGGTCGTCGCGCGCGCGAGCCCGAAGTCGCCGAGCTTGATGCGCCCGTCGTCGGCGAGCAGGACGTTCTCGGGCTTGAGGTCGCGGTGCACGATCCCGGCGCGGTGGGCCGAGGCGAGCCCGGCGAGGACGGCGCGGAGGATGTCGGTCGCCTGCTCCGGCGTGAGCGCGTGGTGCTCCTGCAGGAGGTCCCGCAGCGTGATGCCCGGGATGTACTCCATGACGATGTACGCGGTGTCGTCCTCGGCGCCCTGGTCGTACACGCCGACGAGGTTCGGGTGCGACAGTCGGGCGGCGGAACGGGCCTCCTGGATGAAGCGCTCCCGGAAGGCCTGGTCGTCGGCCAGGTGCCCGTGCATGATCTTGATCGCGACGCGTCGCTCGAGGCGGACGTCGGTCGCGAGGTACACGGTCGCCATGCCCCCGCGCGCGATGCGGGAGCGTACGCGGTACCGGTGATCGATCATGCGACCGATCATCGGATCCGTGGCGGCGTTGGTGGTCATCGGCGGCATTCTACGAATCGTGACTGCGCGGACCCGCACTGACGCACCGGTCGTGACCGAATCTCGATCTTGCGGATGACTCGGGTTCGCCGGACGGCCAGGCTCAGAGCGACGCCAGCAGGTGCTGCGCGGTCTTCTCCCACTGTGCGTACGCCTTCGGGTACGCGGACACCTGCACGGCCTGCGCCGCGGTGGTGACGTTCATGGACGACCACCCGGCGATGTCGAGCAGGCCGCGGGTCTGCCCGGGGTTGCCGGTGAAGAACAGCTTCGCCGCGGTCGCCGGCTCCTGCAGCGCGGCCTTCGAACCCCAGCCCTGACTGGGCCGCTGCTGGAACAGCCCGACGGAGTCACGGTCGCCGTGCGACAGGTTGCGCAGGCTCGACTCCTGCATCGCCGCGGCCAGGGCGATGACGATGCCGTGGTCGGAGACGCCGAGGGAGCGTCCGACGGCGACGATGGTCGCCGCGTTGCCCCGCTGCTCGGCGGAGAGGGACGGCCCGGACGACGGCAGGACGAGGGTCTTCCCCGCGTAGATCGTGCTCGTGTAGGTGAGTCCGTTCGCGGAGAGGAGCGCCGACACCGTCACACCGTGCGACGCAGCGATCGAGGCGATGGTGTCGCCGGTGCCGATCTTCACGCTCCCTGCGCGAGCGGCCGGCGCCGAGGACGTCGCGGCGGCCGGGGCCGCCGGGGCTGCGGTGGCGGTCGCCGCCGAGGCGGACGGCACGCGCAGCGTCTGGCCGGGGTAGATCACCGAGCGCTGCGACAGCTTGTTCGCGCTCAGCAGCGCGGTGGTCGACACACCCACGCGGGACGCGATGCCGGACACCGTGTCGCCCTGCTTGACGTGGTAGCTGCCGGTGCTCGACGTGGACGCCGAGGCGGTGGTCACGGCCGGCGTCGACGCGAGGTGCAGCGTCTGCCCGGGGTGGATGATCGTGTTCCAGCCGAGGCCGTTGCGGACCAGGACCTCCTGCGCGGACAGCCCGAAGCGGGCGGCGATGCCCGACACGGTGTCGCCCTGGCGCACGGTGTAGGTGGTGGGGGCCTTCGTGACCGCCGCGACGGTCGTGACGGCGGTCTGCGACGGCCGAGCGACGGCGGTGCCGAACACCGGACGGTCGCCGACGTTGCGGTCCTGGTCGACGTGCCGCTTGTTGGCGCTGTCGTCGTCGTGTCGCGGCTCGGCGTGCGCCACCGGACCGGTGAGCCCGGCGGTGACGGCGATCGTCCCCGCGAGGACGATGGGCATGGTGGCGAACCGGGCGGATCGTGCGCGCCGGGCGTCTTCGTCTGCAGCGTGGTCCACGGTATCTCCTGATCTCCGGTGAGCCGAGCGCGCGTGCGCACTCACAGGTTGCTCAACGCTGGCATGTCTTGTTTCCCAAGTCAACCAGAGGTTCGAACGGGACGCATGTGACGAATGTGACGAACGTGACGGTGTGCGCCTCCGCGAGGCTCTGGCAACATGGGGCCTGTGAGTGCTGAACCCGCCGACGACCTGACCCTCTCCGAGCGCTGGCTGACCGTCCCCGAGCTGGTGGACATGTTCAGCACCAGCCCGGGCCGGATCCACCGCCTCTTCGAGGACAAGACCCTGCTGGCCGCCCGCATCGGCGGTGTCCTCCGGGTGCCGAGCGAGTTCATCGAGGACCGCGAACCCCTGCCGGAACTGCGCGGCACCCTCACCGTGCTGAGCGACAACGGCTTCACCGACGACGAGGCCGTGCGCTGGATGCTCACCGACGACGCCATCATCGGCACCTCGCCGATCGCCGCGCTGCGCGCCGGCCGCAAGGCCGAGGTGCGTCGCATCGCCCAGTCGCTCCTGTAGACGGTCCCACCCGACGGACGGGAGGCCCGTGGCGGCGTCGCCACGGGCCTCCCGTCCGTCGTCCTGGTGCGTCTACGCCACGCGGCGGCTGACCGTGTCGGCCAGCGAGACGAGCTGCTCGCGCGCCGACGGCGTCAGCGGCGCCGCCTCGATGGCGGCCTTCGCGCGTTGCACGTGGCGGTCGATCGAGCGCTCGACCGCGGCCACCGCGCCGGACTCGGTGAGCGTCGCGCGCAGCATCTGCACCTGCGCCTCGTCGAGGTCGGGGTCGCCGAGGAGCTCGTCGAGGAGTTGCCGCGGGCCGTTCGGCAGCGCCTTGCGCGCCGAGGCGATGAGCACGGTGCGCTTGCCCTCGCGCAGGTCGTCGCCCGCGGGCTTGCCGGTCACCTCGGGGTCGCCGAACACGCCGAGCATGTCGTCGCGGAGCTGGTAGGCAACGCCGAGGGGGAGGCCGAACGCACGGAGCCCCTCGAGCTGGGCCTCGGACGCGCCGGCCACGAGCGCACCGATCAGCAGCGGCGCCTCGACCGAGTACTTCGCCGACTTGAAGACGATGACGCGCTGGGCGCGGACGAGGTGTTCGGCCTCGTCGATCGAGGGCCACGCCGTCTCCTCGTGCACGTCGAGGTACTGCCCCGCCGTGACGTCGAGCCGCATGGTGTGGAACTCCTGCCGGACGATCCGGCCGCGTGCCGGGTCGAGGAGCGCGAGGCCCTCGTCGAACACCGCGTCGCTCAGGGACAGGAGGAGGTCGCCGAGGAGCAGCGCCGAGTTCGTGCCGTACAGACCGCGGTCGCCGACCCAGCCGGACTCCTCGTGCAGGGACTCGAAGCGACGGTGCGCTGCCGGACGCCCGCGACGGGTGTCCGAGCGGTCCATGATGTCGTCGTGCACGAGCGCGGCCGCGTGGAAGATCTCGAGCGCCGCGGCGACCGTGACGATCGCCTCGGCCGTGGTCTGGCGGGACCCCTCGGCGAGTGGGTCGAACGACCCCGACCGCCCGGCCACCGACTGCCATCCCCAGTAGCAGAACAGGGCGCGGAAGCGCTTGCCGCCGGAGAGCAGGTCGCGGGCGTAGAGGTCGAACGGAGCGAGGTCCGGACTGATCGCGGCGAGCCGTTCCCGTTGGTCGTCCAGCGCTCGATCGATCCGCGCCGACACGAGGTCCACTAATCGCGTACTCTCAGCCACACTCCCTACCCTAGTGGAGCGGTCGAGTCGTAGACTCGATCCACCTCAACCACGCGTCGATCCCAGGAACAGAGGGAACACAGATGCCACTCTCGGAGCAAGAGCAGCGACTCCTCGAAGAGATGGAGCGGAGTCTCTACCAGAACGACTCCGACTTCGTGGCGCGTGTCACGCGCCGCCAGGGTCGTCCGACGTACACGTCGATCACGCTCGGGGTGCTCGGAGCACTCGCAGGCGTCGCCATCGTCATCGTCGGGTTGGTGTTGCGCCAGCCGCTCATCGGGATCCTCGGCTTCGTCGTCATGCTCGCCGGAGTCCTCTTCGCGTTGCGTCCCGGCATGCGCGCGCCCAAGGCGAAGACGCCTCGGGCCGGCAAGCCCTCGGGTGGCGGTGCGCCGCGTCCGAGCCAGGGTGGCAGCGGGTCCTTCATGGACCGCATGAACGACCGCTGGGACAAGCGGAACGACCAGAGCTAGGCGGCTCTCCACACTCCTCCACGGGGTCGGTCCTTCGGGGCCGGCCCCGTTTCGTGCGTCCGGGGCGGTGTCCGGGGTTCCGTGTTGGCTCGCCGGTGCCGAGGTCGCAAAAAGTGTCGCGCGAGCGCCCGGGAGGCGACACGTTGTGCGACCTCGGTGATGTGCGCGCGGCATGTCGTGCGACCAGGGGGCGCTGCTGACCACCGGACGGGAGGCGTGGGTCGGCCCCGGCGATCCGCGTCGCGGTCGCGTCGGTCGCGTCGGCCTGGTCGGGTCGGGCGGGGCGGGTGGGTGGGTCGGCGCCGAGGTCGCAAAAAGTGTCGCGCGAGCGCCCGGGAGGCGACACGTTGTGCGACCTCGGCGCGGTGCGCGCGGCATGTCGTGCGACCAGCGTGCGCTGCTGGCCACCGGCCGGGAGGCGCGGGTCGGCACCGGCGATCCGCGTCGCGGGCGATCGGCGCCGCGGGCGGGTCGGTCGGGTCGGGCTGGGCGGGGCTGGTCGGCGCCGAGGTCGCAGAAAGTGTCGGGCGGGCGTGCGGGAGGCGACACGTTGTGCGACCTCGGCGCGGTGCGCGCGGCATGTCGTGCGACCAGCGTGCGCTGCTGGCCACCGGCCGGGAGGCGCGGGTCGGCACCGGCCGGGAGGCGCGGGTCGGCACCGGCGATCCGCGTCGCGGGCGATCGGCGCCGCGGGCGGGTCGGGTCGGGCTGAGCGGGGCTGGACGGTGCCGAGGTCGCAAAAAGTGTCGCGCGAGCGCCCGGGAGGCGACACGTTGTGCGACCTCGGTGATGTGCGCGCGGCATGTCGTGCGACCAGGGGGCGCTGCTGACCACCGGACGGGAGGCGCGGGTCGGCCTCGGCTATCGGCGTCGCAGGCGCGTCCGGTCGCGTCGGTCGCGTCGGGCTGAGCTGGGCGGCGCTGAGGTCGCAGGAAGTGTCGGGCGGGCGGCCGGGAGGCGACACGTTGTGCGACCTCGGTGACGTGCGCGCGGCGGGTCGTGCGACCAGGGCGACCAGGGCGATCGGGACGTGACCGGGTGGGAAGCGTCGAGTGGGCTCGGCGGTGCGCACCCCGGCGACGGTGACCACCTCGCCGCGCCGCCGGTGGGCTCCCCGAGCTGCGAAACTCCTCCACTTTCCTCCACCCCCTCCACCATGCTCCACCGGCCCGTGTTTCCGCGGGAGTACGGCCCTGGAAGCGCTCGATGCGAGGTCTTCTCGGCCCCAAAACGGGGCGCAGCGGCAGTTCGGGGAGTGATTTCCTGGGCAAGGGGAGGGCAGTGGAGTAAAGTGGGGGTCACAACGGTCCGGTGGAGCGGAGGGGAGGCCCGACGTGCTGCTCGGTACCCATGCCCCGAAGCTCGACGAGAAGGGTCGCGTGATCCTCCCCGCCAAGTTCCGGGACGAACTGTCCGGGGGGCTCGTGATGACCCGCGGGCAAGAGCGCTGCGTCGTCGTCTTCAGCGCGGACACGTTCGAGCAACTGCACGAACGCATCCGCACCGCTCCGATGACGTCGAAGCGCACCCGGGACTACATGCGCCTCTTCCTCTCCGGAGCGAGCGCGGAACAGCCCGACAAGCAGAACCGCGTCACGATCCCGCAGAACCTCCGCGAGTACGCGGGGCTCGAGCGGGACCTGACGGTCATCGGCAGCGGTGACCGTGCCGAGATCTGGTCGACCCCCGCGTGGGAGGCCTACTACGCCGAGGTCGAAGAGGGCTTCGCCGACAACGACGAGGAGGTGATCCCGGGGATCTTCTGATCCGTGGATCGGGACTCCCAGCCGTGGAGCCCTGACATCACTTCCCCGATGTCAGGTCGCATGGATGGGGATCCGGACCCGCGGCCCAGGAGCCGAGGGGCTGCACATGGCAGACGACGACACTCCGAAGTTCCCGCACACGCCGGTGATGCTCGAGCGCATCGTCGACCTCTTCACGCCGACCCTCGAGGGACCCGGCAAGGTCGTCGTCGACGCGACGCTCGGCATGGGCGGACACTCCGAGGGACTGCTGGAGCGGTTCCCGGAGCTGACGCTCATCGGGCTCGACCGGGACACCGACGCGCTCGGCATCGCGGGGGAGCGTCTCGCCCGGTTCGGTGACCGCGTCCGACTGGTGCACACCGTGTACGACGGGATCGCCGACGCGATCGAGGGTGAGGGCTTCGACGAGGTGGACGGCGTGCTGTTCGACCTCGGCGTCAGCTCGCTCCAGCTCGACCGGGCCGAACGAGGCTTCGCCTACAGCCAGGACGCGCCCCTCGACATGCGGATGGACCGGACCGAGGGGCAGACCGCCGCCGACGTCCTCGCCACCTACGACGAGGGCGAGCTGCGCCGCATCTTCCAGCGGTACGGCGAGGAGAAGCTCGCCGGCCGCTACGCCCGGGCGATCGTCGAGCGCCGTGCCACGGCGCCCTTCGAGATGTCCGGCGACCTCGTGCAGGTCCTGCACGATGCGACGCCGGTGGCGATCCAGCGGCAGGGCCACCCGGCCAAGCGGGTGTTCCAGGCGCTCCGCATCGAGGTCAACGCCGAGCTGAGTGTCCTCGAACGGGCGATCCCGGCAGCGCTCGACGCGATCGCGGTCGGTGGCCGGATCGTCGTGGAGTCGTACCAGTCCCTGGAGGACCGCATCGTCAAGCGCGCCCTGACGGCTCGGACGAAGTCGAGCGCCCCCGCCGACCTGCCGGTGGAGCTGCCCGAGCACGCCCCCACCTTCTCCCTGATCGTCAAGGGTGCCGAGCTGGCCGACGAGGCCGAACGCGCCGCCAACCCCCGAGCAACCCCCGTGCGCCTGCGCGCGGCCGAGCGGATCCGGAAGTGACATGAGCACGAACCTCGCACTCGTCGACCCCGCCGTCGTCCCGTCCCGCGCTCCGCGTCCCGCTCGGCACGACCGGCCGGAGCTCGTCGAGGTCACGCCGTCGAAGGCCCAGCGCCGTGCTCGGCCGCGGATCGCCTACGCGGTGGTCGCGGTCGCCGCGCTCGGCATCCTGCTCCTGGCGCAGCTCGGCATCAGCATGGTGCTCAGCCAGGGCGCCTACACGCTGAACTCCCTGAGCGCCGAGCAGACCAACCTGTCGCGCACGCAGCAGTCGCTCTCCGAGGAACTCCGGGTCCTCGACTCGCCGCAGAACCTGGCGCGCAACGCCCAGGCGCTCGGCATGATCGCGAACGCGACGCCGGTGTACCTCGACCCGAAGACCGGTCGGGTGTACGGCACGCCGACCCCCGCGGTCGCCGACCAGGCCACGGCGAGCACCGAGAACCAGGTGCCGAACTCGCTGCTGAGCGACGTCCCCCTCGCCGCGCAGCAGGGCGACACGTCGACGAGCAAGGAGAGCGGTTCCACGACGGGCAGCGGCACGACGGGCGAAACCAACGCTGACACGACGTCTGGCACGGCCGGCGACACCGCCGCCGACGCTGGGAAGACCGCAGGCGCCAGCGCGTCGGGCGGGGCTTCCTCGACGGCCGACGTAGAGTCCGACCCGAACCAGCTCCAGGCCCCCGCCACCCGGTGACCCGGAGGTCGGGACACCGCGCCACCCGGTGACCGGGAGGCCGGGACACCCCGCCATCCCGTGACCGGGAGGCCGGGACACCCCGCCACCCGGTGACCGGGAGGCTGGGACCCCCCCCCGACGCACCACCGCTCCACCCGGGAAGGACCGCACCGCGTGACGAAGACGATCCGCAGCCGACGACTGCGCTACAGCGTCGTGATGATCGCCGTGATCGCCCTGGTGGCGGTCTTCGTGATCCGCCTCGTCGACATCCAGGTCGTCCAGGCCGCCGAGCTGAACGAGCAGTCGAAGGCCAAGCGGAGCATCCCCGTCACGATCTACGGCACGCGCGGCTCGATCGTCGACCGGAACGGCACCGAGCTCGCCGACAGCGTCACCCGGTACAACATCACGACGGCCCCGCGGCTCGTGAAGGAGTTCGAGGGCAAGCTCGGCGGGGAGCGCACGAAGAAGGTCAGCGTCGACACAGCGCTCAAGGCCCTGGCGTCGGCGTCCGGCGGTGACGTCGCCACCATGCAGAAGAACATCGCGGCGAACCCGAAGTCCGACTTCGCCTACCTGGTCAAGGGCCTGGACGTGAAGCACTACGAGGCGGTCCGCGCGCTCGGCATCCCGTGGCTGTACCCGGAGCAGCAGTCCGCCCGGACGTACCCGACGGGCGCGACGACGGGCAACATCACCGGCTTCATGGGGACCGACGGCGCCCAGGCCGGTCTGGAGTACGCCTACAACCAGTGCCTCGCCGGCGCGAACGGTTCCGAGACGTACGAGCGCGGTGAGGACGGCGTCCAGCTGCCCGGCAGCACCGTGACGACGAAGCAGGCCAAGGACGGCGGCACCCTCGAGACGACGATCGACAGCGACCTGCAGTACATGGCGCAGCAGACGATCGCGTCCGCTGCGAAGTCGCTGCAGGCGGAGTCCGCCACGGCGACGGTCGTCAGCGTCAAGACGGGGGAGCTCCTCGCGGTCGCGGACTACCCGACGGTGGACCCGAACGACGTCGACGCCACCACGGACAAGGGTGCCTTCGGCTCGCGTGCGCTGACCGCGTCGTACGAGCCGGGGTCGACGATCAAGGCGGCGATCGCCGCGGCGCTCATCGACCAGGGCAAGTCGAGCCCGACCGACCAGGCGGTCGTCCCGTACTCGCGCTCGTTCCCGTGGGGCGGGTCGATCCACGACTCCGAGTTCCACCAGACCGAGAACCTCACGCTCACGGGCATCCTGCAGAACTCGTCGAACGTCGGCATCACCGAGCTCGGTGAGCGCCTGACCGCGCAGCAGCGGTACGACTACATGAAGAAGTTCGGCCTGTTCCAGCCCGAGTCGGCCATCGACTACCCGGGGCAGCCGTCGATGGACTACGGCACGAGCCCGAACTGGGACCAGCAGACCAACATCAACTCGATGTTCGGGCAGGGCATCTCGACGACCGCGGTCCAGGTCGCGAGCATCTTCCAGACCCTGGCGAACGACGGTGTCCGGATCCCGCTGCACTTCGTGAAGGGCTGCGAGACGGCCGACGGCAAGACGATCGACGCGCCCGACGTGCAGCCGACGCGGGTCGTGTCCGCGAACGCCGCGACCCAGGTCACCGACATGCTGCAGAGCGTGGTCACGGGCGGCACGCTCGTGGGGATGAAGCCGATCTCCGGCTACAACATCGCCGCGAAGACGGGCACGGCCGAGGTGGCCGAGGGGTCGAAGGGCTACGGCGGGCAGCGCATCACGTCGGTGGCCGGAATGGCACCCGCCGAGGACCCCCAGTATGTTGTCACGGTGACGTTCACGAAGCCGCAGGCCAACAAGTGGTCCAGCGGAGCGGCTCCGGCGTTCCGAACTCTCATGTCCCAGGTGCTCGAGAAGTACCGAGTAGCCCCCTCCACGACGCCGGCGAAGACCTACCCGACCACGTGGTGAGGAAGAAGGAGCACTTGTCCGCACGGATCCCCCCGGTCCTCCGACCCGAACACCCGACCCCGAGGGCCGTGGCCGAACTCGCGAACGCGTTCGGACTGCGCGTCGTCGGCTCGGTCGACGCCGTCGAGACGACCGGTGTCACCCTGAGCGCCGCCGAGGTGCAGCCGGGTGACCTCTTCGTCGGCGTGCACGGTGCGAACCGGCACGGCGCGGAGTTCTCGTCCGAGGCCGCCGAGCGCGGTGCCGTCGCCGTCCTCACCGACGACGCCGGGGTGCCCCACGTCCAGGCCGTCGGCCTGCCGGTGCTCGTCGTCGACGACCCGCGGGCAGCACTGGGCGACGTGTCGGCGTGGGTCTACCGCACCCACCCGGACGAGGCCACCGACCTGCCGCAGCTGTTCGCCGTCACCGGCACCAACGGCAAGACGAGCACGTCGTACATCCTCGAGGGGATCCTCAAGCAGCTCGGCCTCGTCACGGGGCTGAGCTCGACGGCGGAGCGCCACATCGGTGCGCTGAGCGTCACGAGCCGTCTGACCACGCCCGAGGCCAGCGAGATGCACGCGCTGCTCGCCCGGATGCGCGAGAGCGAGGTGCGCGCGGTCGCCGTGGAGGTGAGCGCGCAGGCCCTCAGCCGGCACCGCGTCGACGGCATCGTCTTCGACGTCGCGGCGTTCACGAACCTGTCGCACGACCACCTCGACGACTACGCCGACATGGAGGAGTACTACCAGGCGAAGCTCCCGCTGTTCCAGCCCGAGCACGCCCGCCGCGGCGTCGTCTCGCTGGACACCGACTGGGGCCACCGCGTGGTGCAGGACTCCCGCATCCCGGTGACGACCATCACGGTGCACCCGGACGTCGAGGCCGAGTGGCACGTCGAGATCGTCGAGGCCCACGCGGCGTACACCGAGTTCCGCCTGACCGGTCCCGAGGGTCGCGAGCTCACCACCCGTGTGCCGCTCATCGGCTGGCACATGGCCGCGAACGCCGCCCTGGCGATCGTCATGCTCGTCGAGGGCGGCTTCGAGCTCGGTGCCATCGCGCACGCGCTCGAGAGCAACCACCGCCAGTACGCGGACCAGACCGCGGACCACCCGGTCAGCGCGATCGAGTGCTACCTGCCGGGGCGCACCGAGCGGGTCTCCGGCGACCGTGGCCCCAGTGTCTACGTGGACTTCGGCCACAGCCCCGACGCGTTCGAGAACACCCTCGCCGCCGTCCGGCAGTTCACCTCCGGCCGGGTCCTCATGCTGTTCGGTGCCGACGGCGACCGCGACAAGACGAAGCGTGCCGACATGGCCCGCATCGCAGCTGCCGGGTCCGACATCCTCGTCGTCACGGACCACCACCCGCGTTTCGAGGACGCCGCGTCCATCCGGAAGACCCTGGTCGACGCCGCGCGCGAGGCGTTCCCGGAGCACGAGATCCACGAGGTCAGCCCGCCCGAGGCCGCCATCCGCACGGCCGTGGGCCTGCTCGGCGAGGGCGACTCGATCCTGTGGGCCGGCCCCGGGCACCAGGACTACCGCGACATCCAGGGCGTCCGCACGCCGTACTCGGCCCGCGACGAGGCCCGCCAGGCCCTGCGCGAGGCGGGTTGGGAGCCGAACTCCGGCCCGGCCGAGGACATCCGATGATCGCCCTGACCCTCGCCGAGATCGCCGCCGCGGTCGACGGCGAGTTGATCCCCGGTGCCCAGGCGACGGACGTCGCGGACCAGGGCGACCTGGTCGTCGACGGCTCCGTCGAGACCGACTCCCGTCTGGTCCGCCCCGGCAGCGTGTTCTTCGCGCTCCCGGGCGAGGTGACCGACGGCCGCCGCTTCGTGCCCGCCGCGACCGAGGCCGGTGCGGCGCTCGTCGTCACGCCCGAACGGGTGGAGACCACCGCGCCGCAGATCGTCGTGGCGGACGGCTACGCCGCCCTCGCCGCGCTCGCGCACGAGGTCGTCGTGCGCGTCCGGGCGTCGAACGCAGACCGTGTCGACGCCGAGGGCCGTCCGGCGCCGCTCAACGTCGTCGGCATCACGGGTTCGAACGGCAAGACGAGCACGAAGAACATGCTCCGCACGATCCTCGAGCAGCACGGCGAGACCGTCGCGCCGCAGGGATCGTTCAACAACCACGTCGGCGCGCCGATCTCGATGCTCCGGATCACGTACGACACCCGCTTCCTGGTCGTCGAGATGGGCGCGAGCGGCGTCGGGCACATCGCGAAGCTCGTCTCGATCGCCGAGCCGGACACCGGCGTCGTCCTCAAGGTGGGCCTCGCGCACGCCGGCGAGTTCGGCGGCATCGAGGCGACGCAGCGCGCGAAGTCCGAGATGGTCACCGGCCTGCCGGCGACCGCGACGGCGCTCCTCAACGTCGACGACGACCGAGTCGCGTCGATGCGGGAGCTGACGGCCGCCCAGGTGGTCGGCTTCGGCACGTCGGCGGACGCCGACTACCGCATCACCGGCATCGAGACGGACCGCAGCGGCACCCGCTTCACCCTCACCGCGCCTCCCGTCCGCGGTGACGCGGAGACGGACCGGCCGGGAGGCACGGATCGCCTCCCCGAGACCGTCGACGTCCGCCTCGCGATCCTGGGTGAGCACCACGCGATGAACGCGTCCGCCGCGCTCACCGTCGCCCACCGGTGGGGCGTCCCCCTCGCCGCCGGCGCCGAGGCGCTCGCGTCGATGACGCGCGCCGAGCGCTGGCGCATGGAGCTCCTCCAGGGCGGCCCGGAGGGCGTCACCGTGATCAACGACGCGTACAACGCGTCGCCCGACTCGACCGCAGCGGCGCTGCGGACCCTGGCGCAGATCGTGCGCCCGGGGGAGCGGACCGTCGCCGTGCTCGGCGAGATGGCCGAGCTCGGCGAGTTCTCGACGGAGGAGCACGACCGCATCGGCCGGCTCGTCGTCCGTCTCGGCATCGGGCAGCTCGTGGTCGTCGGCCGCGCTGCCCTGCCGATCCACCAGGCCGCCACCCTCGAGGGATCGTGGGACGGCGAGTCCGTGTTCATCGAGGACGTCGACGACGCCGTCCGCCAACTGCAGGACATGCTCCGCCCCGGCGACGTCGTCCTCGTCAAGTCCTCGAAGTCCGCCGAACTGCGATTCCTCGGCGACCGCCTCGGAGGTGTCACCGAATGATCGCGCTCCTGATCGCCGGCGCCGTGTCGCTGGTGTTCACACTGCTGCTCACGCCGCTGTTCATCAAGCTGTTCCACCGCCTCGGCTGGGGACAGTTCATCCGCGACGACGGCCCGCAGTCGCACCACACGAAGCGCGGCACGGCGACGATGGGCGGTATCGTCCTCATCATCGGCGCGGTGCTCGGGTACTTCGTCGGGCACCTGGTCGGCCGCGACTCCATCACGCTGTCCGGCCTGCTCGTGCTCTTCCTCATGGTCGGACTCGGGTTCGTCGGCTTCATCGACGACTTCCTGAAGGTCCGGCGGCAGCGCAGTCTCGGCCTCGGCGGGTGGGCGAAGGTCCTCGGCCAGGTCATCGTCGGCGTGATCTTCGCGACCGTCGCGCTCGTGGTGCCGACCGCGAACGGCAAGCCGCCGGCGTCGACCATGGTGTCCGCCATCCGGGACATCCCGTGGCTCGACTTCATGGCGCTCGGCACGGTCATCGGCACCGTGCTCTTCCTCGCCTGGATAGTCCTGCTCACGGTGTCGACCTCGAACGGCGTCAACGTCGCCGACGGCCTCGACGGCCTGGCGACCGGGTCGAGCATCCTGGCGATCGGCTCCTACGTCATCATCGGCTTCTGGCAGTCGAACCAGATCTGCGGCGGTGCGCGCCTCGACGCCAGCACCGAGCACGCCTGCTACACGGTCACCAACCCGCTCGACCTCGCCGTCGTCGCGGCCGCGGTCTGCGGTGGCCTCATCGGCTTCCTCTGGTACAACACGTCGCCGGCGCAGATCTTCCTCGGCGACACGGGGTCGCTCGGCCTCGGTGGCGCCCTGGCCGGCCTCGCCATCCTCAGCCGCACCGAGCTCCTGCTCGTCCTCATCGGCGGCCTGTTCTTCATCGTCACCGGCTCGGTCATCCTGCAGCGGGCGTACTTCAAGATCACCCACGGCAAGCGGATCTTCCGGATGAGTCCGCTGCACCACCACTTCGAGCTGAAGGGGTGGGCCGAGGTGACCGTCGTCGTCCGGTTCTGGATCATCGCGGGACTCTGCGTCGCCGCGGGTGTCGGGCTCTTCTACCTGGAATGGATCGCACGAGTTGGTTGACGCCCGCCTGGAAGGTCTCGACAGCTGGTACGCGACGGGCTGGAAGGGCCTGAACGTCGCCGTCCTCGGTCTCGGTGCGACCGGCTTCTCGGTCGCCGACACCCTGGTCGAGCTCGGCAGTGCGGTCACCGTGTACGCGCCCGACGGGCCGGCCGACACGATCGAGCTGCTCGACGTCATCGGTGCGGGCTTCGAACGCACCCCGCTCGACTCGGTGCCCGCCGCGCTCGAGGCGCAGGCACCCGACGTCGTCATCGTCTCCCCGGGTCTGCCGCCGCACAACGCGACCGTCCAGTGGGCCGTCGAGACGAGCACCGTGTGGGGCGACATCGAGCTCGCCTGGCGGGTGCGCGACAAGGTCGTCCGCGGCCCGATCGCGGCGCCGTGGGTGACCATCACGGGCACGAACGGGAAGACCACGACCACGCAGCTCACCACCGCGATGTTCGCGGCAGGCGGTCTGCGTGCCGTCGCGTGCGGCAACATCGGCGTGCCCGTCCTCGACGTCGTCCGTGACCCGGACGGCTACGACGTGCTGGTGGTCGAGCTCTCCAGCCACCAGCTGCACTACATGCCGACGACCGGTGACGGTGCCGTCGTGCCGCTCGCGAGCGCCTGCCTGAACATCGCCGACGACCACCTCGAGTGGCACGGCTCCGCCGAGGCGTACCGGGCCGCGAAGGCCAAGGTCTACGAGCGCACCGTGATGGCGTGCGTGTACAACACCGCCGACGAGGTCACCCGCCGCATGGTCGAGGGCGCCGACGTCGTCGAGGGGTGCCGGGCCGTCGGGTTCACCCCGGGTGTGCCCGCGCCGGGCGACGTCGGGATCGTGGACGACGTGCTGTGCGACCGTGCCTTCACCGAGGACCGCCGCAACAGCGCGCTCGAGCTCGCGACCGTCGCCGACCTCGAGGCCGCCGGGCTCGCCAGTCCGCACATGACGATGAACGTCCTCGCCGCCGCTGCCCTCGCGCGCGCCGCCTCGGTGCAGCCGAGTGCGATCCAGGCCGCCGTGCAGGGCTTCCGCGCCGACCACCACCGCACCGAGGTCGTGGCGCGTGCCGACGGCATCACCTGGGTGGACGACTCCAAGGCGACGAACCCGCACGCCGCGACCGCCTCGCTGGCGTCGTTCGACACGGTCGTGTGGATCGTGGGCGGCCTGTTCAAGGGCGTCGACGTCGACGGACTCGTCGCCCGCTTCGGGCCCGCTGTCCGTGGTGTCGTGGTGATCGGGACCGACCGCGAGCCCGTGCTGGAGGCATTCCGGCGACACGCGCCCGGGGTGCCGGTCCTGCAGGTCGAAGCAACGGACACTGATCAGGTCATGCCCGAGGCGGTCCGGCATGCCGCATCGGTCGCGAGACCGGGCGACACGGTCCTCCTCGCCCCGGCCGCGGCGTCGTTCGACCAGTTCGGCTCCTACGCGGACCGGGGGCGCCGGTTCGCGGCGGCGGTCCACGAGCTCCTGGGAGGAAACGCCGATGGCGACGACGGATCTTCCGAACGGCCGTAGCAGCGCCGGTCAGCGACCAGCAGCAGCCGGTCGCGACGGTGCCGCTCGTCGCACGAACGGTGCCGTCGTCGCCGTGAAGAACGTGTTCGTCGCGGAGTCGAGCACGTTCTACGCCATCCTCGGCGTCACGCTCTTCCTCGTCATCTTCGGTGTCGTGATGGTGCTCTCGTCGTCGAGCGTCGAGCAGTACGCGAAGACGCACGACTTCTTCGGCGCGGCGTCCCGCCAGGGTCTCTACGCCGTGCTCGGCGTCCCGCTCATGCTCATCGCCAGCCGGGTCCCGGCGCGCTGGTGGCGGAAGTGGGCGATGCGCCTGCTCGGCGCCGCCCTCGTGCTGCAGCTGCTGGTCTACACGCCGCTCGGCATCGAGGTGCAGGGCAACCGGAACTGGATCGGCATCGGGTCGTTCACCGCGCAGCCGTCGGAGGTGGTGAAGCTCGGCCTCGTGCTCGGCATCGCCGCGGTCCTGTACGTCAAGCGCGACAAGATCGACAACTGGAAGGAGATCGTGATCCCGGTGGGGGCGGCCGCCGGCATCGCGCTCGGGCTCGTGATCCTCGGTGGCGACCAGGGCACGGCGATGATCATGCTGCTGCTCGTGTTCGGCGCGCTCTACGTGGGCGGCGTCCGCGCGAAGCACCTCATGGTGGGTGTCGCCGGCATCCTCGTGCTGCTGCCGTTCGTCACGATGTCGTCGGCGTCCCGCCGGGTCCGCATCGACGCGTGGCTGTCCGGGTGCACCGACTCGAACCAGTACCAGGACCTCTGCTGGCAGCCCGTGCACGGCATGTGGGCGCTGGCGTCCGGTGGCGTCTTCGGCGTCGGCCTCGGCAACTCGAAGGCGAAGTGGTCCTGGCTCCCGGAGGCGGACAACGACTACATCTTCGCGATCATCGGCGAGGAGCTCGGTCTCGTCGGCGCCGTCGTCGTCCTGGCACTCTTCATCGTGCTCGCGGTGAACATGATCAAGGTCATCCGGCAGTCCTCGGACCCGTTCGTGCGCACGGTCACCGGCGGGATCATGGCGTGGATCATCGGGCAGGCGCTCGTGAACATCGCCGTCGTGCTCGGCCTGCTGCCGGTCCTCGGCGTCCCACTCCCACTCATCTCCGCCGGTGGGTCCGCGCTCATCATGACGCTCGTCGCCATCGGCGTCGTGCTCTCCTTCGCGCGCGACCTGCCGGGCAAGCACAGTCCCACCCCCACGAACGGATCGCTCCGGTGAGCAAGTACCTCTTCGCCGGCGGCGGCACCGCCGGGCACGTCAACCCGCTCCTGGCGGTCGCCGACCGGCTGACCGAGCGCACCCCGGATGCCGAGGTCCTCGTCCTCGGGACGGCCGAGGGACTGGAGTCGCGGCTCGTCCCGATGCGCGGCTACGAGCTGCTGACGATCCCGCGCCTGCCGTTCCCGCGCAAGCCGAACGCGGCGGCCCTGCGCTTCCCGGGCCGGTTCTGGGGTGCGGTCAAGCGCACCGAACAGCTCATCCGGGAGCACGAGATCGAGGTCGTCCTCGGCGTCGGCGGCTACGCGGCCGCTCCCGCGTACATCGCGGCGAAGCGCACCGGGACCCCGATCGTGGTGCACGAGCAGAACGCGAAGCCCGGCCTGGCGAACCGGCTGGCGGCCTTCCTCACCGAGCACGTCGGTGTGACGTTCTCGAACACGCGACTCCGGCACGGCCGCGTGGTCGGGATGCCGCTCCGTCGCGAGATCGAGTCGCTCGACCGCCGCGCCAGCCGTGCCGAGGGCCTCGCGGAGTTCGGGCTCGACCCGGACGGTCCCGTCCTGCTCGTCACGGGTGGGTCGTCGGGCGCGCGGAGCATCAACCGCACGGTGAACCGGTCCGCAGCGACGATCGTCGGGGCCGGCTGGCAGGTCCTGCACGTCGTCGGCGGCAACTCCGACCTCGGTCCGAGCGACCTCGACGGCTACCACGTGCTGCCCTACTGCGACCGGATGGACCTGGCGTACGCCGCGAGCGACTTCGTGGTCTCGCGTGCTGGTGCCGGCATGGTCTGCGAGCTCACCGCCGTCGGGCTGCCGAGCGTCCTGGTGCCGTACCCTGTGGGCAACGGCGAGCAGCGCCACAACGCGAAGGACGTCGTCGACGCCGGGGGAGCACTGCTCGTCGCGGACGCGGAATTCGACGAGGACTGGGTGACGTTCCAGCTCCTGGACATCCTGCAGGACCGGGCCCGGATCGCCGACATGACGGTCCGCGCCGGCAGCGTCGGACACCGAGACGGCGCCGACCGGATGACGGACCTCGTCCTCGACGCCGGCCGGCCCGCCACCGGCAGCACCACGGAGGAACCATGACCATCAAGCCCGACCTGACGCAGCCGATCCCGGACGACCTCGGCACGGTGCACTTCGTCGGCATCGGCGGCTCCGGCATGAGCGGCATCGCGCGGCTGTTCCTCGCCGCCGGTCACCGGGTGACGGGCAGCGACTCCCGCGAGACCGCAACGACCGGCACCATGCGTGACCTCGGCGCCGAGGTGCACATCGGCCACGACGCCGTGAACGTCGGCGACGCGGACACCATCGTGGTCACGAGCGCCCTGTGGCCGGACAACCCCGAGCTCCTCGAGGCGCAGCGCCGCGGCCTGCCGGTCCTGCACCGCTCGCAGGCCCTCGCCGCGCTCATCGCCGAGCACCGTCTCGTCGCGGTCGCCGGCGCGCACGGCAAGACCACCTCGACCGGCATGATCGTCACCGCGATGGTCGAGCTCGGGCTCGACCCGAGCTTCGTCAACGGCGGGGTCATCCAGTCCCTCGGCACCAGCTCGGCTTCGGGGTCGAGCGACCTGTTCGTCGTCGAGGCCGACGAGTCCGACGGCTCCTTCCTGCTGTACGACGTGGCGGTGGCGCTCGTCACGAACGTGGACGCCGACCACCTCGACCACTACGGCAGCGAGGAGGCCTTCATCGAGGCCTTCGTCGAGTTCGCCGCGAAGGCCTCCGAGCGCGTCGTCATCTCCAGCGACGACGCCGGTGCGAAGACCGTGACGGCCGGCATCCGCCGGCGTTCCGACGCCCCCGAGGTCGTCACGTTCGGCGAGGCCGCCGACGCCGACGTCCGGATCGAGGGCGTCACCGAGTCCGCCGGGGTCGAGGTCGACTTCCGCGCCGGCGGCGAGTCGTACCACCTCACCCTCCGCGTGCCCGGTCGCCACAACGCGGTCAACGCCGTCGGCGCCTTCGCGGTGCTCACCGGGCTCGGCGTCGCCCCCGCGGACGCGATCCGCGGCATCGAGGCGTTCGGCGGCACCCAGCGCCGCTTCGAGCTGCACGGCGTCGAGCGCGGCGTGTCGGTGTACGACGACTACGCGCACCACCCGACCGAGGTCGCCGCGGCGCTCCGGGCCGCGCGCAACGTCGTCGGCGACGGCCGGATCATCGCGATCCACCAGCCGCACCTGTACTCGCGCACCCGGCTGATGGCGGGCGACTTCGCGAAGGTCTACGAGGAGCTCGCGGACCACACCGTCGTGCTCGACGTCTACGGCGCACGCGAGGACCCGGAGCCCGGCGTCACCGGTGCCCTCGTGCAGGAGCGCTTCACCGACCAGTCGCGCGTGGAGTTCCTGCCCGACTGGGACGAGGCGTCCGCCCGGGCCGCCGCCGTCGCGCGCGAGGGCGACATCATCATGACCCTCAGTTGCGGCGACGTGTACCGCATCATCCCGCAGGTGCTGGGAGCGCTGTCCCGGTGAAGCGGCCGGAGGGGTTCGACGAGCGCCCGGTGCAGCCGGACGCACCAGCCGGTGACGCCCGTGCGCCCCGGCAGCGCCGTGCCCCGCTGATCCCGCGGCGCCCGACCGCCGACCAGCAGGCGGACGTCCAGGAGGCCCGGCCCGAGCCCGCCCCGCAGGACACCGTCGACGAGACGGCCACCTCCAGCGCCCCGGAGCAGCCCGGCGCGTCGGCCCGCGACCGCGCGGGTGCGTTCGCCGGCGCCGCCGGTCGTCGACTCGGTGCCGGGCTCGGTGCCGGGCTCTCGACCGTGAAGGACCGGCTGCGCGAGTACACGCCCGACGAGGACCACGCCGGACCGCGCCCCGCCGCGGACGACGCGCCCCGCGGTGACGGGGCGCACCGTCCGGACGGGGGCGCGATCGTCGACGACCTGCACGCGGACGCCCTCCACGACGCGCACGAGAGCCCGATCGGCGCCGGCGTCCGCGCTGCCGAGACCGCCCGCGAGGCCCGGGTCGCCAAGCGTCGTCGCCGCCTGCTCGAGCGTGCCGAGGTCCGTCGCTTCACCCGCCGGAGCCGGCACCGCCGCGCCGCGTGGATCACCGCCGCCAGCATCGTGCTGGTGTTCGGCGTCTCGATCCTCGTCGCGGTGTTCTCGCCGCTCATGGCGCTGCAGACGATCGAGATCAAGGGCACGAACCGCGTCGACGAGACCCAGCTCCGCCAGGCCCTCTCCGACCAGGTCGGCACCCCGCTCGCCCGGCTGGACTTCGACGCCATCAAGCGGGACATCGCCGGGTTCCCGCTCATCGAGAGCTACGTCACCGAGGAAGAGCCGCCGCACACCCTCGTCGTCACCGTGACGGAACGCACCCCCGTCGTCGCGGTGAAGTCGGGATCGTCGTTCGACCTGGTCGACCCCGCCGGCATCGTCGTGCAGTCCTCGCCGAAGCAGCCCGCGAACATGCCCGTCGCCGACGTCGGCAGCGCCAAGCTCGGCTCGAGCGTGTTCCGGACCATGACCGAGGTCGTGCTCGCGTTGCCGTCCGCGGTGCGGCAGCAGGTGACGAGCGTGAAGGCGTCGACGGCAGACGACGTGACGCTCACCCTCACCGACGGGTCGACCGTGGTCTGGGGCAACCCGGACGAGTCCGCCGCGAAGGCCGCCCTGCTCGCCGCCCTGGTGAAGGACCACTCGGCGCGGAACCCCGGGGTCGTCGTCGAGTACGACGTCAGCGCTCCGGACAACGGGATCATCCGCGCGAAGAAGTAGCGGAATCGAGCGACACGCGGCGTGGCGGGGCGACAGCCTGCGGAGCGCACCCGTAGCGTCGAAGCCAGCACCACATCTACCAGCATTGCCCCTGAACTTCAAGTAGAGGTTGAGGGTTCGACCGGAGGCCTGACTGACGTGACCACGAACCACAACTACCTCGCCGTCATCAAGGTCGTCGGTGTCGGCGGCGGCGGCGTCAACGCCGTCAACCGGATGATCGAGCTCGGCCTCCGTGGGGTCGAGTTCATCGCGATCAACACCGACGCGCAGGCACTGCTCCTCAGCGACGCCGACGTCAAGCTCGACGTCGGCCGCGAGATCACCCGCGGCCTCGGCGCCGGCGCGGACCCCGAGGTCGGCCGTCGTGCCGCCGAGGACCACGCCGAGGAGATCGAGGAGGCCCTGGCGGGTGCCGACATGGTCTTCGTCACCGCGGGCGAGGGCGGCGGCACCGGTACGGGTGGTGCGCCCGTGGTCGCCCGCATCGCGAAGTCGATCGGCGCCCTGACCATCGGCGTCGTCACGAAGCCGTTCAGCTTCGAGGGCAAGCGCCGCCAGTCCCAGGCCGAGAACGGCGTCGCCGGACTCAAGGACGAGGTCGACACGCTCATCGTCGTGCCGAACGACCGCCTCCTCGAGATCAGCGACCGCGGCATCTCGATGGTCGAGGCCTTCGCGACCGCCGACCAGGTGCTCCTCGCCGGCGTGCAGGGCATCACCGACCTCATCACGACCCCGGGCCTCATCAACCTCGACTTCGCCGACGTCAAGTCGGTCATGCAGGGTGCCGGTTCCGCGCTCATGGGCATCGGGTCCTCGCGGGGCGCCGACCGTGCCATCAAGGCCGCCGAGCTCGCCGTGGCATCGCCGCTGCTCGAGGCTTCGATCGACGGTGCGCACGGCGTGCTGCTCTCGATCCAGGGTGGTTCGAACCTCGGCATCTTCGAGATCAACGACGCCGCCCGCCTCGTGCAGGAGGCCGTCCACCCGGAGGCGAACATCATCTTCGGTGCGGTCATCGACGACACCCTCGGCGACGAGGTCCGCGTGACCGTCATCGCCGCCGGCTTCGACGGCGGCGAGCCGCAGCAGCAGCAGAAGGAACGCCGCTCGAGCTACGTCGACCCCGACGCCGGCGCGACCGTCCCGGTCGCCTCGGCCGCCGGCACCGGTGCGATCGAGGACTCCTCGCCGTCCTGGGCGTCGCACGAGCACGAGGCGCCGGCGCAGCGCGCCGCCGACCCGGCGTTCGACGACGACGACGACGAGCTCGACGTCCCCGACTTCCTGAAGTAAGTCGACCTTGGCAAGCGATCCGCGCCTCCCGTCCGACTCGTCACCAGACGACGGACCGGAGGCGCGTCTCGCGTCCGTCAGGTCCGGAATCGCCGAAGCGGCGCGCGCCGCGGGGCGGTCGGTCGACGAGCTGACCGTCGTCGTCGTCACGAAGTACCACCCGGCGTCGCTCGTCCGGACGCTGTCCGCGCTCGGCGTCACCGACGTGGGGGAGAACCGCCACCAGGAGGCGCAGGCGAAGGCCGCCGAGCTCGCCGACCTGCCGCTGACCTGGCACTTCGTCGGGCAACTGCAGTCGAAGAAGGCCCGGCAGGTCCGGCGCTACGCGCACGTCGTGCAGTCGTTGGACCGCGACTCGGTCGTCGACGCGTTCGCGCCGACCGACGCCGAGCCGGAGCCGCCCGTCATCGACGGCTTCGTGCAGGTGAACCTCACCGACGACCCCGGTCGCGGGGGCGTGCAGCCCGACGACGTCGAGGCGATGGTGTCCCGCGTGCTGTCCACCGGCACGATCCGGTTGCGCGGCGTGATGGCCGTCGCGCCGCTCGACGAGGAACCCCGTGCGGCGTTCGCCCGGCTGCGGGGGATCTCGGACCGCGTCCGGTCGCTCGCGCCGGAGGCCACGGACATCTCGGCGGGGATGAGCGGCGACTACCCCGACGCCGTGCTCGAGGGCGCGACACACCTCCGGATCGGCACCGCAATCACGGGAGAACGGCCGGTCACGCCCTAGCCTCGTCCCAAGGGCATCCACGAGCACGAACTCCGGAGGAACCATGGCCAACCCGCTGAAGAAGACGATGGTCTACCTCGGCCTCGCCGACGAGGAACTCGAGTACGAGGACGAGCAGCCGCAGCAGCAGCCCGCGCGCCAGCAGGCCGCCCCGGCAGCCGCCCCCGCGCCCGCTCCGGTCGTCCAGGAGGCCCCAGCTCCCGCCGCGGCACCGGCAGCGCCGGCCGCCGCCGAGACCAAGACGCACACCCACCAGCGCGGCGCACAGGTGACCCCGCTCCGCCGCTCGCACACGACCGCACAGAAGGCAGCACCGGTCCAGGAAATGAACGAGATCCTCACCGTCCACCCGCGCGAGTACAAGGACGCCCAGTCCATCGCCGAGAGCTTCCGCGACGGCATCCCCGTCATCATCAACCTCTCGCAGATGACCGAGGCGGACGCCCGTCGCATGATCGACTTCGCTTCGGGTCTGTCGCTCGGCCTCTACGGCAAGATCGAGCGCGTGACCAACAAGGTCTTCCTCCTGTCGCCGGCCCACGTCGCGGTGAGCGGTGAGGCGCCTGAGGTAGAGTCCGACATCGAGGCGTCCTTCTTCGCCCAGTCCTGAGTCCCTCAGGCCCACCCGCCCCGTGAGCGTCGTCACGAGACGACGCACACCCGAGCCGAGCGAGCCCCACCGTGTCCGCGATCTTCACGATCCTGTACTTCCTCCTCCTGCTCTACTTCTTCACGATGTGGGGGCGGTTCGCGCTCGACATCGTGCAGGCGTACAACCGCTCCTGGCGGCCCCGCGGGGGACTCCTCGTGGTCTCCGAGGTCGTCTACACCGTCACCGATCCGCCGATCCGCGCCGTCCGCAGGGCTCTCCCGCCGCTGCGGATGGGGCCGGTGGCGCTCGACTTCGGGTGGACGATCGTGATGCTCGTCGTCATCATCGCGATGACGGTCGTGCGCTACTTGATCTGACCGCGGTTCAGCCGCGACACGCGCCACGCCAGGGCATGGTCACGGTTCACGGTCGCCGTCGGTGTACGGTGGTCGGGATCGATGCTCGCTCCGGCGTGGCATCCGCACCGTTCGGCGCGACTGGTACATTCGGTCGCACCGGTTCGGTTCCACACGTTCAGCAGTTCTATTGAGGTGACGGCAATGGCTTTGACGCCGGAAGACGTAGTCAACAAGCGGTTCCAGCCGACGAAGTTCCGCGAGGGCTACGACCAGGACGAGGTCGACGACTTCCTCGACGAGGTCGTGGTCGAGCTGCGCCGCCTGACGGCCGAGAACGACGAGCTCCGCCAGCGCCTGCAGGCAGCCGAGTCGGCGCCGAAGCCGGCCCAGGCCGAGCAGCCCGCGCCGGTCGCAGAGCCCGAGCCGGAGCCGGAGCCCGCCCCCGTGGCCGCCGCCCCGGAGCCCGCTCCGGTCGCCGCCGCCGCTCCGGCGACGACGGTCCCCGCGGACGAGGACACCGAGGGCACGACGAACCTCCTCACGCTCGCTCGCCGTCTCCACGAGGAGCACGTGCGCGAGGGTGTCGAGAAGCGCGACGCGCTCATCGCCGAGGGCACGGCCCAGGCCGCCCGCCTCGTCTCCGAGGCCGAGGCCAAGCAGCGCCAGATCATCGCCGACACCGAGAACACCAACCGTCAGCGTGTCGCGGTGCTCGAGCAGGAGCAGCGCCAGCTCGAGGGCAAGATCGACGAACTCCGCACGTTCGAGCGTGACTACCGGGCGCAGCTGAAGAGCTACATCCAGGGTCAGCTCTCCGAGCTGGACGGCTCGGGCCCCGAGCAGTCCGGTCTCACCCCGGCGCCGGCATCGGCGCAGGGCTTCGGCAACTGACGTTGTCGCGACCAGCATCACGAGCGAAGGTCAGTGTCCGCGCAATCGCGGCACTGGCCTTCGCCGCTGTCGTCGTGGTGGCGCTCGACCAGGGCGTGAAGGCCCTCGTCGTCGCGAACCTGCCGTACGGCACCGTCGTCCCGGTGCTCGGGAACGTCCTGCAGCTCTTCTACGTGCGGAACCCGGGCGCCGCGTTCTCGTTCGCGGTGAACATGACATGGGTGTTCTCGATCGTGTCGACCGCCGTCGTGGTCGCCATCATCGTGTTCGCCCGACGCATCCACTCGATGTGGTGGGCCCTCGTGCTCGGGATGCTGCTCGGCGGTGCGCTGGGCAACCTGCTCGACCGGCTGTTCCGTGAACCCGGCTTCGGTCGTGGACACGTGGTGGACTTCATCTCGACGCCGTGGATGATGCCGGCGATCTACAACATCGCGGACTCGTTCATCTGCATCAGCATGGTGATCTTCGTCCTGCTCGTCATCCTCGGGGTCAACCTCGACGGCTCCCGCGCCCTGACCGCGAAGCAGCAGCGTGCTGCAGACGCGGCCGGCGACGGGACCGCCGTGGCCGTGCCGGACGGCACCCGTGCCTCCCGGCCCGCGACCGCCTCCGACGACCCCCGTGGGCCGCACGACGGCCGCGAGTCCCTCGGGCACGACGCGACGTGACCGAATCGCGTTCCCTCCCCGTCCCGGACGGGCTCGCCGGTGAGCGTGTCGACGCCGCCATCGCCAAGCTCCTCGGGTTCAGCCGGTCGTTCGCGGCCGACGTCGTGGCAGCGGGCGGTGTGCGCGTCGACGGCGTCGTCGCCGAGAAGTCCGACCGACTCCACGCCGACGCCTGGCTCGAGGTGTCCTGGACGCCCAAGGAAGCGCCGCGGATCATCCCGGTCGAGGTCCCCGGCATGACGGTCGTGCACGACGACGAGGACATCGTCGTCGTCGACAAGCCGGTCGGTGTCGCCGCGCACCCGTCACCCGGGTGGGACGGCCCCACCGTGCCCGGAGGGCTGGCCGCCGCCGGGTTCACGATCGCGACGTCGGGCGCCGCCGAACGTGCGGGCATCGTGCACCGGCTCGACGTCGGCACGTCGGGGCTGATGGTGGTCGCGAAGACCGAGCTGGCGTACACGCACCTCAAGCGCGCCTTCAAGGAGCGTACGGTCGAGAAGGTCTACCACGCGCTCGCACAGGGGCACCCCGACCCCACCACGGGCACCATCGACGCCCCGATCGGGCGGCACCCGTCGAGCGACTGGAAGTTCGCCGTCACGGCGGACGGCAAGCCGAGCGTCACCCACTACGAGACGCTCGAGGCCTTCCGCTCCGCGACCCTCCTCGAGGTCCACCTGGAGACGGGTCGGACGCACCAGATCCGCGTGCACATGGCTGCGACGCGGCACTCGCTCGTCGGCGACACGATGTACGGCGCGGACCCGGTGCTCGCGAACGAGCTCGGGTTGACCCGGCAGTGGCTCGACGCGGTGCGGCTCGGGTTCGAGCACCCGCGGTCGGGTGAGTGGGTGGAGTTCCGGGCGGAGTACCCGGACGACCTGCAGCAGGCGTTGGACCGGATCCGCGCCGCGTAGCGCGCGGGGCGGGGCGGGGTGCGGCGGGGCGGGGCGGTGCGGATGCGGCGCCCGTGGTGGCTGTCCGCGGCGCTTCGTGAGCAGAAATGGTCGGGTCGCGTCGCGTGACGCGACGGTTTCTGCTCACTCGGTGCGCTCGCGGGGCGCGCGTGCCGGGAGGCGCGTGCCGGGCCCGCCCCGCGCCTCCAGGCCGTCGTGGGTCGCGTCCGCCTCGCTTCGTGAGCAGGAACGGTCGGGTCCCGTCGTGCCACCCGACGATTCCTGCTCACTCGATGCGGCACGGACGCGGCGAACGCGGGCCCGCCGGGGGCGACGCGCTCGACGCGCCCGGGAATGTGGGTGGGCGAGGTTAGGCTGTTCCCACCCCGCAGCAGACCGTACGAACCGGAGGTTCCGTGTCGGATTCCGACTCCTTCGTCCACCTGCACGTGCACAGCGAGTACTCGATGCTCGACGGTGCCGCCAGGCTCGGCGACCTCGTGGCCGAGACCGCAGCGCAGGGCATGCCCGCCGTCGCGGTCACCGACCACGGCAACATGTTCGGCGCGTTCGAGTTCTGGAAGGCCGCGAAGGCCGGGGGCGTGAAGCCCATCATCGGGACCGAGGCGTACATCACGCCCCGCACGCACCGATCCGACAAGACCCGTGTGCGCTGGGGCGACGGCGGCGGCGACGACGTGTCGGGCGCGGGTTCGTACACGCACATGACGATGTTCGCCGAGAACACGACCGGCATGCACAACCTGTTCCGGCTGTCGTCGAAGGCATCGCTCGAGGGGTACTACTTCAAGCCCCGCATGGACATCGAGCTGCTCGAGCAGTACCACGACGGCATCATCGCGACGACGGGCTGCCCATCGGGGGAGATCCAGACCCGCCTGCGCCTGGGGCAGTACGACGAGGCCGTCCAGGCCGCCGCCGACTACCGCGACATCTTCGGCAAGGAGAACTACTTCGCCGAGGTCATGGACCACGGGCTCGAGATCGAACGTCGGATCATGAGCGACCTGATCCGGCTCGCGAAGGACCTCGACATCCCGCTGGTCGGCACGAACGACCTGCACTACACGCACGCGCACGACGCCAAGTCGCACGCGGCGCTCCTCTGCGTGCAGTCCGGTTCGACGCTGAACGACCCGAACCGCTTCAAGTTCGACGCCGACGAGTTCTACCTGAAGACCCCGCAGCAGATGCGGCACGTGTTCCGCGACAACCCCGAGGCCTGCGACAACACCCTGCTCATCGCCGAGCGGTGCAACGTCGAGTTCGACACCGCGGCGAACTACATGCCGAAGTTCCCGGTGCCCGAGGGGGAGACCGAGCACTCCTGGTTCGAGAAGGAAGTGGCCAAGGGGCTCGAGTACCGGTACCCGGGCGGCATCACGCCCGAGGTCCAGGAGCGCGCCGACTACGAGGTCGGCATCATCAACCAGATGGGCTTCCCCGGGTACTTCCTGGTGGTCGCCGACTTCATCAACTGGTCGAAGAACAACGGCATCCGCGTCGGTCCGGGCCGTGGCTCCGGCGCCGGTTCGATGGTGGCGTACGCGATGCGCATCACCGACCTCGACCCGATCCGGCACGGCCTGATCTTCGAGCGGTTCCTCAACCCGGACCGCGTCTCGATGCCCGACTTCGACGTCGACTTCGACGACCGGCGCCGCGGTGAGGCGATCAAGTACGTCACCGAGAAGTACGGGTCGGAGCGCGTCGCGCAGATCGTCACGTACGGCACCATCAAGGCGAAGCAGGCGCTCAAGGACTCCTCGCGCGTCCTCGGCTTCCCGTTCGGCATGGGGGAGAAGCTCACCAAGGCGATGCCGCCGCCCGTGATGGGCAAGGACATCCCGCTCACCGGGATCTTCGACAAGGACCACCCGCGCTACAAGGAAGCCGTCGACGTCCGCACGGTCGTCGAGACCGACCCCGAGGCGAAGACGGTGTTCGACACCGCCCTCGGACTCGAAGGGCTGAAGCGCCAGTGGGGCGTGCACGCGGCCGGCGTCATCATGTCGAGCGACCCGCTGATCGACATCATCCCGATCATGAAGCGGGAGCAGGACGGCCAGATCGTCACGCAGTTCGACTACCCGGCAGCGGAGTCGCTCGGCCTGATCAAGATGGACTTCCTGGGCCTCCGGAACCTCACGATCATCAGTGACGCCCTCGACAACATCAAGTCGAACCGTGGGATCGATCTCGACCTCGAGACCATGGGGCTCGAGGACCCCGAGGCGTACGCGCTCCTGCAGCGCGGTGACACCCTGGGTGTGTTCCAGCTCGACGGCGGCCCGATGCGCGGCCTGCTCCGTCTGATGAAGCCCGACAACTTCGAGGACATCTCCGCGCTCATCGCCCTGTACCGTCCGGGGCCGATGGGTGCGAACTCGCACACCAACTACGCGCTCCGCAAGAACGGCGAGCAGGCGATCACGCCGATCCACCCCGAGCTCGCCGAGCCGCTGCAGGACATCATCGGCACGACCTACGGCCTGATCATCTACCAGGAGCAGGTCATGGCCATCGCGCAGAAGGTCGCGGGGTTCTCCCTCGGCCAAGCGGACATCCTCCGCCGCGCGATGGGCAAGAAGAAGAAGTCCGAGCTGGACAAGCAGTACGCCGGCTTCGAGAAGGGCATGCAGGACAACGGCTACTCGGCCGCTGCCATCAAGACCCTCTGGGACATCCTGCTGCCGTTCTCCGACTACGCCTTCAACAAGGCGCACTCGGCGGCGTACGGCGTGGTGTCGTTCTGGACGGCGTACCTCAAGGCGCACTACCCGGCCGAGTACATGGCGGCGCTGCTGACGAGTGTCGGTGACGCCCGCGACAAGCTCGCCCTGTACCTCAACGAGTGCCGCCGGATGGGCATCAAGGTCATGCCGCCGGACGTCAACGAGTCGATCGGCTTCTTCGCCGCCGTCGGCGAGGACATCCGATTCGGCATGGGCGCGATCCGCAACGTCGGGTTCAACGTCGTCGACGACATCGTGCAGGCCCGCACCGAGAAGGGCGCGTTCGAGTCGTTCCACGACTTCCTCCGCAAGATCCCGATCTCGTCCGCGAACAAGCGCACGGTCGAGTCGCTGATCAAGGCCGGCGCGTTCGACGAGTTCGGCGACTCCCGCCGCGCGCTCGTCGAGATCCACGAGGGTGCCGTCGAGGGTGCGGTCAAGGTCAAGCGTGACGAGGCCAACGGCAACGTCGGGTTCGACTTCGACTCGCTCTTCGCCGAGGTCGCCGAGGAACAGCCGAGTGCGGCCGCGGTGTCGCAGGTGCCGGACCGGCCGGAGTGGTCGAAGCGCGACAAGCTCGCGTTCGAACGGGACATGCTCGGCCTGTACGTCTCCGACCACCCGCTCGCCGGGCTCGAGATCGAGCTCGCGAAGCACCAGTCGATCACCATCGCCGACCTCATCGCAGCCGACGACTCGGTGGAGGGCGAGACCGTCACGGTCGCGGGACTCCTCACGAGCGTGCAGCACCGCGTGGCGAAGTCGTCGGGCAACCCGTACGGCATCGTCGACATCGAGGACTTCGGCGGCCAGATCGGCGTGATGTTCCTCGGCAAGACGTACCAGGAGTTCGGTCCGTCGCTCGTCGCGGACTCGATCGTGGTGCTCCGTGGGCGGGTGAACGTCCGCGACGACGGCAAGGCCCTGCACGCGGTGAGCATGTTCCAGCCGAACGTCGGCGACGCCATGGGGTCCGGCCCGCTCACCCTGAGCCTGCCAGAGCGTCAGGCGACGACCTCGACGGTGACCGAGCTCGCGGCCGTCCTCGGTCGGCACCAGGGCGAGACCGAGGTCCGGCTGAAGCTCGTGAAGGACGACGTGGCGCGGACGTTCGAGCTGCCGTTCCCGGTGAGCCTGACGCCGGACCTGTTCGGTGAGCTGAAGAGTCTGCTCGGCCCGCGCTGCCTGGTGTGACGATGGCCGGGCACCGCATCTTCGGCACACCGTTCGCCGCCGTGTACCCGCACTACCTGGCGAAGGTCGAACGCAAGGGCCACACCAAGGCGGAGCTCGACACGGTCATCGAGTGGCTCACCGGGTTCGACGACCGTGCGCTCGCGCAGCACCTCGCCGAGGAGACCTCGTTCGAGGACTTCTTCGCGGCCGCGCACCTCAACCCGAACGCGCCGCTCATCACCGGGGTGATCTGCGGGGTCCGGATCGAGGAGATCGAAGACCCGCTCATGCAGCAGATCCGGTACCTCGACAAGCTCGTCGACGAGGTCGCGAGGGGCCGGCCGATGGCGAAGGTCCTGCGGACCGCGTGAGTCAGCCCGACGCCGGCGTGCTGCGCGCCTTCGGAACGGACGGCGCGCCCCTCGAACGGCTCGCCGGTGGTCGTGGGTTGACCTGGCGCGCTGGTGACGTGGTGCTGCGCCCGCACGACGGCGCGGCGGTGACGGACTGGCGTGCGACCGTCCTCGCCGAGCTGCCCCACACACCAGCGTTCCGGACGCCACGGCCGATCGCCACGGCAGACGGCTCCTGGCGGGCGGGGGACTGGGAGGCGTGGGAGTTCGTGCCCGGTCGCGCCGACGAGCGTCGCGTCGAGGACGTCCTCTGTGTCGGGGAGGCCTTCCACCGCGCGCTCGCACACCTGGACCGGCCGGCATTCCTCGGCGGGGCCCCTGGACTCGACCGCCCCGACGACGCCTGGAGCCAGGCCGACCGCATGGCCTGGGACGAGGAACCGCTGCCCCGTGACCCGTCGCTGGACCGCCTCGCCGCCGCGTTCCGGCCGGTGCGGGCGCCGTTCCAGCTCGTGCACGGGGACCTGCTCGGCAACGTCCTGTTCGCCGACGGGCTGCCGCCGACCGTCATCGACTGGCCGCCGTACTGGCGCCCCGCCGGGCTCGGCGCCGCCATCGCCGCGGTCGACGCCGTCTGCTGGCACGGGTTGCCACTCGGACGCCTCGGCGCACTCGGCGACGATGTCGCTGAGTGGTCCCAGCTGCTGGTCCGTGCGCTCACGTTCCGCATCGCGACGCTGCGGCTGCTCGGTGGGTGGGACGCGGCCGAGGCGGACCGGCACCGGCACGTCATCGACGCGCTGGTCTGACGGCCTGGAGGCGCGTGGCGAGGCCGACACGTGCCTCCGGGCCGGTGGTGGATGCGTCAGAGGCCGCGGCCGGCGATCGAGCGGAGACGCGCGACGAGGCGTGGGCTCCGCGCTCCGAAGGTGAGGGCGGTCAAGCGTCGGATCGAGACGGTCGCCCGGTGCACGAGGAGCCCGGTGGCCTCGGCGATGTCCGACACGGCGTGCCAGCGGGCACGGAGCGCCGCAGGGTCGATGTCGGTCGCGACCGCCGCCCGGATCAGGCGGACGAGCTCGGCACCGTCGTGCCAGGTCGTGCTCTGGTTCTCGAATCGGCGGAGGATGCGGTCGATGGCGGAAGCACGGTGGTTCGCGACCGCGTGCGCCCAGCGGAGGTCCTGCGACACCGGATCGACGAGGATCCACCGCGGCGCGTTGGCGTTCAGCGCCGAGAGCTGCGCGAAGGTCGTCAGCGCGCCGAGTGCGACCGCGACGTCGAAGATCTGCCGAGGTCGACCGCCGACCGCGATCGCGGACCCTGGGAAGGCCTGGCGCGCAACGCGCACCTGCGTCTTGGGGACGATGACCGTCACGACCACGTCCTCCGGAGCCGCCTCGAGCGTGGACCGGACACGGGCGACCATCTCGTTCGTGAGATCCGAGGGGACGTGCAGCGCGACGCGCACGACGTCGTCGTCGGGCAGGAACGCGTCGGCGAAGACGTCGACCGCGTCGCGGTACCGGGCGAGGAACAATGCGATGGCGCCGCCGTAGAACGGGTAGCGCTCGAGCAGGATTCGCTCGTGCTCCAGCCGGAGGGACGGGCCGCGGTCACCGCTGAAGCTCGTCGAGCCGGTGTGGAGCACGAGGGCGCGGTTGGCGAGCACCGAGGTGAAGCCGTGCTCGTTGATCCGGAGGCAGAAGTCGTTCTCCTCGCCGTACCCGGGGGAGAAGGCCTCGTCGAACAGGCCGAAGCGGTCGATCATCTCGCGGCGGATCAGGAAGCAGAAGCCCATCGCCACCGGGGAGACCGTGTGACGGGGGAGGAGGTACTTCGTGCGACCGTGCAGCTCGCGCGTGCGACGGGGAGCGAGGTTCGCGCGCGGGTTCCGGCGTGCGTACGGGAACGACGCGATCGTCGCGTTGTCGCTCCGGGCGCAGACGACGCCGATCGCGTCGTCCGAGGCCAGCACGGCCGTCATCTCGTCGAGGAAGCCCGGCATCGGGACGGTGTCGCTGTTCAGCAGCAGGACGTCGTTGCCGGTGCGGTCGAGTTCGAGGACGGCACGGTTGCAGTTGCCGACGAAGCCGAGGTTCCGGTCGTTGCGGGTGTACTCGAAGCCGTCGTGGTCGCCGACGAGCTGAATGATCCGCTCCTCGATCCGGTCGACGCGCGGGCCCACGTCGTTCGCGAGTACGACCCGGTCGACCGAGAAGTCGACGGTCTCGAGCAGCGCTTCGATGCAGCGTTCGAGTCCGGGTAGGTCGTCGTACACCGGGACGACGATCGTCACCGGACGGCGGTCACGGGTCATCGGCGAGCCAGCTTCCGCACTGCCACGCCCGGACGGGCGAGCAGCCTGCCGACGAGGCCCGAACGCGAACGAACCCGGTTCGCCAGAAGACCCACTGCAGCACGGGCGCTCGTGGCGCCGAGGGACGCGTAGGCGCCCGGGAGCTCGAACCAGTAGCGGGCAGCCTGGGGGAGCCGGTAGCCCTCGGTGCCGACCAACGCGGTCAGCCGCTCGATCGCGGCGGCGTTGTCGTGTCCCGCCCCCGTGACGGCGGCGAGCCGACCCGGGGCAGCCGCACCGTGCCTCCTGGCCGAGTCGGGGTCCGTCGCGTACGTGGCGAGCGCGTCAGCCAGTGCCGCCGCGTCGTCGGCCTCCACCAGCATGCCGGTGACGCCCGGCTCGACCAGTTCCGCGCTGCCGCCTTGCCGGGTGGCGACGACCGGCTTGCCGAGTGTCATGTACTCCGCCGTCGTGCGACCGAAGGCCTCGATCGTGGACGGTGTGACGCACACGTCCGCAGCCGCCGCGTACGGCGCCGGAGTGGGCTGCTCTCCGGCGAAGACGACGTGCTCTGCCACACCCAGCGTCCGGGCACGGTCGAGCAGGCGCTGGTCCTCGCCCGGGTGCTTCCAGCTCCCCACGAAGCAGACGCTCGCCGTGATGCCGCGCTCGCGGAGCGCGCCGACCGCATCGACGACGCGGTGCTGACCCTTGGACTCCTCGACGCGTCCCACGACCGTCACGCGGAGACCTGGGTCGGCTTGCGGGAACGGGGTCGTCGCCGGCGGCTCGTCACGAGTGGCCTGGAGGCGCGTGGTGTCGACAGTCGGGTAGGCGACGGACAGCTTGTGGTCCGGGACGTACTGCGCAAGGTGCTCGCGCATTGCCTCGGAGTTCGTGACCACCGCGCCCGCCAGCAACCCGATGTCGCCCAGGACCCCCGCCCGTCCGGTCTGGAACTGCAAGCCGTGGTCGAGGTCGCCGTACTCGCGGACGAACCACGCCTGCGGGATGCCGAGCACTGCCGCAGCGAACGAGGCCCAGGGAGCGACGAGCGTGTTCGTCACCACCAGGTCCGGACGCTTGCGCTCGTACAGCCGGATGATCGAGTTCACCGCGGCGTAGTCGACCGTGGCGAAGGCTGCCCGTTCGGCGGCGGGTGCGGGCTGTGGGCTCGTCAGGGCCCACCCGCGGAAGCGCAGGGCGTCGTACGACCAGCCACGCTCGTCGAGCGCCTCGATGAACTTGCCACGCGGGGCCTTCGTGACGAAGGTCGGGGTCATCGTCGGATCGATCGCCTGCCAGTCCTCCACGAACCGGAGGAGGGACCGCTCCGCGCCACCGAGGTTCACCGGCGCCGTGGAGTGGTTGGCGAAGCTGACGATCACCATGTCACTCTACAAAGGTTTCGCCGAGGGTTCGTCATGTCGACACCCGCTGTGGTCGATCGTCACCGAGCCGAACGTGCGTGGTGCAACCTTTGTGCGAGAATGTCTCGTCCCCGAATCCCTGTGAGGAGCGCCGCGTCGCGCCCCGGAGGAGCCAGCACCCGAAGCATGACGTACCTGAACGAGCTCATGTCCTCGCGCGAGCTGCTGGCGAACCTCACAGCGCGAGAGGTGAAGGGAAAGTACCGCCGCACGGTCTTCGGGCAGCTGTGGTCGCTCATCAACCCGCTCGCCACGATGCTGATCTACACGATCGTGTACTCGTTCATCTTCCGGGCGCGACTCGAGGTGGGCGACCCCAGCGGGCTGAACATCTACCCGCTCTGGCTCATGTGCGGCCTGCTGCCGTGGATCTTCGCCCGGAACGTCATCAACTCCGGCATGACGTCGATCGTCTCCAACGGGTCGCTGATCAAGAAGGTCTACTTCCCGCGCATGACGCTGCCCCTGGCGGCGGTCGGCTCGTTCGGCTTCACCTGGCTGGTCGAGATGGGTGTGCTGCTCATCGTCCTGGCGATCGCGGGCTCGAACTTCTGGATCTACCTGCCGATCATCGCCTTGACCATGGTCTTCCTGGCCATGTTCGCCGCCGGCCTCGGGCTGATCCTGTCGATCGTCAACGTGCACTTCCGCGACATGCAGCACCTCGTCGGCATCGCCCTGCAGATGTGGATGTACCTGTCGCCGATCATCTACCCGCTGTCGCTCGTCGAGGACGCCGCGAACGAAGCCGGGCACCCGTGGATCATCCACGTCTACAAGCTCAACCCGATCGAACGGTTCTCCGAGGTCTTCCGGAACCTCATGTACGACAACCGTCTCCCGAACTGGACCGACCTGGTCGCGTGCGCCATCGCAGGATGCGCGTCGCTCGCACTCGGCTACTTCGTGTTCTCCCGCAACGAGAAGAAGCTGGCTGAACTCCTGTGACCGAAGCTGCCGTCACCGTCGAACACGTCTCGAAGCGCTTCCGCATGTACAAGGAGCGCAACGACTCGCTGAAGAGCATGGTCATGCGCGGGAAGAAGTCCGTGCACGAGGACTTCTGGGCGCTCAAGGACGTCTCGTTCGAGGTCCCGCAGGGCAAGACCTTCGGGCTGATCGGCAAGAACGGGTCGGGCAAGTCCACGCTCCTCAAGTGCCTGGCGAAGATCCTGTGGCCCGAGGAAGGCTCGATCACCGCGCGCGGCAAGCAGGCGTCGCTGCTCGAGGTCGGCTCCGGCTTCCACCCCGAGCTCTCCGGCCGCGAGAACGTCTTCCTGAACGGGTCGATCCTCGGCATGAGCCGCAAGGAAGTCACCCGGAAGTTCGACGAGATCGTGTCGTTCTCCGGCGTCGGCCACTTCATCGACCAGCCCGTGAAGAACTACTCGTCGGGCATGTACGTGCGCCTCGGGTTCTCCGTCGCCGTCGCTGTGACGCCCGACGTCCTGGTGGTCGACGAGGTCCTGGCCGTCGGTGACGCCACGTTCCAGAAGCGGTGCCGCACCAAGTTCAAGGAGATGAAGGAGGAGGGCCGCACGGTCATCCTCGTCTCGCACTCGATGAGCACCGTCAAGGACATGTGCGACGACGTGGCTTGGCTCAACGAGGGTGAGCTGAAGATGATCGGCAAGACGGACGACGTCGTGAAGGCCTACAACGAGACCGTGTGATCGAGTGGTACGGCTCCAGGAACGGGGCCTCGCGCAGTCAATCGGTGTCGGACGCCCGGCGTCGAGACGGTCGCTTCTCTTGCTGGCTCATCGATTCGATCGCGGTCTGTACGGTGTTCCGAAGCGGCTTCGCAAACCGTCGTTCTATCCCGATGTGCACCGCAACCGCCAGTGCGATGCTGACCAGGATCGCGGTTGCGAGTGTCAGCGCCCACGGCAGGTGCGGGGCGAGCGCACTGATGATCGTCCACCCCAGTTCTTCGTGAATCAGGTAGAGCGGGTAGGTCAAGAGTCCGGCGACGGTCAGCCACTTCCAACTCGTCCGTCGGACGGGCGTCAGCGTCACACCCATGACCGCGAGGAAGCAGGACACGATGACGACGATCATGACGAGGTCGTTCATCCCGCTGCCGGTCAGGCGCGCGATTGCATCGGCAGCGTCGGAACCGGCGGTTGGGATCGCCCACAGGATGTTCGCTCCGAGCAGCAACCAGGTGATGAGCGACCGACGATCGAGCGACAAGAGGTAGATCAGCATGCCGCCGGCGAAGAGCGGCGCGTAGGTCGGCTGCAGGAAGGTCGACAGGAGGTGGGCGTCGCTTGCCTCGGCGAGTGACGCCACGATCGGCCAGAGGCCACAGAACACCAGGATTCGGTTGCGTGTGATCCCCACGAGCAGGAACGCACCCATCATGAGGTAGAAGTGGAGCTCGATCCAGAGCGTCCAGTAGACGCCGTCAACGTGCTCGACGCCGAACGCTGATTGGCCCATCGTCAAGTTCACGAGGATCTGCTTCATCGTGACGTCCTGCGGGGCGGTGACGAGGAGGAGGAAGCCGGTGAAGAGCACCGCGAACCAGTACGCCGGGTACAGCCGGGCCGTTCGGGACGCGACGAAAACGCCGAGCGGACGCCCCCATGCGCTCATGAGGATGACGAACCCGCTGATGACGAAGAACAGATCGACACCGAAGTAGCCGAACTTCGCGACCCCGAAGAGCGGGGCGGAGAGGTCCCGGAACGACTGCCCCCAGCGGTCGGTCGAAGCGGCGTAGTGGAACAGCATGACTGCCAGCGCTGCCACGAACCGAAGTCCGTCGAGCGCAGCGTATCGTCCCTTCGACGCAGGGATTGCTCTCGGCATCACTTCGACCAAAGGAATGACCTCGCTCGCGGGGGTGGTGGAAGAAAGTGCTCAGACGTGAGCTGCGTGCCGGACCGCGTGGTCGAGTTCTTCGATCCGAGGGCCACCATCGAGGGCTTTCATCGCACCGATGACTCGTTCGCAGTTCCGGCCGTCGCGCACCGGGAACGCTTCGCGCGCACGCTCCGCATAGGTCGGCGCGACGCGGTATCCGCCGGAAGCGATGTCGGCGATCGCGTCGACCGCCTGACCGACGTCATGGGTGACCGGCCCGAAGCCATGTCGCTCGTACTCGAAGTACCCGCGCCGTCCGATGTGCATTCCGTTGAAGAACTCGTCGGCGTCGAACTGCAGGTACACGAGTGGAACATCGACGACGGCCGCCTCGAAGGCGATCGATGAGTAGTCGGTCAACACGGTGCTCGCTGATGCGAGGACCTGCTGGACGTCGGCTTCGCGGTAGCTCAGCACATCGACATGCGCCGGGACGGCGAAGTCGGCGAGGTACGGGAGCATGTTGGGGTGCGGCATGAAGATGATCCGCCTGCCCGTTTCGCGAGCGACAGCGGCAAGTCGTTCGTCGTGCAGGAGCTGCAGGTACGTCTGGGCGTACTCACTCTCCATGAATCGTTCGTTGCGAAGCCGTTCGTTCGAGCCTCGAAGTGCGGCACCGACGATGTTCTGGCGCCACGTCGGCATGATCACGATCGTGTCGCGCTCGGACTCCGGGGTCGACGCTCGTTTCCGGAGCAGCGCATCGTGTCGGGGGAAGCCGGTCAACACGGCCTCCCGGTCGCTGAACGCCCACGGACTCGACTGTGCGATCGACTGCTGTTCCGCGCGGGTGCCCGTCACGAGGAGTGAGATCGGCTTGATGTTGAGCCAGCGCGAGAGGTCGTACTGGGTGATGCCGTGCTGCAGGAACGAGTACTTGAACCGTGGCTGCCCGTACTGACGACCGTCCAACGGCGACACGACGTACGCATCTGCATGCGACGAGGCCAGGTGTGCTGCGTGCAGGATCAGCAGCCGCCACTCGGCGCTCCCGTACGACACGAGGCGGAAGCCCTCGGCCTTGAGCCGGTCCCAATCCTCGGACCTGCGCTCGAGTACGAACCAGGCGTTGATCTCGGGGTGGTGCTCGCGCGCGTAGCGGTAGAGATGTTCCGCGTTGTCGTTCGCGTCGGTGTTCCGGTCCATGAAGACCCATGCATCGTGGAATCGCCGCCGGACTGTCGGTGAGTGCACCTGGACAGCGGTGAGTTCGCTCTTGAGCTTCTGCTTGTCGAGGTTGCGCCGCCAAGCGAGCAGGGTCTGGCCAGCTTTCGAACGGACGTAACGGAGCAGGCTCTGCGACGGGTCGAGCTCAGCCTTGTGGCGACGGCGCTGGCCGATGATGGTCGGGTTCAGCTGCTTGTACGTCAGCGACTCGGCGTGACCCCACTGATCGCCGCGAACGACCGACACCTGGAGCCCGTCCAGGTGGATGATCGAACGCAGTCCGCGTGGGATCCAGATGTGACGACGCTTGAGGAGCGTGCGGCCGTAGAACTGGTACTCCTGCACCGTGCTGTACAGCGGCGCGACCTCGACGTCGTCCACGATGACGTGCTCTGTCGGTTCAGCACCGGAGAACCAGTAGGTGAGGTGGACCTCCTGGCGTGACTCGTCGACGACGTTCAGTCGCACGTAGTCCGGGCGGAGGGGCTCCGGCTTGTACCCCTTGAGGAACGTCTCCTTGACGGCGAACTCGACGCCCATGACGTCGAACGTCCTGATCGCATCGTCGCCGATCAGCTCCAGGATCTCGCGCATGAGCTCGTGGAACTCATCGAAGACCTCCGGGGGAGCGGCGGCAGTCAGCGAACGGATGGCGAGTTCGTTCTTGAAGTACCAGAAGAGGTCGTAGAGGACCGTGTTCTCGAGCCATCGCGGGATGGTACCCCGTTCGCTCGCTTCTCTGAGCAGCGCGAGGAAGCCATGACGGACGAGAGTGGTGTACTTCTCCGGCATCAGGAAGCTCGTCTGCGTGGCCGATGAGCCGTTGCCACGGGTCCGGTAGTAGTACTTCGCCGACGCCACCACTCCGAGTCGGTGCGTGTCCGAGCCGAGTAAGTACCGCGCGATGAAGTGCCCGTCCTCGAAGTTCGGGCGGATCTGCGCGTCGAACCGGAGCCCGAGTTCGTCGATGACGGAAGTCCGCAGGAAGGTGTTCCCGGCACTGACGTGCACGGTCGGTTCGACGTGCAGGTTGATGACCCGCGAGCCCTTCTGGAACTTGTGTCGCAACGGGTGTGTGTCGGTGCGTTCCCCGGTGCGTTCGTCGAAGGGCATCAGGTGTGTGCAGACGACCGAGACCGACTCGTCCTGATAGATGTCGAGGAACTTCGTGACCTGGCTGAAGTAGTCGTCCGAGAGCACGTCGTCCGGGTCGCAGAACGTGACCCAGTCTGCGTCGACGGCATCCAGCCCAGCGTTGCGGGCCGCCGCGACACCACCGTTTGACTGTGAGATGACGGTCGCAGTGGCGCTGTGCTTCTCCACCCAGGCGCGGATCACCCGCTCGCTGTCGTCGGTCGAACCGTCGTTGACGAAGACAAGCTGGACCCGCTGGATCCCGCCGGCCTGGTTCGCCAGTGAAGCCAGGAACTCCGGAAGGTACGAAGCGACGTTGTACGTCGCGATGACGGCGGCGATACGAGGACGAGCGGCGCCACGGCGGCCTGCGAGATCGGACTTCGCCATCGACTGAATTGCTCCGTATCGGGTTGAGGGCAGGACTGTGCGTCAGAAACGCCTCAGGAGAATACCAGCGATCCTCAAATCCGCTGGGCTCCTCTCCACTGCTAGCGTCGGTGTCACGATGAAGACCGTGGAGAACCCGACCGTCAGCAGTCTGGTCTCGGTGGTGGTGCCACTTCGAGACAGCGCACCGTGGGTGGGTGAGCTTCTCGAGAGCGTCCTCGCGCAGGGGCTGACGGACATCGAAGTCGTCGTGGTCGACAACGGGTCTGTCGACGCGTCAGCAGACGTGGTGAGCAGCTTCGCCGACCGGGATGGCCGCATTCGGCTCATCGGGTCCGATGCGGGCTCCGCCGCGGCAGCTCGGAACGAGGGCGTCGTGTCCGCGAGAGGGGAGTACCTCGTCTTCGCGGACGCAGACGACATCGTTCCCGACGGCGCCTACAGGGCGATGGTCGAATCGCTCGCGACGAGCGGTTCCGACATGGTGATCGGAGATCACCTGAAGTTCTCGCCCTCGACGACGTGGAGCCCGACGGCACGATGGTCTGCCTTCGATCGCGCACGGACCAGCATCATTCCAGAAGACCTGCCGGGACTCCTCGCCGGCAGAGCGTGCTGGAACCGGATGTTCCGTCGGTCGTTCTGGGACCGGGCAGATCTCCGGTTCCCCGAGATCGCGAGCGTCGAGGACATCGAGCCGATGACCCGTGCACTCGTGAGCGCTGAACGCATCGACGTCGTTCCCGTTCCCGTCTACCTGTACCGCGACAGGAGTGACAGCAGTTCGATCTCAAAGCGGACGGACCGTGCTGCCACGGTGCGGTACTTCGAGCAAGAGTTCATCTGTTCGGAACTCCTCGACGGCCGCCCGGCCCTGCAGGAGACACATGCTGAAGTCGTGCTCGATGCGGACGGCTGGGCACACCTCGCTCGGTTCTTCGCCGTCGAACACTCCGTTGCTGACGTCGCGGCCGTCCGAGCCGCGCTCGAGGAATTGCTCCGAGTGGTCCCACTGGAGCGGATCGAGGAGACCGCCCCCGTCCGGAGGATGCTGTGGGCGCTCGTGCTCGGCGACGAGCACGCTGTGCTACCCGGTTTCGTCCGTGGTTCCACGTCGTCCCACGGCCGGGATCGCATCGACGCCTGGGTGGCCGGCCTGGCGGCGTTGCGTCGGGCGGATACGAGTCGGGTCGACATCGGGCGCCTCGTCGAGGAGGGATTCCTCCCGATCCTGGTCAACGGCGCCGACGAAGTGGCTCCCGATCGGCTCGCCGACGTCGTGCGGACATTCGACGACCTGCCGCTCGGTCCGAGCGAGCCCGGTCTCCTCGCAGCGATGGCCGATGCCGTCGGTCGCGGCGATGCGGGGGCGGTACGGGCCGTGTCGAATCTGCGCCATCTCGTGCCGTTGGTCGTCAGCGGTGCGGAGCCTTCGGCGCGTGGACTCGAGCTCAGCGGCGCGGTGGGCTCATCGCCACTGGACGCAAACCTGAAGCTGGTGCTGCGGTCGGACGAAGCCTCGGACACGATTGTGGTGCCGCTGCGAATGTCGTCTGGAAGGTGGGTTGCTTCGCTCGACGCCACGCAGTTCGCCGCCGGACGGTGGACGGTGAGTGTCGCAGTCGAAGGCGTGTTCGGCGACTTCCCCGTTGTGACGGCGCGTATGCCGTTGCCGCCTCTCGACACTGGCTTCCCGATGCAGCCGCTTGCGGACCGCAGGAACGGATGGCGTTTCCTCATCGACCGACGCGCGGCTCCTCGACGAGGCATCACGGGGATCCTCGCGCGCGTGAACCGCAAGCTGCGTTGATGCTCTCTTGAGAAAGCCCCGTACGCCGCACAACGATCGGGTGCGTCGTGTTTTGCCCGTGGGCCTGGCGATCGCCTTGCTCGTGGCGCTCGTGGTCACGGGAGACCTCGCGCCAACGCTCCGCAGACCCGAATCGACTCCTCAGGCGGCCGATCGAGCTGCTCCTGCTCCTCTCCGCGTCGCTGTGGTCGGGGACTCGCTGAGCGCCGGGCGATCGCACTTCTCGGGCAACGGCCTCGACGACGAGTCGTGGATGACCTACGCCGAGGGCGACGGCATCGAGTACGTCGGCGGTTGGGCGCGTTCCGGCGCGACTCCCGACCAGATGGCCGCCGCCGTCCGGCCGATCAGCGATGTCGACGTACTCGTCATCCTCGCGGGTACGAACGCCGTTCGGACCGGCAAGACGGCGGCCGATGAAGCACCTGCCTACGAGCAGATCGTCGACGTCGTGCGGCCGAAGCGGGTCATCATCTCGAGGATTCCGCCGTACCGGTTCCACGCTGTTGGGGCACTTCGGTACAACGGCGATCTCCGCAGCTTCACGGAGTCGCACGGCTGGTCCTGGGCGGATCCGTGGACGATCGCGCGCGACGGCGACGATTGGGCTGACGGCTTCAGCGTGGACGGAACGCATCCCGCCGGCCCAGCCCAGTACGAGATGCTCGGCGAGTCCTTCCGTCGGATCATCCTCGAGACGCGTGTGCTCCCGTCAGCGCTCGGGTGACGTTGAGGTCGCTACCTCGTCCAGCAGCTCTGCGTACTCCCTCGACCGCGCGAACGGCGCCAGCCGCCGACTGAACTCCTCTGCCCCCTCGGCACTGCCGACGGGCTCGGCGAGCACCGCGGCGAGCGACGCGGCTGCATCGGCCGTGTCGAACCACCGCACCCACCCCTCGTCCCCGAACTCCGCGCGCAGGTGCGCCTCGTCCGGCAGCACCGCGGGGACGCCGAACGACGCTGCCAGGTGCAGACTCCCCGAGTTGAGGACGCGCCGGTAGGGGAAGGCGGCCACGTCCGCGGCTCGGAACCACCGCTGCACGTCGACGTCTTCGACGTGGTCGTGCTCCCGGACGCTGCGGACGTCGTCGCCGAGCAGCGCGTCGATCGAAGCGCGGTCCTCGTCCGAGGTCCGACCCGCCAGCAGCAGGACCGGACGGTCCGCGGACGGGATCCGGCGCACGGCGTCGATGAGCACGTCGAGGCCCTTGTACGGCCGCATCTGCCCGAACGCCAGGACGGCCCGGTCGGTGTCGCCGAGGCCGAAGCGTGTCCGGGCCTCGGAACGCGACCCGGACGACGGGTACACGCCTTGGTAGCTGGGGTGCGGGATGTGTACCACGCGGGCGCCGTCGAGTGCGTAGTAGGGCGCGACGGCGGCAGCGGTGTCCCGGTTCATCACGTGCACGGCGTCGGAGGTCGCAGCGAGGTACCGGTCGAGTTCGAGTTCGAGCTCGAGGTGCCGGGCGTCGTGTGGCAGGACGTTGTGGATCGTCCACACGAGGCGTGCGCCGCGCGAGCGTGCCGCGTCGACGCCTCTGCGGAAGCGGTCGAGACGCAGGCCGGCCGAAGCGAGGTCGTCGTCGGCGCGTTGCACGATCGGAGAGGTCCAGTGCATGTGGAACACGTCACCGGTGCCGAGGTGACCGAGATGCTGTTCGAGCTGCTCGAGGCGGAGGCTTTCGAGGACGTTCCAACCGCGGGCCCGAGGGGCAAGCAGCATCAGGTTGAGGTAGGGGTTGTCCCGGTAGGCCGGGAACACCACGAGGGAGCGATCGGGCACCGCCCGATCCTACGGGGAGTCGTCAGTCCGCTGTGGCGACGATGTACTCGGCCTCGTGCAGGACCGAGCAGAACGCCAGTCCGTCGTGGGCGAGCGCGTCGCGCTTCGAGATGACGGCACCGCACACGGAGCACTTGGTCGTGAAGGTCGACCGCATTGCATCGGAGAGGAGCGACATACCGACATGTTGGCCCTCGAAAGTGAACGGGGGGCTGCGTGTGCCTCGGAGTGTGGTGAACGTTACCCCAGGAAGGACCGCAGAGACGAAGGTGGCTCACGTCAGCTGAGCGCCCGCACCACCCGTTCCGCCCCGCCCTCGGCCTCCACGACCGACGCGAAGTCGCCGTCCGCCACGACCTGCCCCGGCGCGAGCCACACCACGTTTCGCGCTCCGGGCTGCGGCACGAACGTCGCCGGCGCCGGACCACCCGATCGATGCCCGTCGCCGACCGACACCGTCACGTCGTCGATCACGCTCGACCCCCGGTACCAAGACGTCGGGAGATCGACCTGCGCGGTGTGCCCCGCGCGCTCCAGGGCCGCCAGCAGTGCGGTCACGTCCGCCGGCCGGGTCCCGTCGTGCTTGACCGCGACGCGGAGCCCCACGGCGCCTTCCTCCCGGACGACGACGGGCCGTGACGACCGGACCATCACGGCGTGCCCCTTGGGCAGCCCGGGTTCGACCCCGAGGTAGCGGAGCCCGGCGGCGTCGTACCGGTCGACGGCGTCCGCGTCCGGGTACCGCCCGCGCCACCGTTCGTCGAAGATCCGGCGGTTGTCGACCCGGGCGTCGTCGCGGCCCGGTGTGCGGCTCTCGTGGTGGACGACCACGGACGCGGGTTCGACGACGAAGTGCGAACCGGCGGACGACGACTCGAGGGCGCGGAGGCAGAGGTCGACGTCCTCGAGCCCGTTGGCGTAGACGGGATCGAACCCGTGCCACCGGATGAGGTCGGTGGCACGGAAAGCGGCAGCCGCTGCGGTGATCGCCGTGAACCGGCGGACGGAGCTCGGCGGAGCAGCAGCGGTGCCGCCGCCGAAGTACCGCGCAGCGTCGTGCCGCGGGTGGTCGCCGAGGAAGTGCCACGGCAGCACCTTGTCGCCGCCGAACACGGTGCCGGCGGTCTGGACGACACCATCCGGGTAGACCAGGAGCGGCTGCACGCCGAGCACCGCTCGGTCCTCGAGCACGGACACCAGGGGCCGGAGCCAACCGGCGGTGACCTCGGTGTCGTTGTTGAGCATCACGACGGTCGCGCCGGTGGAGCGTGCGAGGCCGAGGTCGCTGCCGAGGCCGAAGTTCCGGTTGCGGTCCTCGCGCTGCAGGATCACCCGTGGCTCGTCGCGGAACCAGGCGCCGAGGATCGCGGACACGGATCGGGGTGAGCCGTTGTCGACGAGCACGACCTCGACCCTGTCGCCGTCGTGGTCCGCAGCACCGAGGACGGCGTCGACGGCTCGACGGGTCATCGTCCAGTCGCGGAACACCGGGACCACGACGGACACCAGGGCCGCGTCGCGCGTCGGCGCGGCGGCGGCGAGGGCGTCCCAGTCGATGCGGTGCCGCGCGAGTGCGACCTCCTGCCAGGACGCCGGCTGCGCGGACGACACCCGTCGCGGGTCGCGGACGTTGTCGTAGTCGACACCGATCACCGGCACGTACACGGGAACGCCGAAGTGCTTGCCGATCCGGAGCAGCCACTCCCAGTCGATCCAGCGACGCAGGGTCTCGTCGAAGGGACCCACGGTGGCTGCGACGTCCCGCCGCACGACGAGGGCGTTGAGGTCGATGAAGTTCCCGGCGAGCAGGTCCTCGAGGGTGCCGTCCTCGCCGCGGTACGTCTCGGCGGGCGCGGTGGAGTCGTCGGCGTTGTTGGCCCCGATCATCCGGACACCCGTGTGGACGCCGGCGCCGTCGGTTTCGAGCAGCGCGGCGAGGGCGGCGGCGAGGTGCCCCGGTCGCCACGTGTTGTCCGCGTCGAGGAACGCCACGAAGTCGCCGCGGACCGCCGCGAGCCCCGTGTTCCGTGCGGCACTGGGGCCACCGTTCTCCCGCTCGAGCACACGGATCCGGGCGTCGTCCGCTGCAGCCTTGCGGACGACGTCGACGGTGTTGTCGCCCGAGCCGTCGTCGACGACGATGAGCTCCCACGCGGGGTGCTGCTGCGCCCGGACGGATGCGAGCGCTGCACCGACGACGTCGGCCCGGCGGTGCACCGGCATCACGATCGAGACGAGCGGCTGCTCGGCCTCGCGCCGGGCCGCTCCGCGCGCGTAGCGCGCGAGGACGTCGACGGCCTCGGGCCCGTCCCATGTCGAGCGGTAGCGACGCCGGGTCCGGTGCTGCGCGGCAGCGAACTCGCGGGCCGCCAGCACGGCGGACCCTCGGACGGCGCCCCACGTGGGCGCGGGCCCACGACGGCCTGGAGGCACGGGGAGCGGGGTCGTGTCCGTCGCGTTCCGCAGGAAGTGGCGGAGTGCATCCAGGGTGGACGTCGGCCGGTCGGGCGTCGGGAGCGACGCCAGGTACACGCCGGCGTCGAAGAGCGGTCCGGTCTGGAAGAGCTCGGGCCCCTCCTGGTGCAGTGCGTCGTACCAGGACATCGCGGGCACGGGCTGGTGCTCGCGCATCCACTCGTGCTCGACGAGCGGGCTGAGCGAGAGTCCCCGCTGCCCGTCGTTGTGCACGTAGAACGCGATCGCCTCGTCGTCGGTGGTGAACGTCCGACCGGTCTGCGCCTCGAGGTACTCGCGGTCGAGCACGCCGAACTCGGCGATCCGACGGGCCCACCGGTCGAGCCGGTCGGCGACGGTCAGCGGCTTCTCCGGGCCGCGCAACCCGCGGACGAGCCGCCGTGCGGCCCGTCCGATGCCCCCGCGGTCCGCCATCAGCGGCGCCCCGGCAGTCGCGAGGCGACCTTCGCGATCACCTGGCCGGTGCGGAACGACCGGCTCGTGCGGAGGTCGTGCAGTTCGCGGCGCAGTCGCGCGACCTCGTCGGAGGCGTCGTCAGCGGCGGCTTCGGCGGCGGCGAGGTCGAGGGGCAGGACCGCCGCCCAGCGCTGCTCGAGGTGCACGGACGTGCCGTCGAGCGGGGCGAGCATGCTGTTCTCCAGGCTCGCGCGTGCGCTCCCGAGCTCGTCCGGCGTGACCTCGTCGGCGGATCGGCGGGTCAGGTCGATGACCCGCTCGGCACCGGCACGGACCCGCGGGGATGACCACGGCGGCGTCGTCGAACCGGTGCGCACCACCACCCAGAACGCGGCGCGACGGTTCGCCGCGACCAGGTCTCCGGGTGTCGGGTCGACCAGGATCTGCGCCGTCACGAGGTCGTCCGGATTCGGGTCGTCCGAGGGGACCGCCCACCCGGCGGGGACCGGCGTGCCGGCGGGGAGCCGTGCCTCCAGACGGAAGCCGTCCCCGAAGGCCGCGTCGATCTGCCGGGCCAGCCCCGCGGCGTCCTCGACGTGCCGCAGGTCGACCGACAGACGGGGGGTGGGCCCGGCGGGGACGAGCACGTCGGCGAAGCGCTCGGTCGCGCTCATGCCGTGCCGCTGGTAGGCGGCCACCGCCTCGGGCAGGAAGGGGTACCGGCGCTCGAGTTCCCGCTGGTGGGCGGCGCGGAGCGCGGACCGGTTGCCGGCGAAGCTCTTGCCGCCGGCGTGCAGGACGAGCGCCCGGTTCGCGATCTTCGACAGCCAGCCGTGTGCGGCGATGCGGAGGCAGTAGTCGTTCTCCTCGCCGTACCCGGGGGCGAACGCCTCGTCGAAGAGGCCGTGCTCGGTGATCAGCTCGCGACGTGTCAGGAAGCAGAACCCCATCGCCACGGGGAGGACCTGTGACTCGGGCAGGAGCGGCGCGATCTCGGACCAGACCGCGCGGGTGCGCGCCTCGGTCCGGGCGGCGCCGCGGTTCGTCAGGCGGTAGGGGATGCTCGCGATCGTCGCGTTGTCGCTGCGGGCAGTGACGACGCCCGTGCGTTCCTCGTCGAGCACGGCGAGCATCGCATCGAGGAAGCCTGCGGTCGGCACGGCGTCGCTGTTGAGCAGGAGGACGGCCTCGGCTCCGGTGTCGAGCTCGAGCACGGCGCGGTTGCAGGTGCCGACGAAGCCGAGGTTGTGGTCGTTGCGCTCGTACCGGAAGCCGGGACGCTCCGCGATGCGGTCGAGCAGGGCCCGTTCGATCACGTCGACGTCGGGGCCGCAGTCGTTGACGAGCAGCACGCGGTGGCGGTCGGTGTCCAGGTGCTCGATCAGCCCGTCGACGCAGCGCAGCAGGGAGTCGAGGTCCCCGTACACGGGCACGACGACGAGGGTGGAGCGGGTCATCGGGTTGACTCCTGGTTCGGTTCGGTCGACGGTGGCTCTTCCTCGAGCTGGACGGCGAGGACGTCGACGGCACGGTCGAGTGGCCCGCCGAGCGCGTCGTCGTCGAGCGGCACGAACCCCGTCGGGCCGTCGGTCGCGGCGGCACGGACGGCGCTGGCGACCGCGAGCCCGAGGGAGCGGGCGTCGGCGGGCACCGCGGCGAGGTTCGGGTGCAGGTGGCCCCGGGTGTCGCGGAACTCGTTCGTGACGACCCGGGCGCCGGAGATCGCACCGTCGAACGGCGGGTGGCTCGGGTGCGGGCTGTGCTGCAACGACAGGACGACGTTGGTCGAGGCGATGAAGCGGAAGTAGTCGTCCCACGGCATCGTTCCGTGGCTCACGAGCTTGACGTCGCCCCGGCCCCCGTCGAGCTCCACGTCCCCGTGCTGCTCGCCCGCTGAGTGGAACTCCACCTGGATGCCGTCGTCGGCGAGCTCCTGGACGGCGACACGCAGCGCCGCGACGCCGAGCCGGAACAGGTTGCGGTGTTTGCTCGGGCGTCCGTAGAAGAGGACGCGGACGACGTCGTCGTGGGTCCGTGCGTCGGCGACGCGTTCGAGCAGGTCGACGTCGAGGTGCGGTGCGAAGGTGCGCTCCGTGGGGACGTTCAACCCCTCGACCTCGGCGAGGTACTTGCGGAGCGGCTCCGAGTTCACGAGCAGTCGGAAGCCCGCGCGGTAGGTCGAGGCTGCGACGGCGTACTCGGTCGACCAGGGGCTGAACCCGGGTTCGTAGTCCTGCACGAGGTACACGACGCGGTCGCGGGGGACGACGCCGGCGGTGACGGCGACGTCGATCGGGTGCGCGGTCTTCCAGTGCGTGGCCATCCACACGTCGTCCCGGCCGAACTCGGTACCGAGCACGTCCTCGCGCCGCACCACCCGCACGCCGGGGCGCCCGTCGACCCGGGACTCCGGGAAGCGGTCCGCGATCAGTGCCTCGGCGGCCGCCGCGTTGTTGCCCGGGGTCGTCCACCGCACCATCACGACGCGCACCCGGCGGTCGAGCCGTGCGCCGAGCGCGAGCGCGACTGCGAGAGCGGTCTGCACGCCGGCGAACGCGGCGCCCTCGCGCAGCTCGTCCACGACGAGGACCACCTCGGGCGCCCGGTCGACGGTGCGGATCCCGGCGATCGCGAGACTCGTCTCGACCAGGCCCTCGAACGGCCGCGCGGTCAGCGGGGCACGATCCCGCTCACGTCGGGCGACCCCGACGTCGACGCGGGAGACGGTCCGTCCCAGTCGTTCGCGGACGTCGTTCCGGTAGTGGCCGTCGCGCGCGTACCGTTCGTTCACACGCACCAGGTCGCCGATGAGGCGCCGCGCCTTCTCGAAGTTCATCGACGCTCACGTTACTGGGCGGCGCAGCATCGCTCGCCTGGCTCGGCCCAGCGGCAGGACACCGTCCGGTCGTCGACGCCCTCGTCCGAGGTCCCGTGCCGCAGAATGGTCGGGTGCCGCGTCCCCGTCTGCTCGCCCTCGCCATCGGGCTGTTCGCGGTCCTGGCGTTCGTGTTCGTGATCGAGCCGGCATCCCACGTCACCGAACCCGTCCCACGAGCAGCAGCACCCAGCCGCGCTCCAGCGCCGCTCCGGGTGGCGGTCGTCGGCGACTCGTTGAGCGCCGGGCGTTCGATGTTCCTCGGTAACGGGCTCGACGACGAGTCGTGGATGACCTACGCGCAGGGCGACGGCATCACGTTCGCCGGCGGGTGGGCACGAGCGGGGGCGACCCCGGCCGACATGGCCGCGGCCGTGCAGCCGATCCCCGACGTCGACGTGGTCGTCGTGCTCGCCGGCACCAACGCCGTCCGTCGCGGGCTGACCGTCGCCGAGCAGACCGCCGCCTACGACCACATCGTCGCCACCGTCGACGCCGACCGGGTGATCGTGGCCGCCATCCCGCCGTACCCGAGGGACGGCGTCGCGCAGCGGGCCTACAACCGGGACCTCCGGGTGCTCGTGCAGGACCGCGGGTGGTCCTGGGCCGACCCGTGGACGTCGGCGCGGTCGGGGCAGGACTGGGCGCAGGGGTTCAGCGTCGACGGCGTGCACCCGGCCGGTCCGGCGCAGTACGAGATGCTGGGGGAGGCCCTCCGCGAGGCCGTCCTCGGCACCCGCACGTCGCATGCGGCGCAGGGGAGCTGACAGCACCCGGCGAGCAGCACCGGGCGAGACCCGGCGGGCAGCACCCGCCGAGCGTGCCGCGGCCCCGCGCTCGGTAGGCTTGGGTCCCTGATGATGCAGCGAATCGACCTCCGTGGTGGCCTCCCCGCCCGTGCCGACCTCCTCCGCCTGATGCCGCGCGCCGTCGGTGACGTCTCGCACGCCGTCGACGCGGCCCGTGTGCTCGTGGACGCGGTCCGGCAGCACGGGGCCGACGCGCTCCGTGAGCAGGCCGAACGGTTCGACGGCGGCGCGCCCGAGCACGTCCGCGTCCCCGCTGCCGAGATCGCTGCGGCGGTCGCCGGGCTCACCCCGGAGCTCCGCACGGCGCTCGACGAGGCGATCCGTCGGGTCCGGGCGGCGAGTGCTGCGCAGGTGCCGGCGGCCTCGGTGACGACCCTGGCGGGCGGGGCCGAGGTGCACCAGCGCTGGCAGCCGATGCGCCGCGTCGGACTCTACGTACCCGGCGGCAAGGCGGTGTACCCGTCGAGCGTCGTGATGAACGTCGTCCCGGCGCAGGTCGCCGGCGTCGGGTCGATCGCCCTCGTCTCACCGCCCCAGCGCGACCACGGGGGAGCGGTGCACCCGACGATCCTGGCCGCGGCGGGGCTGCTCGGCATCGACGAGGTCTACGCGATGGGCGGTGCCGGGGCGATCGGTGCGCTGGCGTACGGCGTCGCGTCGATCGGCCTCGAGCCGGTCGACCTCGTCACCGGCCCGGGCAACAACTACGTCGCGGCGGCGAAGCGGCTCGTGCGCGGGACGGTCGGCATCGACTCCGAGGCCGGCGCGACCGAGATCCTCGTCATCGCGGACGACACCGCCGACCCCGGGTTCGTCGCCGCCGACCTCATCAGCCAGGCCGAGCACGACGAGCAGGCCGGCAGTGTGCTGGTGACGACGTCGGCGGCGTTCGCCGACGCGGTGGAGGCGGCCATCCCGTCACGGGCGGCGTCGCTGGGGACGGCTGCGCGCCTCCAGGCCGCACTCGACGGTCCGCAGTCCGCGATCGTGCTCGTCGACTCGCTCGCCGACGCCGCGACCGTGAGCAACGCCTACGGGCCGGAGCACCTCGAGATCCAGACGGCCGACGACGACGCGGTGCTCGCGCAGGTCGACGCCGCAGGTGCGGTGTTCGTCGGACCGGACACGCCCGTCAGCCTCGGTGACTACCTCGCCGGGTCGAACCACGTCCTCCCCACCGGCGGGCAGGCGCGGTTCGGGTCCGGGCTGTCGGCGTCGACGTTCCTCCGGCCGCAGCAGGTCATCCGGTACACCGCCGACGCCCTCGCCGAGGTCGGTCCGCACATCGTCGCCCTCGCCACCGAGGAACAGCTCCCCGCGCACGGCGCCGCCGTGACGGAGCGCACGAACCGGTAGCCTGGGGACGCCATGTTCTGCCCCTTCTGCCGCCACCCGGACTCCCGCGTCGTCGACTCCCGGACGAGCGACGACGGAACCTCCATCCGCCGTCGTCGTCAGTGCCCGAACTGCGGGCGCCGCTTCTCGACCACCGAGACCGCGTCGCTCAACGTGGTGAAGCGCAACGGCGTCACCGAGCCGTTCAGCCGCGACAAGATCGTGTCCGGTGTGCGCAAGGCGTGCCAGGGGCGACCGGTCACCGACGGCGACCTCGCCGTGCTGGCGCAGCGCGTGGAGGAGACGGTCCGCTCGTCGGGGTCGAGCCAGATCGACGCGAACGACATCGGACTCGCGATCCTCGACCCGCTGCGGGAACTCGACGAGGTCGCGTTCCTCCGGTTCGCGAGCGTGTACCAGGCATTCGACTCGCTCGAGGACTTCGAGGACGCCATCGGCCAGCTGCGCATCGACCACCACGACGGGGCAGGGACGGCATCGCCGGCCGGGGCCGGCGCGTGAGCGGCATCGCGGAACGCATCGTCCGCGGCGGGTACGCCGTCGTCTTCCGCTCGGTGTTCGCGAACATGGACCCGGAGCGCGCCCACCACCTCGCCTTCGCGGTCATCAAGACGCTGCCGCACGTGCCGATCGTGCGTGGACTGGTCGAGCGCTACGCCCGCCCGTCGGCGCTGGACGGCGTCACCACGATGGGCATCCACTTCCCCTCGCGGTTCGGCCTCGCCGCCGGGTTCGACAAGGACGCCCGCGGCATCGGCGGGCTCGGGGTGCTCGGGTTCGGGCACGTCGAGGTCGGCACCATCACGGCGAAGCCGCAGCCCGGCAACGAGCGCCCGCGGCTGTTCCGGTTGATCCCGGACCGCGCGCTCATCAACCGGATGGGCTTCAACAACCACGGTGCCGCGGCTGCCGCGCGCAAGCTCGAGCGTGCGCGCCGCAACCCCGGTCGCCCCGTCATCGGGGTGAACATCGGGAAGAGCCGCGTCGTCGAGGTCGCCGACGCGATCGACGACTACCTCGAGTCCACCCGACGCCTCGCCCCGTTCGCGGACTACCTCGCGGTGAACGTCAGCTCGCCGAACACCCCCGGGCTGCGCGGTCTGCAGGAACTCGACCAGCTCCGACCGCTGCTGACCGCCGTCCGTGACGCAGCCGGCAAGGTCCCGGTCCTGGTGAAGATCGCGCCGGACCTCACCGACGAGCAGATCGACGCGATCGCCGGTCTCGCGGTCGACCTCGGGCTCTCGGGCGTCATCGCGAACAACACCACGATCTCGCGCGGCGGGCTCGTGACGCCCACCGCCGAGGTCGAGGCGATGGGTGCCGGTGGGCTCTCCGGGGCGCCGGTCGCTGCCCGGTCGCTCGAGGTGCTGCGGCGTGTCCGTGCCGCCGTGCCGGAGGACTTCTGCGTGATCGCCGTCGGCGGTGTCACGAGCGAGCAGGACGTGCAGGACCGGATCGACGCGGGCGCGACGCTCGTGCAGGGCTACACGGCGTTCCTCTACGAGGGGCCGACCTGGGCGACGCGCATCAACCGGCTGCGTCGTCGGCGGCTGCGGCGCGCCGCGCGCTGACGCGGACGGGACGCTCGGCGGGGTCGGCTGCTCCGACTGCTCCGGCCGCTCCGGTCGCCTTGGTCGCAGGACATGCCGCCGCCCAGATGCGTTGGTTGCGAGACATGCCGCCGAGCGCGGCGTCGGGCGACACTTCCTGCGACCAACCCACGGCCACGGCGCGGCGCCAGGGCGCCCAGGCGACGGACTGGAGGCACGGTGCGGACCCGACCCGCGCCTCCAGTCCGTCGGACGGCCGCGTCGGGAACGCGAGATCGCAGGCTGGGCACCTTCGATCCGGCGCGTGCGTCACGAAGTGCGATCTCGGCGCCCGGGCCGCGCCCGGCCGCGCCGCGCCGGTCCGGCGCGCGCGCGCCGGACCGGACACGACGAAGCGCCGCCCGGCGGGCCGGGCGGCGCTTCGTGGACGGGTCAGACGGCGGGGTACTGGCCGCGCTTGACCTGCGGCTTCGGCAGGCGCAGGAAGCGCAGCTGCCATGCCCGCGTGAGGATGTAGAGGAACGTGCCGCGCTGCATCGACCCGAACTTGTTCGTGAGCTTCTTGCGGAACGAGAGCCAGAGGATGACGCAGTCGAGCACGAAGAGCGCCACGAACGCCCAGACGAGCAGCAGCGCGTACGAGGCGATCACGGTCTGCGAGGCAGCGAACCCGACGATGAGGAACAGCACGAGCACCGGCATCATGATCTCGCCGACGTTCCAGCGGGCGTCGATCCAGTCGCGCACGAACCGGCGCTGCTCGCCCTTGTCCTTCGCCGGCAGGTAGCGCTCCTCGCCGTTGGCCATGCCGACGCGGGCCTTCTCGCGCTCGTTGTTGAGGCGGGCGCGAGCGGCCTTCTTGTCGACCGGGCTGTTGCCGACCAGAGGGCGGCGGTTGGCGGCCTCACGCTCGCGGCGGCTCGGGGTCGGCCGACCCTTGCCCTGCTCGAGGAGTTCTTCCTCGGTCGGGTTCACGGTCGTGTTGCTCTTGGGGGCTGCCTTCGCCACGGTGCGTTCCTAACGGCGGTCTGCGTGCTGGATCGTCCTCTAGATTACCGGGCATGACCGACACCGCACAGCACAGCCCCGCGACCGACCCCGCGCTCCTCGACGCCCTGCGCGAACACGTCCAGGGCGCCCTCCCCACGACGATCGCCGACCTGTCCGCCCTGGTGCGTCTGCCGTCGGTGTCCTGGTCGGCCTTCGACCCGGCGAACGTCCGGGCGAGCGCCGAGGCCGTCGCGGACCTCGCCCGGTCGACGGGCGTGTTCGGCGCGGACGACGTGCGGATCGTGCGGTCGGCCGTCTCCGGCGCCACGGCGGACGCGGAGTCGTCCGGCGGCGAGCTCGGGCAGCCGGCGGTGCTCGCCGTGCGTCCGGCCCGGAACGGCAAGCCGACGGTGATGCTCTACGCGCACCACGACGTGCAGCCGCAGGGCGACGACGCGCTCTGGGAGACCCCGCCGTTCGAGCCGACCCTCCGCGGTGACCGCCTGTACGGCCGTGGCGCCTCGGACGACAAGGCCGGCGTGATGACCCACATCGCCTCGCTCCGTGCGGTGCACGCGCAGTTCGGTGACGACCTCGAGCTCGGCGTCGTGCTCTTCGTCGAGGGCGAGGAGGAGTTCGGCTCACGGTCGTTCCGCACCTTCCTCCGCGAGCAGAAGGAGCACCTCGCCGCCGACGTGATCGTCGTCGCGGACAGCGACAACTGGTCCACCGAGGTCCCGTCGATCACCGTCTCGCTGCGCGGCAACGTCACCTTCAAGCTGACGCTCACCACGCTCGAGCACGCCAGCCACAGCGGCATGTTCGGGGGAGCGGCCCCCGATGCCATGATCCCGATGGTCCGGCTCCTCGCGTCCCTGCACGACGACGACGGCTCGGTCGCGGTCGAGGGGCTCACCTCCCACGACGCCCCGGTGCCGGCGCGCTCCGAGGACGAGCTCGCCTCCGACGCCGCGCTGCTGCCCGGCGTGCGTCCGGTGGGCCGCGGCGACGTGCTGTCCCGCATGTGGTTCCAGCCGTCGATCACCGTCACCGGCATGGACGTCCCGAGCGTCGCCAACGCCTCGAACACCCTGCTCCCGACCGTGTCCGCTCGCGTCTCCGTCCGGGTCGCTCCCGGGCAGCCGGCGACCGAGGCCGCAGCGGCCGTCGAGCGGCACCTGCGGGCGCACGTCCCGTTCGGCGCGGCGCTCGAGATCAGCGAACCCGACGCCGGCGACGGCTTCCTGGTGGACACCCAGGGGTGGGCTGTCCAGGAGGCGCGGACCGCCATGCGCGAGGGCTGGGGCAACGACGCGGTCGAGCAGGGGATCGGCGGGTCGATCCCGTTCGTCTCCGACCTGGCCGAGGAGTTCCCCGAGGCGCAGATCCTGGTCACCGGGGTCGAGGACCCGGACACCCGGGCGCACAGCCCGAACGAGTCCCAGCACCTCGGCGTCCTGCACCGCGCGATCGCGTCCGAGACGATCCTGCTGGCGCGTCTCGCGACTCGCGGCTGACGGTGCTTACAATCGGACCAGGAGCGGTGAACCACACCGCCCGGAGGGAGACGCGCGGATGAGCGACACCATCACCGAGAACGCACCGGCGACCGAGACGCCCTCGCACGGCGTCCGGCTCAGCGACGCGGCCGCGGCGAAGGTGGCGAGCCTCCTCGAGCAGGAGGGTCGAGACGACCTCCGCCTCCGTCTCGCGGTGCAGCCCGGCGGCTGCTCCGGCCTGATCTACCAGCTGTACTTCGACGAGCGGCTGCTCGACGGGGACACCACCGCCGAGTTCGAGCCCGGGGTCGAGGTCGTCGTCGACAAGATGAGCGTCCCGTACCTCGACGGTGCCTCGATCGACTTCGAGGACACCATCCAGAAGCAGGGCTTCACGATCGACAACCCCAACGCGCAGGGCAGCTGCGCGTGCGGTGACAGCTTCCACTGATCGCCGAGTGACCCGACACGAGCGGGGAGCGACCGACACGGTCGCTCCCCGCTCGTCCGTTCCCGGGCGTGGCACGGGTCACGACCAGGGGAAACGGGCCCGGGACGGGTGCGGATCGTGGCCGAACGCGTGTCGCGTGTGCGCGAGCGGTCTCCAGCTGCGAGTAAGCTAGGAGTGTTCCAACCAAGCTGGGAGCGGGCCATGCGCGACCTTCGTGTCGCAGGCTGCTCCGGTTTCACGTTCTTCCGAGAGGTAACAGTGCGTTCGAATCGCCGTATACGTTGGGCGGCCGTCCCGGTGGCCGTCGGTCTGGTCATCGCACTGGCTGGTTGCACGCAGCAGCAGCTGAACGGATGGCTCCCCGGCACGGAGGAGACGAAGGACGTCACCAACCACACGAGCCGCATCGTCGGCCTGTGGACCACGAGCTGGGTCGTCCTCCTGGCGGTCGGTCTGATCGTGTGGGGCCTCATCATCTGGGCCGCCATCGTCTACCGCCGTCGCAAGGGCCAGACCGGCCTGCCGGTGCAGATGCGCTACAACATGCCGCTCGAGATCTTCTACACGATCGTGCCGCTCATCCTCGTGCTCGGCTTCTTCGCCTTCACCGCGAAGGACCAGGCCGCGATCGAGAAGCCGTTCACCAACCCGGACGCCACCGTGCACGTGTACGGCAAGCGCTGGGCGTGGGACTTCAACTACATCGACCAGAAGAACCCCGACGAGAGCGTCTACTACCAGGGCATCCAGGCCCAGGAAGAAGAGAACGCCAAGGGCGCGATCGACGAGTCGCAGCTGCCGACCCTGTACCTGCCGCAGGGCAAGAAGGTCAAGATCGAGCTCTCCTCGCGCGACGTCGACCACTCGTTCTGGATCATCGACTTCCTCTACAAGAAGGACATGCTCCCGGGCAAGACGAACTACGAGTACTTCATCCCGGAGAAGCTCGGCACGTACCAGGGCAAGTGCGCCGAGCTCTGCGGTGAGTACCACTCGCTCATGCTCTTCCAGGTGAAGGTCGTGACGCCGGCGGAGTACCAGGACTACCTCGACACCCTGAAGGACCAGGGCAAGGTCGGTCTGCTCGGCAACGAGTACAACACCAACACGAACGAACCGGACAACAAGGCGCCCGTCTCGGCGTCGAGCGAGAACGAGTAGGGGCTCCGAAGATGACAACGTCATTCGTCGGCCAGCCGACTGCACAGACCACGACGCCGGACTTCCAGGCGTCGAGGGTCGGTCGGAAGGGCAACATCATCGTCCGGTGGATCACCTCCACGGACCACAAGACCATCGGGTACATGTACCTGATCGCCTCGTTCGTCTTCTTCCTGCTCGCGGGTGTGATGGCGCTCGTGATCCGCGCCCAGCTCTTCGAGCCCGGCCTGCACGTGGTCGCGACGAAGGAGCAGTACAACCAGCTCTTCACCATGCACGGCACGATCATGCTGCTGATGTTCGCGACGCCGCTGTTCTCGGGCTTCGCGAACGCGATCATGCCCCTGCAGATCGGTGCGCCGGACGTCGCGTTCCCGCGGCTCAACGGCTTCGCCTTCTGGCTCTACCTCTTCGGCTCGCTCATCGCCGTCGGTGGCTTCCTCACCCCGCAGGGTGCCGCGTCCTTCGGCTGGTTCGCCTACGCACCACTGAGTGACACGACGTTCACGCCAGGGCTCGGCGGAACGTTGTGGGTCTTCGGCCTCGGCATGACCGGCTTCTCGACGATCCTCGGCGCGGTGAACTTCATCACGACGATCATCACGATGCGCGCCCCGGGCATGACCATGTTCCGCATGTCGATCTTCACGTGGAACACCCTCGTGACGGCGCTCCTCGTGCTCATGGCCTTCCCGGTCCTCGCCGCGGCGCTGTTCGGCCTCGGGCTCGACCGCGTCTTCGAGGCGCAGATCTTCAACCCGGCCAACGGCGGTGCCCTGCTCTGGCAGCACCTGTTCTGGTTCTTCGGGCACCCCGAGGTGTACATCATCGCGCTGCCGTTCTTCGGCATCGTCTCCGAGGTCTTCCCGGTGTTCAGCCGCAAGCCGATCTTCGGGTACAAGACCCTCGTCTACGCGACCATCTCCATCGCGGCCCTCTCGGTCACGGTGTGGGCGCACCACATGTACGTCACCGGTGGCGTCCTGCTCCCGTGGTTCTCGCTGATGACGATGCTCATCGCGGTCCCGACCGGCGTGAAGATCTTCAACTGGGTCGGCACGATGTGGCGTGGTTCGGTCACGTTCGAGACGCCGCTGCTCTGGGCCGTGGGCTTCCTCATCACCTTCACGTTCGGTGGTCTCACCGGTGTGATCCTGGCGTCCCCGCCGCTCGACTTCCACGTGTCCGACTCGTACTTCGTCGTCGCGCACTTCCACTACGTGGTGTTCGGCACCGTCGTGTTCGCGATGTTCTCCGGCTTCTACTTCTGGTGGCCGAAGTGGACCGGCAAGATGCTCAACGAGCGCCTCGGCAAGATCCACTTCTGGCTCCTGTTCATCGGGTTCCACACCACGTTCCTCATCCAGCACTGGCTGGGCGTCATCGGCATGCCGCGTCGCTACGCGACCTACCTGCCGAACGACGGCTTCACCTGGATGAACCAGCTGTCGACGATCGGCTCGATGATCCTCGCGATCTCGTTCCTGCCGTTCATCTTCAACGTCTACGTGACCGCGCGGAACGCGCCGAAGGTCGCCGTGAACGACCCGTGGGGCTACGGCCGCTCGCTCGAGTGGGCGACCAGCTGCCCGCCGCCGCGCCACAACTTCACGTCGATCCCGCGCATCCGCTCGGAGTCCCCGGCGTTCGACCTCAACCACCCCGAAGCGGGTGTGCCGATCGGTGTGGGTCCCGCGAAGGACGCTCCCGATGCTCCGACCTACGACGCCGCGAAGGGCGAGGTGAAGTAAGGCGATGCGCGCCAACACCAACCTGTTCTGGATCCTCTTCGGGTTCTTCATCCTCGCGGACGCCGCGTACACCATCTGGTCGCTCATCTACTACGGGCGTCCGGAGTGGGTCGGCACCGTGGCCATCGGCCTCACCGGGATCATGTCCGCGTTCATCGCGTTCTACCTCGGCAAGGTCATGTCCTCCCAGGGCGGCGTCCTCCCCGAGGACCGTCCGGACGCCAACATCGAGGACGGCGACGCCGAGCTCGGGCACTTCAGTCCGTGGTCGTGGTGGCCCATCCTCCTGGCCGCGTCCACCGCGGTCGTCTTCCTCGGCGTCGCAGCGGGCCTCTGGATCGTGCCGATCGGTCTCGCCCTGGTGGCGGTCACGCTCGTCGGCTGGGTCTACGAGTACTACCGCGGCAACTTCGGGCACTGACCTGGACGCGCAGCGCACCTGACACATTCGGGCGGCACCACCTGGTGCCGCCCGAAGTGTGTCTCCGGTAGAACGGCGTGTGTCTCGGGTGCAACGGCTCAGACCGACGCGACTGCACCACCAGCAGGACGAACCGCCCCGTCCGGGAATCAACCCGTCCGCCCGAGGCTTGGCTTCAAGCGGACCACCCCCACCACAGCGAAAGGACTCACCTCCGGTGACCGACAAGCGCACTCTCATCATCTTCGGCGCGACGGGCGACCTCGCCTCCCGCCTGCTGCTGCCGGGCCTCGGCACGTTCCTGCAGAGCGGTCGAGCGGTTCCCGTCCAGCTCATCGGCACGGGCCGCAGCGCCCGCAGCGAGGAGCAGTGGAAGGACGTCGTGACGAAGTCCTTCGCGTCGCAGGACGTGAAGGGCCCCGAGGTCGACGCCACGCTCGCCTCGACGCAGTTCATCCAGGGTGACCCGACCGACCCCGAGCACCTGAAGGCCCTGTTCGCTGCGGCGGACGACGACGCCGAGCCGATCCTCTACTTCGCCCTCCCGCCGCAGATCGCGTCGGACATCTGCGAGGCGCTGCAGCAGGTCGAGCTCCCCGAGGGCACCACGCTCGCGTTCGAGAAGCCGTTCGGCACCGACGTCGCCAGCGCGCGGGCCCTCAACGAGACCGTCCTCAAGCTCGTCCCCGAGGAGCGCGTGCACCGCACCGACCACTTCCTCGGACGCACGACGGTCCTGAACATCATCGGTCTGCGTTTCGCGAACCGCCTGTTCGAGCCGATCTGGAACGCCGAGAACATCGAGAAGGTCGACGTCTTCTACGACGAGACCCTCGGCCTCGAGAACCGCGCCCAGTACTACGACGAGGCCGGCGCGATGGTCGACATGATCCAGTCGCACCTGCTGCAGATCCTCGGCATCGTGACGATGGACGCCCCGGCGGACATCGACTCCGTCGAGTTCCGCTCGTCCCTGGCCCGCGTGCTCCGCTCGACCGAGCTCAAGGGCGGCGACCCGAAGATCGCGTCGCGTCGCGCGGTGTACACGGCCGGCACGATCGACGGGAAGGAACTGCCGTCGTACCAGGACGAGGACGGCGTCGACAAGTCGCGCAGCACCGAGACGCTCGCCGAGATCTCCGTCGAGGTCGACACCGCGCGCTGGAAGGGCGTCCCCTTCACCCTCCGCTCCGGCAAGGCGCTCGGCGCCAGCCGCAAGGAGGTCCTGATCACCTTCAAGCCCGTGACACGCCTGCCCTCCGGCCTCTCCGGTCGGCCGAAGGCGGACACGCTCCGGATCGTGCTGAACCCCGACGAGATCGAGCTGACCGTGTCGGCGAACGGCGGCGGCAACCCGTTCGAGATGGGCCAGGTCACGCTGTCCTCGTCCTTCGCGGACGGCGAGCTGACCCCCTACGGCGAGGTGCTCAACGGCATCTTCCACGACGACCCGCTGCTGTCCATCCGCGGTGACGTCGCCGAGCGCTGCTGGGAGATCGTCGAGCCGGTCGTCAACGCCTGGAAGGCCGACGAGGTCCCGCTCGAGGAGTACCGCGCGGGTTCGCGCGGCCCGGCGGACTGGGAGTCGTCGTCCTGACGGACGTCACCAGGTGACGGACGGGAGGCGCGGTGCCGGCTGGCACCGCGCCTCCCGTCCGTTGGTGCGTGCGTTCCGACCCATCGCGCGCGACCTGGGAGGCCGGATCGCGCGTCGGAGGCAGGAAGGAACGGCCTCCCACGCGCGGAACTGCTTCCTGTGCGCGGAACGGCAACCGACGCGCGGAACGGTCACCGGACGCGCGGAACGGTCGCCGACGCGCGGAACGGCCTCCTACGCGGGCGTACCCGCCCGCTCGCCCTCGCCCGTCCAGGAGCGCGTCCCGCCGTCGTGGACGGGCAGCCGGGTGCGATGCCCGGCGGTGACGCCCCGGGCACGGGCGATCGCGTCGGCCGCGGACACGAGCGTGAGGTGGGAGAGCGCCTGGGGCGTGTTGCCGATGTGGTGTCCGGTGGCGACGTCGATCTCCTCCGAGAGCATGCCGACGTCGTTGGCGTACCCGACGAGCACGTCCATCAGCCGCTCGGCGTCCTCGATGCGGCCGGATGCGGCGTACTGCTCGACGAGCCAGAACGAGCAGGCGAGGAACGGGTGCTCACTGCCGGAGAGCCCGTCGAAACCGGAGGACGTCCGGTAGCGCAGGACGAGCCCGTCGGAGCCGGTGCGGAGGTCCTCCTCGATCGCCCGGACGGTACCGGTCATCCGCGCGTCGTCGGCCTTCAGGTAGCCGATCTGCGGCAGGACGAGCAGGCTCGCGTCGACCTCGTCGGTGTCGTAGTGCTGCCGGTAGCTGCCGCGGTCGGCGTTCCAGCCGTGCTCCTCGATCTCCGCGCGGACGGCGGCGCGGAGGGCGCGCCAGCGTTCGACGGGACCTTCGAGGCCGAACTCCTCGACAGCCGCGACCCCGCGGTCGAACGCGGCCCAGATCATGGCACGGGAGTGCGTGAAGTGCCGGCGAGGCCCGCGCATCTCCCAGATGCCGTTGTCGGGCTCCTGCCAGTGCTCCTCGACGTACCCGAGCAGCGCCCGCTGGAGCGCCCACGAGTCGGCGTTCTCCTCGACCCCGAGCTCACGGGCGTCGTGCAGTGCGGCGAGGACCTCGCCGAAGACGTCGCCCTGGTACTGCGTGTAGGCCCCGTTGCCGATGCGGACGGGGGTGGAGCCGGCGTACCCGGGCAGGTTCGGCAGCTCGCGTTCCGGGAGTTCCCGCTCGCCGGCGATGCCGTACATGATCTGCACGTCGGCGGGGTCGCCGGCGATCGCCCGGAGCAGCCAGCCGCGCCAGTGGGCGGCTTCGTCTCGGTAGCCGTGCGCGATCAGGGAGGCGAGGGACAGCGAGGCGTCGCGGAGCCAGACGTACCGGTAGTCCCAGTTGCGTTCACCGCCCGGGTCCTCCGGGAGGCTCGTGGTCGCGGCCGCCACGACGCCGCCGGTCTCGGCGTGGGTCATCGCCCGCAGGAGGAGCAGGGAACGGCGTGCTGGCTCCGCGTACCTGCCGTCGGTGCGCGCGGTCGCCATCCAGTCGGTCCACCACCGCACGGTCCGGTGCAGCGCGGCGTCGACGTCGAGCGGCGCCGGCGGTTCGCGGTGCGACGGGTACCAGGTGAGCACGGTGTCGAGGACGTCACCGTCGTGGACGGTGCTCGTCGCGGTGTGCCGGTGGTCGTCGGCACGGAACCGGACGCCCCGGACGATCACCGAGCCCGGGCCGGCGGTCGCGAGGAGGGCCGGGTCCTCGTCGCCGCCGATCTGTCGGACCCAGGGGAGCGCGAGTGCGTAGTCGAACCGGATGCGGAGGGTCTGGCGGAGCTCGACGGAGCCACGGAGGCCCCGGACGCGACGGATGATGCTCGCCCGGTGCGCGCCGATCGGCATGCAGTCGGTGACCTCGACGACCCCGGTGCTCGTCGTCCACACCGTGGAGAGCACGAGCGTGTCGTGGTCGTACCGTCGGACGGCGGTCGCGCCGGCCTCGGTCGGGCGGAGGGACCAGTGCCCGTGGTCCTCGGTGCCGAGGATCGCGGCGAAGGTCGACGGACTGTCGAAGCGGGGCAGGCAGGCCCAGTCGATCGTGCCGTCCCGCCCGACGAGCGCGGCGGTGTACGTGTCACCGATCAGCGCGTGGTCCTCGATGCGGTTGGTCGGTGTGGTGGTCGTGCTCGCCGAGCTCATGGGGCGATCCAACCACCGTCGGTCCGGGGAACGGGCGGGTCTGCTGAGGGATGCCTCAGGCCGGGTCGGCGGGATCGGCCTCGGCGAGCCCGACGCGGGCGAGCTCCGACCACATGCCGGCGCCGTCCGGGGCGTACACCCACGGGGCGGAGGACTCACGCGACCGCTCCTGCGCCCGAGAGCGTCCACCGGCGAGGACGGCCTCGCTCGTGGACAGCTGCCGGATCGCGACGCCCGCGACGTTCTCGGGGTGCGCGCGGGCGAAGTCGCCGTACAGGGACTCGTCGTGCTGGCCGTCGTCGCCGACCAGCAGCCACTGCACGTCCGGGAAGTCCTTCGCGAGCCGCTCGAGGTTCTGCTGCTTGTGGAGTTGGCCGCTGCGGAAGAACCGGTCGTGCGTGGGCCCCCAGTCGGTGAGCAGCAGCGTGCCCGACGGGTAGAGGTTCCGGCTCAGGAAGCGCTGCAGCGTCGGCGCGACGTTCCAGGCACCGGTCGACAGGTAGACCGTCGGCGCGCCGGGGTGCTGCGCGAGGATGCGCTCGTACAGCACGGACATGCCCGGGACGGGGCGCCGCGCGTGCTCGGTGAGCACGAACGAGTTCCACGCGGCCAGCATCGGGCGGGGGAGCGAGGTGACCATCACGGTGTCGTCGATGTCGGACAGCAGCCCGAACCGGGTGTCCGGGTGGACGATGAACACGTCCGCCTCGACGTCGCGCATGCCGCCGGCGGAGAGCTTGATGGTGCGCCAGCCGGGTTCGAGGTCGATCGGCACGATGGTGTCGACCACTCCGCCGCGGTCGGACTGCACGACGTGCGTGGTGCCGCCGGCGGTGATGGTGACCTCGGCGTCGTCCACCGCGACGCTCGTGAAGCTCTTCCAGCCCCGGACGCCGTAGAACGAGGCGTCGGAGGCGAGGCCGCGGCGGGTGAGCAGGACCCGGCAGAGCACGCGGATCCACCCCGGCGCGCCGTAGCCGTTGTAGGGGATGACGGTGGGGACGAGGCCGCGGCGCCGGGCTCGCTGCTCGCGGAACTCCTGGACGGCGTCCTCGATGCGGGCGGCACGGTGGAGGATCGGCTCGGCCAGCGACGGCTCGTGGTGCGTCGGGTCGGGCATCGCCCCATCATCCCACGTCGGGGTCGGGACACCTACGACCTCGCAGGTGCGATGGGAGAGTCGCAGATACATTCCAGCCGGTCTCTGCGAAGGTAGGTCAGTCACATCCCACATGACCGCGCTTCCGGCGCAAGAGGAGAACACGTGCTCGTCACCGAGGTATCGAACGCACTGCCGGGGGGATCATCACTGCTCAGGAACGAGCCGGTCCAAGCCCGCAGTTCGGCGCGCCTCGCGGGTCTGCTCGACGCTGCTGCCGCGGTGATCGACGAGATCGGCTTCGAGCGTCTGACGACGGCCATGGTCGCCGAGCGCGCCGGCGCGTCGATCGGCACGGTCTACCGCTACTTCCCGGACCGCATCGCCGTGGTCGAGGCCCTCGCGATCCGGAGCACGCAGCGCCTCGCCGAGCGCTTCGTCACCGCGCTCGACGCGAGCGATGCGACGACGTGGCAGGGCGCCTGCGACGCGCTCATCGACGTCACCGCCGAGATGTACCGGACGGAGCCCGGCTTCCGGGCGATCCGGTTCGGTGACGCCGCGGACCTCGGCGCCGGTGCCGGCGAGGGGGACGACCGGATGGCTGCACTGGGGAGCGCCGTCGCCCAGATCATGCACGAGCGCTTCGGGCTCCCGACGGGCGAGCGCATCGAGCGCACGTGGGTGGTCCTCGCCGAGTCGGCGCACGCCGTCCTCGCGCGGGCGCACCGCGACCCGTCGAACCCCGACACGGCACTGGTCGAGGAGTACCGCGCGATGAGCCGCATCCACCTCGAGACGGTGGTCGCCGCCGCCTGAGGCCGCCACGCCGGTCACCCTCCCCACGACGCCCGCGCTCCGAACAGGAGGCGCGGGCGTCGTCGTGCGTGCGGCCGGCGGTCGTGCGGCGCGCCGTCCCGCGACGTCATCCGGCTGTCCGGGACACGTCACGGACCGTCACGCGTGAACCGTTGTCGGACCTGACGGGTACTCTCACTCGGAGTCGGGCTACCTCCGAACAGAAGGGCACCCATGATCGAGTTCCGCTCGGTGCGCAAGACCTACCCGGACGGCACCAACGCGGTCGACGACTTCAGCCTCGTCATCCCCTCGAGGACCACCACGGTCTTCGTCGGGTCCAGTGGCTGCGGCAAGACCACGTTGCTCCGCATGATCAACCGCATGGTCGACCCCTCCGCCGGGTCCGTGCAGATCGACGGCGAGGACGTCGCCGGCGTCGATCCGGTGCAGCTTCGCCGGAGCATCGGCTACGTCATGCAGAACGCCGGCCTGCTGCCGCACCGGAAGGTCGCCGACAACATCGCGACGGTGCCGCTGCTCACCGGCGTGTCCAAGGCCGAGGCCCGTGAGCGTGCACTGGAGCTGATGGACACCGTCGGCCTCGACCGTGCCTTCGCGAACCGCTACCCCTCGCAGCTCTCCGGTGGCCAGCAGCAGCGTGTCGGCGTGGCCCGCGGGCTCGCCGTCGACCCGAACATCCTGCTCATGGACGAGCCCTTCGGCGCCGTCGACCCGCTGGTCCGCAACGACCTGCAGGACGAGCTCATCCGCCTCCAGCGTGAGCTCGGCAAGACCGTCGTCTTCGTGACCCACGACATCGACGAGGCGTTCAAGCTCGGCGACCAGGTCGTCATCCTCAAGAAGGGCGGCGAGATCGCCCAGCTCGGCACCCCGGCGGAGATCCTCGCCGAGCCGGCCGACGACTTCGTGGCGAACTTCATCGGTGCCGGCCGTGGTCGCCGCGCACTCCGGGTCGAGCAGACGCCGACCGGTCCGATCGTCGTCGACGGCGAGGGCCGGGCGGCGGGTGTGCTCACCGGTCCGGTCCAGGTGGTCGACGCCGCCCAGGCCGTGCCGCAGCAGCGGGGCGACGCGTGAACTGGGTCCTCGGCAACACGGACACGATCAGCGACAACCTGATCGCGCACGTCTGGCTGTCGATCCCGCCGATCATCATCAGCTTCCTGCTGTCGGTGCCGATCGGGCTGCTCGTCTCGCGGTTGCGGAAGCGCAGCGGCCCCGCGCGGGGTGCGGCCTCGACCATCGTCGTCGTCGCGAGCCTGCTCTACACGATCCCGGCGCTGCCGCTCTTCCTGGTGCTCCCCGCCATCATCGGCACGAGCACCCTCGACCCGGTGAACGTCGTCATCGCGATGACCATCTTCGGCGTCGCGCTGATGGCCCGGTCGGCGGCCGACGCCATCGACGCGGTCGACCAGGACGTCGTGGGCGCCTCCGAGGCGCTCGGGTACTCGCCGGCGCAACGGTTCTTCCGCGTGGAGCTGCCGCTCGCCGGGCCGGTGCTCCTCGCCGGCATCCGCGTGGTGTCGGTCTCGACGATCAGCCTCGTCACGGTCGGCGCGCTCATCGGCGTCCCGAACCTCGGGTTCCTGCTCACCGACGGGCTCAAGCGCGGCATCAGCGCCGAGATCCTCACCGGCATCGTCCTCACCATCGTGCTGGCACTCGTGTTCGACGTGCTGCTCGTCGCGATCGGTCGGCTCGTGATGCCGTGGACGCGGGGGAGCGGTCGCGCGGCCCGGTCCGTGCGCCGCCGTGCCGCGGACGACGTCCGGGCGAACGAGGTGTCCGCATGAACCTCTTCGCGCAGGGCTTCGCCTGGATCTTCGACCCGGCGAACAACGTCGGCAGCAACGCCATCGGCGTCCGGCTGTGGGAGCACGTCTGGATCACGCTGCTGGCCGTCGCCATCGCGGTCGTCATCGCGGTGCCGCTCGGTCTGCTCATCGGGCACACCGGCAAGGGCCGCTCGATCGCGGTCGGCGTCTCCGGGGGCATCCGTGCCCTCCCGACCCTCGGCCTCCTCACGCTCCTCGCGCTGGCGATCGGCCTCGGCCTCGGGGCACCGCTCATCTCGCTCGTCGTGCTCGCGATCCCGTCGGTCCTGGCGGGTGCGTACTCCGGCGTCGAGGCCATCGACCGCGTCGTCGTCGACGCCGCCAAGGCGCAGGGCATGACCGGGTGGCAGATCCTCGGCAAGGTCGAGATCCCCCTGGCCCTCCCGCTCATCGTCGGCGGCATCCGGGCGGCCGTCCTGCAGGTCGTCGCCACGGCGACCCTGGTCGGCTACATCAACGCCGGCGGACTCGGCGGCTACGCCTTCTCCGGCATCGCCAATTCGGACTACGCGGAGGTGCTGGGCGGTTCCATCCTGGTGATCGCCCTCGCCATCGCGTTCGAGATCGTCTTCGCCGCGCTGCAGCGGCTCGCCGTCCCCGCGGGTGTCTCCGCCGGGTCGGCGCGTCTGTCGCGTCGGAGCACCCGCAGCTCAGCACCACGAGCATCAACCCCTGTGGAAGGAACCCACCCGTGATCACAGCAACGACCCGGCGCCTCGCCGCGACGATCGCCGTCGCCTCCGCGGCCGCCATCGCCCTGGCGGGCTGCTCCTCGAGCGACCCGCTCTCCTCCGGTTCCGGTGGTGACTCCAAGACCATCGTCGTGGGTTCGCAGGCGTACCCGTCGAACGAGATCATCGCCGAGCTCTACGCGCAGGAGCTCGAGCACGAGGGCTTCACCGTCACGAAGAAGCTCAACATCGGTCAGCGCAAGGCGTACTGGCCCGAGATCGCGAAGGGGAGCATCAACGTCTTCCCGGAGTACAACGGCAACCTGCTGAACTACCTGCTCCAGGAGGACGGCAAGGACACCACGACCGAGACCACGACGGACGGCATCAACTCCGGTCTCAAGGACATCCTGCCCTCCGACGTCAAGGCGCTGCCCTCGGCCGACGCGTCCGACGCCGACACCTACACGGTGACGCAGGCGACGGCCGACAAGTACGACCTCAAGTCGATCGCCGACCTGTCCAAGATCGGTGGCACCATCTCGATCGCCGCCAACCCCGAGTTCGCCACGGCCGCCTACGGCCCGAAGGGTCTCAAGGAGAAGTACGGCATCACCGGCGAGGTGAACCAGCAGAACGACTCCGGCGGCCCGCTGACGATCAAGGCGATCCAGGACGGCGACTCGCAGGTGGCGGACATCTACTCCGCGAGCGCCTCGATCAAGACCGACAAGCTCGTCACCCTCGAGGACCCGAAGCACCTCGTGCCGGCGAACAACGTCACGCCGATCGTCTCGAAGGACCTCGACTCGAAGGCCGCCGACGCCATCGAGAAGGTCAACAAGCTCCTCACGACGGACGCGCTCATCGAGCTGAACCGGCAGAACTCGGTCGAGCAGAAGTCGGCGGCCTCGGTCGCCAAGGCCTTCCTGCAGGACAACGACCTGCTGTAGCGCCATCCCGTGCGCCGGCGGGCGTGCGTCAGTAAAACGACAGGTGTCGGGCGTTCGCCCGGCACCTGTCGTCGTTCGCGGAACGGACATCCGGCACGATCGTGCCGCACGGTTGTGCCGTGCACGCGGTTTGCACGTTCGTGCACGTGACACTTCTACAAGTTGTCGAACCAGGTGTCCGGGCGGTAGCGTGGACGTGTCCCAATGGTTGTGACAGCAGAAGTCCCCCTTCCACAGGAAGCAACTGACGTGCACGAACAGCGCGCGGCGACCCGGCTCGGACACGCCGCATGAACGACATCCTCGACCCGCTCATCCTGTCGCGGTGGCAGTTCGGTCTGACGACCATCTACCACTTCCTCTTCGTCCCGCTGACGATCGGCATGGCCGTCGTCGTGGCCGTGTTCCAGACGGCCTGGTACCGCACGGGGCGCGCGCACTACCTGCAGCTCACGCGGTTCTTCGGGCGGATCTTCCTCATCAACTTCGCGATGGGTGTGGTCACCGGCATCGTCCAGGAGTTCCAGTTCGGCATGAACTGGTCGAACTACTCCCGGTTCGTCGGCGACGTGTTCGGTGCGCCGCTCGCGCTCGAGGGGATCCTCGCGTTCTTCTTCGAGGCGGCGTTCATCGGGATCTGGATCTTCGGGTGGGACCGGCTGCCGAAGGGGCTGCACCTCGCGAGCATCTGGTGCGTCAGTGCCGGCACGATCATGTCCGCGTACTTCATCATCGCGGCGAACGCGTTCATGCAGCACCCGGTCGGCTTCGCCATGAACGAGGCCAAGGGTCGCGCCGAGCTCACCGACATCTGGGCGGTGCTCGGCAACAAGGTGGCCCTCGCCGCGTTCCCGCACACGCTGTTCGCCTGCTTCATGGTCGCGGCAGCGGTGATCATCTCGGTCGCCGCCTACCACCTGGCCCGCAACCAGAACCTCGAGACGATGATGCCCGCGCTGAAGTTCGGCATGTGGACGATGTTGGCGGCGGGTGCCCTCACGGTGCTCACCGGTGACCAGCTCGGCCTCACCATGGTCGACACGCAGCCGATGAAGATGGCCGCGGCCGAGGCGCTGTACAACACCGCCACCGGCAAGGACGCGTCGTTCTCGATCTTCACCCTCGGCACCCCGGACGGCGTGCACGAGCTGTTCTCGATCCGGGTGCCCTACCTGCTGTCGTTCCTGTCGACGCACACCTTCAACGGCACCGTCGAGGGCATCAACGACCTGCAGGCGCAGTACTCGCAGGTGTACGGCCCCGGCGACTACAAGCCGATCATCTGGGTCACGTACTGGTCGTTCCGCTGGATGATCGCGCTCGGTGTCGGCGCCGTGCTGGTGTCCCTCGTGGGCCTCTGGCTCACCCGCAAGGGGCGGTTCCCGACGAAGCGGTGGGTCTGGCGTGTGGCCACCTGGACCGTGCCGCTGCCGATGGCCGCGATGATCGTCGGCTGGATCTTCACCGAGATGGGTCGGCAGCCCTGGCTGGTGTTCGGACTGCTCAAGACCAGCGACGGTGTCTCGCCGAACGTGACGGGCATCGAGGTGCTCATCTCGCTGGTGGTGTTCACGCTCATCTACGGCAGCCTGGCGGTCGTCGAGTTCCGGCTGATCAAGAAGGTCGCGCAGGAGGGCCCCGCCGCCCCGGCGGAGGTCGACGAGGAGACCGGTGAGGTCAAGCACGAAGTGACGGTGTACTGAGATGGACCTGCCCGTTCTCTGGTTCGCGATCGTCGGCGTCTTCTTCGTCGGCTACTTCGTCCTCGACGGCTTCGACTTCGGCGTCGGCATGACCCTGCCGTTCCTCGGCAAGGACGACACCGACCGACGCGTCCTGATCAACACGATCGGCCCCGTGTGGGACCTCAACGAGACGTGGGTCATCGTCGCGGGTGCCTGCCTGTTCGCGGCCTTCCCGGAGTGGTACGCCACGATGTTCTCCGGGTTCTACCTCGCCCTGCTGCTCATCCTCGCGGCGCTCATCGCCCGCGGCGTCTCGTTCGAGTACCGGCACCAGAACAAGCACCTCGAGTGGAAGCGTCGGTTCGACCTGATGATCATCGTCGGCAGCGTCGTGCCGTCGTTCCTCTGGGGCGTCGCGTTCGGCAACGTCGTGCGGGGCATCCCGATGGACGCCGGCCACAACTACACCGGCACGCTGTTCGACCTCCTCAACCCGTTCGCGCTGCTCACCGGCCTCGCCACCATGCTCGTCTTCTTCACGCACGGCGCGGTGTTCGTCGCGCTGAAGACCGAGGGGGAGATCCGCGAGCGGGCGAAGCGCCTGGCGACCCGGGCGGGCCTCGTGACGATCGTCGTCGGCGCGGCGTTCCTGGTGTCGATGGCGTTCGTCCGGGCGACCCCGGCGTCGCTCGTGCTCTCGGTCGTCGCCGCCCTCGCGCTCGTGCTCGCCGTGCTCTGCAACGCCTGGGGCAAGGAGGGCCGTGCGTTCACGCTGATGGCCGTCACGATCGCCGCGATCGTGCTCGCGATGTTCACGGCGATCTTCCCGGACGTCATGCCCGCGACGAACGACCCGGCGAACAGCCTGAACGTGTACAACGCGTCGAGCGGGTCGTACACGCTGACGGTGATGAGCTGGGTGGCACTGATCTTCGTCCCGCTCGTGTTCGCGTACCAGGCCTGGACCTATTGGATCTTCCGCAAGCGCGTCTCGCGGGCCCAGGTCCTGCAGGCCGCGCACTAGGCGCCGACGGTGAAGCCCCTCGACCCGCGGCTCCTGCGCCTGTCGCGCACGGCGCGTGGCTTCATCGTCGCCGCCGCGGGCACCGGCGTCCTCCGCACGCTCGCGACCGTCGCGATCGCGTGGGGGATCGCCGCCGCCGTCACGCTCGGGGTGGACGCCGTCCGGCAGGGCGTCGTGCCCGCCGCCTTCGTCCCGACGCTCGCGCTGCTCGGCGGTGCGTTCGTCGTGCGTGCGGCGACGGCGTGGGCGACCGACGACCTGGCTGCCCGGGCCGCGGCGACGGTGAAGCGCGAGCTCCGCGCGACGGTGCTCGCCCGCGCCGCCGAACGGGGCCCGGGGTGGCTCGCCGAACGGTCGAGCGCCGCGTTCGCCACCACGCTCGGCCCCGGGCTGGACGCGCTCGACGCCTACTTCGGGCGGTACCTGCCGCAGCTCGCGCTCACCGCGGTCGCGACGCCGATGCTGCTCGTCGCGATCGGCCTCGGCGACCTCACGAGCGGCCTGATCGTGCTGTGCGCCCTGCCGGTCATCCCGGTCTTCATGATCCTGATCGGCCTCGCCACCCAGGCGCTGCAGCGGAAGCAGGCCGACGCGCTCGCGACCCTCGGCGGCGCCTTCACCGAGGCGGTCGAGGGGCTCGCGACACTCAAGGTCTTCGGCCGCGCGCGGCGACAGGTCGACCGGATCGGCCGGGTGACCGACGAGTACCGGAAGGGCACCATCGGGGTGCTCCGGCTGTCCTTCGTGAGCGGCTTCGCCCTCGAGCTCGCCGCGAGCCTGTCGGTGGCGCTCGTCGCGGTGTCGATCGGCATCCGGCTGGTCGACGGCTCGCTCGGCCTCGGGGCCGCGATGTTCGTGCTCGTGCTCGCTCCGGAGGCGTTCGCGCCGATCCGGCAGGTCGGCGCCGACTTCCACGCGGCGCAGGACGGTGTCGAGGCCTCCACCGCGGTCCTCGACGTCCTCGACGACTCGACCGCCGCACCCGTCCGTCCGGCCGCGGCACCCGCGGCGACGGACCTCGTGCTCGACCGGGTGACCGTCCGTCGGCCGGACGTCGTCATCGGTCCGGTCGACCTCCGCGCCGTCCCCGGGACGATCGTCGTCCTCGCCGGTCCGAGCGGTTCCGGCAAGTCCAGCCTCATCGCCGCGATCCGCGGTGCGGTCGCGCACGACGGCGACGTCACCCTCCCCGGACGCGACGGGACCACCCCCGCCGAGCGCACCGCCTGGGCGGACCAGCGTCCCCGACTCGTGCGCGGCACGATCGCCGAGAACGTCGCGCTCAGCGCGACCCCCGACGGCGCCGACGTGCGCACGGCGCTGCGCGCGGCCGGGCTGAGACTGGACCCGGGCCTCCAGGTCGGATCCGGCGGCGCCGGTCTGTCCGGCGGCCAGGCGCAGCGCGTCGCGGTCGCCCGCGCCCTGTACCGGGCGCGGCGCGCGGCCACCCCGCTGGTCCTGCTCGACGAGCCGACGTCGGCACTCGACGCGGACGCCGAAGCGCACGTCGTCGACACCCTCCGGGGGCTCGCCGCCGACGGCACCGTCGTCGTCGTCGCGAGCCACCGACCGGCGGTCGTCGCCCTCGCCGACGTCCGTGTCGACGTGCGGGCCGGTGGATCGGTGACGGTCACCCAGACGAGCGGAGCGTCAGCATGAGCCGGGAGGCGCGACACTCGACGGTCCTGCGGCTCGCCATGCCGCACGGGGCCGGTTGGGCGAAGGCGGTGGCGGCCGGCGCGATCAGCGCGGTCTGCGCGGTCGCACTGCTCGCCGCGAGCGGCTACCTCATCACCCGTGCGGCGGAGCACCCGCCGATCCTGTACCTGACGCTCGTGATGGTCGGCGTGCGGGCGTTCGCCCTCGGGCGCGCGGCCCTGCGCTACGTCGACCGGCTCGCCGGGCACGACGCGTCCTTCCGGCAGCTCGCGGTCGTCCGCACCGAGATGTACCGACGGTTGGCGTCGGTCGCGCCCGCGGGGCTCGGGTCCACCGGTCGCGGCGACCTGCTCGCACGCCTCGTCACCGACACCGACCGGCTGCAGGACCTGCCGATCCGGGTGGTCGGGCCGATCGTGTCCGCCGGGATCACCGCGGTCCTGTCCGTGGTCGCCGTGGCACTCGTCTCGGTGCCGGCCGCCCTCGTACTGGTGGTCGCCCTCGCCGTGGCGGCGCTCCTCGGCTCCGTCGTCACCCTCGCCGTCGCCCGTCGTTCGGACGAGCAGACCGCGGCCGAGCGTGGGCACGTCGCGGACCTCGTGCTCGACACCGTCCGCACGCTCGACGTGTTCGCCGCCTACGGCACGCTCGACGAACGGCTCGCCCACATCGGCCGGCTCGACGCCCGGGTGACCGCGGCGGTCCGTCGCCGGGGCACGGTGGAGTCCCTGGTCGGTGCGCTGGTCGGGCTCGTCGGCGGGGCCGCGGTGGTCGGGATCCTCGCCGCCGGAGCCCCCGCGGTCGTGTCCGGTGCGCTCGACGGCCCGCTCTGGGCCCTCGCCGTGTTCGTGCCCCTCGCCCTGTTCGAGGTCATCGGCGTCGTGCCCCTCGCCGTCCTGACGCTGCGTCGGGTGCGGGCAGCGGCGGCGCGTGTCGAGCAGGTCGTCCCCGCGGCGGTGCCGGACGGGATCGTGCCGGAGCCGGACACGCCAGCCGACCCGGACGCGCTCGTCGTCGACGGCCCCGTGTCCGTGACCCTGCGCGACGTGTCGGTGCGGTGGCCGGGCGCGACGCGCGACGCGGTCGACGGGTTCTCGCTCGACCTCCGGCCCGGTGAGGTCGTCGTGCTCGAGGGACCGAGCGGCGCCGGGAAGTCCACCCTCGTGGACGCCCTCGTGCGGTTCGTCGACCACCGCGGGTCCTACACGCTCGACGGGGTCGAGGCGAAGGACCTGCACCCCGACGCCGTCCGGGCCCGCGTCGGCCTGATCGAGCAGGACCCGTTCGTGTTCGACCAGTCCGTGCGGCAGAACCTGCTCTTCGCGCGGGAGACCGCGACCGACGCCGAGCTGCTCGCCGTGCTCGACCGGGTGGGCCTCGGCTCCTGGGTGCAGGGGCGCGGCGGACTCGACGCCGGGGTGGGGGAGCGCGGCTCGCTCGTCTCCGGCGGACAGGCGCACCGACTCGCGTTGGCGCGGGCGCTGCTGCACGCGTTCCCGGTGCTCGTGCTCGACGAACCCACCGCCGACATCGACCCCGACCTCGGCGAGGCGGTCCTGCGCGACCTCGTCGGAGCGGCCCGGCGCGAGGGCCGGACCGTCCTCGTCGTGTCGCACGTCCCGGTCGCCGCCGACCTCGTCGACCGCACCGTCCGGATGCGCGACGGACGGCTCGCGACCGCCTGACCGGGCGGGCCGACGTGCGGCGGCCGAGCCGCGCCTCCAGGCCTTGTAATCTTGTTGACCGTGACCACCGAGCAGACCGTCGACGACCCGAACGCCTACGACTTCCGTCGTCTCCAGGAGAAGTGGCAGCCCCGCTGGGAGGAGCTCGGTCTCTTCACCACCGACCTCGACGACACGCGTCCGCGGAAGTACATCCTCGAGATGTTCCCGTACCCGTCCGGCGACCTGCACATGGGCCACGCGGAGAACTGGGCGCTCGGTGACTTCGTGGCGCGGTACTGGCGGCAGCAGGGCTTCAACGTGCTGCACCCGATCGGCTGGGACTCGTTCGGCCTGCCCGCCGAGAACGCGGCGATCAAGCGCGGGGTCGACCCGAAGGACTGGACCTACGCGAACATCGAGCAGCAGAAGGCGTCCTTCAAGCGCTACGCGCCGTCGTTCGACTGGACCACCGAGATCCACACCTCGGACCCCGAGTACTACAAGTGGAACCAGTGGCTGTTCCTCAAGATGTACGAGAAGGGGCTGGCGTACCGGAAGGACAGCTGGGTCAACTGGGACCCGGTGGACCAGACCGTGCTCGCGAACGAGCAGGTGCTGCCCGACGGCACCTCGGACCGCTCCGGCGCCGTCGTCGTCAAGAAGAAGCTCACGCAGTGGTACTTCAAGATCACCGAGTACGCCGACCGGCTGCTCGACGACCTGAACCAGCTCGAGGGTCGGTGGCCGGCAAAGGTCATCGCGCAGCAGCGGAACTGGATCGGCCGGTCCGTCGGCGCCGACGTCGACTTCGTGATCGAGGGTCGCGACGAGCCCGTCACGGTGTTCACCACGCGGCCGGACACCATCCACGGGGTGACGTTCCTCGTCGTCGCGCCGGACTCCGACCTGGCTGCTGATCTCGTTTCGTCGGCGCCTTCGTCGGTTCGGGATGACTTCGATGCCTACCTGACCGCGACGCAGAAGACGTCCGAGATCGACCGGCAGAACGCCGACCGCCCGAAGACGGGCGTGCCGCTCGGGCGCTTCGCGATCCACCCGCTGACGGGGGAACGCCTGCCGATCTGGGCCGCCGACTACGTGCTCGCCGACTACGGCCACGGCGCGGTCATGGCGGTCCCCGCGCACGACCAGCGTGACCTCGACTTCGCGCGGGCGTTCGACCTGCCGGTCCGGGTCGTGGTCGACACGAACGCAGCGGTCACCGGGGCGATCCCGGTGATCACCCCCGACATGGAGCTCCCGGACCTGGACCCCGCGTCGACGGGCGAGGCGCTGACCGGCCAGGGGCGGATGATGAACTCCGGGCCGCTCGACGGCATGTCGAAGCAGCACGCGATCTCGGCCGCCATCACGCTGCTCGAGGAGCGCGGGACGGGTCGTGCCGCGAAGACCTACCGGCTGCGCGACTGGCTCATCTCCCGCCAGCGCTTCTGGGGCACCCCGATCCCGATCATCCACGGCGCCGACGGCACCGAGCACCCGGTGCCGATGGACCAGCTGCCGGTGCGACTGCCCGACACCGAGGGACTCGACCTCAAGCCCAAGGGCACCTCGCCGCTCGGCGGTGCCACGGACTGGGTGAACGTGCCGAACCCGGTCGACGGCACGCCGGCGCTCCGGGACACCGACACGATGGACACGTTCGTTGACTCGTCGTGGTACTTCCTGCGCTTCCTGGCGGCGAACGACGATACGCAGGCCTTCGACCCCGCGGTCGCGCGCAAGTGGGCCCCGGTCGACCAGTACATCGGTGGCATCGAGCACGCGATCCTGCACCTGCTCTACGCCCGGTTCGTCACCAAGGTCCTGTTCGACCTCGGGTACCTCGACTTCACCGAGCCGTTCTCGGCGCTGCTCAACCAGGGCATGGTGCTGTCCGGCGGCTCGAAGATGTCGAAGTCGAAGGGCGGCGTCTCGCTGGGCGACGAGCTCGACGCGAACGGCGTCGACGCCATCCGCCTGGTGATGGGCTTCGCCGGCCCGCCGGAGGACGACATCAACTGGGAGGACGTCTCCCCGTCCGCATCCGCGCGGTTCCTGGCACGGGCCTACCGCCTGGCGCTCGACGTCACGTCGTCGCCGGACGTCGTGTGGGCCGACGGCGACCGAGCGCTGCGCCAGGTCACGCACCGGTTCCTGGCCGATGCGCCCGGGATGATGGAGTCGTTCAAGTTCAACGTCGTGATCGCACGGCTGATGGACCTGGTGAACGTCACCCGCAAGGCGATCGACAGCGGTCCCGGCGCGGGCGACCCCGCCGTCCGCGAGGCCGTCGAGACCATCGCCCTCGGACTCAGTGTCTTCGCGCCGTACACCGGTGAGGAGATGTGGGAGAAGCTCGGGTACGAGGCCACCGTCGCCACGTACGGCTGGCGGAAGGCCGACCCGACGCTGCTCGTGCAGGACACCCTGACGGCGGTCGTGCAGGTCAACGGCAAGGTGCGTGACTCGTTCGAGGTGTCGAAGTCGATCGACCCCGCCGACCTGGAGTCGCTGGCCCGGGGGTCGGCGAACGTGCAGCGGTACATCGGGGACCGGGAGATCGTGAAGGTGATCGTGCGGGCGCCGAAGCTCGTGAACATCGCCATCAAGGGCTGAGTCCGGTCGGCTGGGGCCGCGTGCTGTCGTCGGGGGCTGCGCGCGGTCGTCTGGGGCCGCGTGCGGTCGGCGGGGGCTGCGAGCGGTCGGCGGGGCTGCGCGCGGTCGTCTGGGGCCGCACGCCCGGTCGTCCTCCACAGGGGGATGTCGAGCGGTGCCCGTCCACCGGTCGTCGTTCCGGAGCCCGGCCGGGCGGTCGGGCTCCGTAGCGTTCCGGCATGGTTCCTGTTCCCGGAGGTCAGCCCGGTCCCGACGACGATCGGTCACGCTGGGCGGCGATCGCGCTGTCGCCCCGGGCAGCCGTCGTGCTCGCCGCGGTGGTGGTCGGGGTCTCGGTGGTGGTCGTGCTGCTGGGCGCGTTGTCCGACCGGGGCGGTCGGGTCGACGGTCGTGACGGCTCCGGCGGGTCCGTCGGCGCGGTGACGGTCACCGGAGCGCCCGGAGCGGTGTCCGGTACTCCGGCCCCGAGTCCCGCGGCGTCGTCGGGGCCGTCCGGCCCGGTCGTCGTGCACGTCGTCGGTGCGGTGCGTCGGCCCGGGGTGGTCGCGCTCGGCACCGGCAGCCGGGTGTCCGCCGCGATCGACCGTGCCGGCGGGGCGTCCGACGACGCGGACCTGGCGCGGCTCAACCTCGCCCGCGTCGTCGTCGACGGTGAGCGGTTGTACGTGCCGAAGGCGGGGGAGACCGAGATCCCGACGGCGCTCGACGCGCAGGGCGGCACCGGTGGGACCGGAGCGTCCGGCGGTGCTGCCGGGGGAGGCGCCGACGCCGTGGTCGACCTGAACGCCGCCGACCAGTCGACCCTCGAGACCCTGCCCGGCATCGGGCCGTCCCTGGCCGGGCGGATCCTCGCCTGGCGCGAGGAGCACGGTCGGTTCAGCACGGTGGAGGACCTCCTCGACGTCAACGGGATCGGCGACGGTCGGTTCGCCGACCTCCGCGACCGCGTCCGGGTCTGACGACGTGGACCTCGCGCCTGGTGTCGTCGACCTGCGCGTCGGTGTGCCCGTCGCGCTCGCGTGGATCTGTGCGGCGCTGCTCGTCGGCGGTCCGGAGGTCGCGGTGCCGGTCCTGCTCGCCTCCGTCGTCACCGTGGGCGTGTGCCTCGTCGTGCTCGTCCGCTGCCCCGGGTTCCGCGTGCTCGTCGGCCTGGTGCTGACCACCGGTGCGCTGTGCGGGCTCCTCGCCGTGGCAGTGGTCGTCGGGGACGCGCGGCGGCACCCGGCGGCGCTCGACGACGCCCTCGGGCGCCGGGTACCCGTCGAGGTGGTGCTCGGTCGCGACCTCGCCGTCGGGGACCGCTCCGTGGTCGGCACCCTGGAACGTGTCGGTGAGGTCAGCGGACTCCGGGTACCCGTGCGGATGGTGCCGAACACGGTCCCCGACCCGATGGCCGCTGGTGCTCGGGTGTACGGCACCGCGACCGTCGAGTCGGACGAGCCGGGCAGCACGACGGCGTCGGTCGTGTTCCTCCGAGGTCCTCCGACCGTCGACCCGCCCACGGGCCTGCTCGCCGGGACCGACCGTGCACGGCGGGCGTTCGTCGCGGTCACCGGTGCGCTGCCGGAGCCGGGCGGGTCGCTGCTCCGCGGACTCGCCATCGGGGACCGCAGCGGACTCGACCCGTCGACCCAGGCCGCCATGGAGACCTCGGCGCTGACGCACCTCACCGCGGTGTCCGGTGCCAACTGCGCGGTCATCGTCGGTCTGGTCGTCGTCCTCGGGCGGGTGCTCGGGCTCCCTCGGCTCGCCCGCGCCGGTGCCGCGGTCGCCATGCTGCTCGCGTTCGTGGTGCTGGTGCGTCCGGACCCGTCGATCGTGCGCGCGACCGTGATGGCGGTCGTGGTGCTCGTCGTCCACCTCGCCGGGCGGCCGGTCCGCGGCGTCCCGCTCATCGCCCTCGCCGCGATCGGGATGCTCGTCGTCGACCCCTGGTACTCCCGCTCGTTCGCGTTCACCCTGTCGGTGCTCGCGACGAGCGGGATCGTCGTGCTCGGCCCGGCGCTGACCGCGGTGTTCGCCCGGAGGATGTGGACGCCCCTGGCCGCCGCCCTCGCCGTACCGGTCGCAGCGCAGCTCGCGTGCTGGCCGGTGACGATCCCGCTCGCCGCTGCGCTGCCGACGTACGCGGTGCCCGCGAACCTGCTCACCGAGCCGCTCGCCCCCGTCGTCACCGTGGTCGGACTGGGGGCCTGTCTGCTCGCACCCCTCTGGCCCTGGGGCGGGTCGGTGCTCGCCGCCGTGGCGTGGGTGCCGGCGACGGCGATCGGTGGTGTGGCGCACGGAGCGGCTGCGCTGCCGTACGCGTCGGCGCCCTGGCCCGGTGGTGCGGCCGGGGTCGCGTCGGCTGCCGTCGTCAGCGCGAGCGTCGCCGTCGCCGTCCTCGTGCCACCGGTGGCCCGCGTGCGGCTCCTGCTGCTCGCCGGGGTCGTGGTGGCGGTGGGCACCGCGACCGTCGCCGTCCCCGTCCTCGTGGTCCGGGCCGGTCTGCCGACGGACTGGTCGATCGCCGCCTGCGACGTCGGCCAGGGCGACGCCGTCCTCGTGCGGGGTGGCGGCCCCGACGACGGCGTCGCGCTCGTCGACACCGGGGACGACCCGGCACGGCTCGAGTCGTGCCTCGATCTGCTGGGCATCCGCCGGATCGACCTGCTCGTGCTGACGCACTTCGACCGCGACCACGTCGGCGCCGTCGACGTCGTGGCGGGACGGGCCGCGTCGGCGCTGGTCGGGCCGGTCGGGCGACCGGAGGACGAGCGGGTCGTCCGGTCGCTCGAGGACGCGGGCGTCGACGTCCGCCGCGCCGACGACGCCACGTCGGGCACCCTCGGAGCCCTGCGCTGGCGCCTGCTCTGGCCGCAGGCAGGTTCACGGGACGCAGGCAACGACGCGAGCCTCGTACTGGCGACCGAGCCGGGGCCGCAGTGCTCGACGTGCGTCTCCGGGCTGTTCCTCGGGGACCTGGGGGAGTCCGCGCAACGTCGGCTGCGCGCCGTGGTCGACGAGGTCGGCGGCGGGTCAGGCGGCGTCGGCCGGGTCGAGCTCGTCAAGGTCGCTCACCACGGCTCCGCCGACCAGGACCCGGTGTTGTACCGACAGCTCGCCGCGACCGTGGGGCTCATCGGCGTCGGCGCCGACAACACGTACGGACACCCGACCCGATCGGCGCTGACCATGCTCGACGACGCAGCCACCGTCCCGTACCGCACCGACCTGCAGGGGACCGTGGTCGTCGGTCGGGCCGGACCCGATGCGTTGCGGGTGTGGACAGAGCGATCGGGGTCGGCGGTCGCCCGTAGGATCGAGGCATGGCCGCCAAGAAGCCCGCACGCGCCGCTGCGAAGATCGACCAGGTGCCCTGGTCGGGCATCCGTCCGGCGCCGGTCGTGCTCATCACCGGGCCCGAGGCGTTCCTGGCCGAGCGAGCGAGCAGCGTCCTCCGCGACCTCCTCGTCGGTGAGGACCCTGCGCTCGAGGTGCACGACCTCGAAGCAGACCAGTACACACCCGGCCTGCTCGCGACGTTGGCGAGCCCGTCGCTGTTCGGCGAACCACGACTCGTCCGTGTCACCACTGTCGAGAAGTGCACCGACGCGTTCATCACCGAGACGATCTCCTACCTCGGGGCCCCGGCCGACGACGTCACGTTGGTGCTGCGACACGGTGGGGGTGTCAGGGGGAAGAAGCTCCTCGACACGATCCGCAGCGGCGTCGGCGGCGGGGTCGAGGTGCAGTGCGACGAACTCAAGCGTGAGACCGACCGGATCGACTTCGTCCAGGCCGAGTTCCGTGCCGCTCGGCGCAGGATCGCGCCGTCGGCGGTGCGGACCCTCGTCGCGGCCTTCGCGGACGACCTGGCCGAGCTGGCGGCGGCGTGCCGGCAGCTCCTCGCCGACGAGGCCGAGGAGATCACGGACAAGGTCGTCGACAAGTACTACGGCGGACGCGTCGAGACGAACGCGTTCAAGGTCGCGGACATCGCCCTCGCGGGCCGTTCCGCGCCGGCGATCGTCGAGCTGCGGCACGCGCTGTCCACGGGTGAGGCACCGGTGCCGATCGTCGCAGCGTTCGCGAGCAAGATCCGCACGATGGCGAAGGTCAGCGCCTTCCGGGGGCCGAGCGGTCAGGCGGCGTCGGCGCTCGGCATGGCGCCGTGGCAGGTGCAGCGTGCGCAGCGCGACGTCTCAGGGTGGAGCGAGGCCGGTCTGGCCAACGCCATCATCAGCATCGCCGAGGCGGACACCGCGGTGAAGGGCGGGTCCCGCGACGCCCACTACGCGCTCGAGATCATGGTGCGCACCATCGCCCGTCGCGGCGAGTCGCGCTGACGCAGCCCGGCTGACGCGCCCGCGCCGACCCGCCCGCACTGACCCGCCCGCGCCGACGCGCCTGCGCCGACGCGCCTGCGCCGACGCGCCTGCGTTCACGCGCCTGCGCTGACGTGCCCGCGCTGACGCGCCTGCGCTCACGCGCCTGCGCTGACGCGCCTGCGGTCGAGCGTCCGCATCCGCATCGCTCGCGCCTCGCCGAGATCGCACTTCGACGAGTTCTCGGGCCGACGATCCCGGTCATCGTGCGATCTCGGGAGACGCACGCACCGCACCCGACGCTGCACGGCACCGCCCAGGGCCCGCCGCGAGACTTCGCCGCCGCACGGTGCCCGCCGAGATCGCACTCCGGGGGCGCTCCGTCGAGCGCGTCACAACGAAAGTGCGATCTCGACGGAGGTGGGCCCGAGACTCGCGCAGGGCGGGCCGAGACTCGCCGGAGGCGGCCCGAGCCTCGCGCTGAGCGACAGTCCTCGCGCCGATCCGGTCGAGAACTGTCGCCTAGGCCGAGACTCGCCGCGCACCGCGCCCCCACCGCACCGCACCGCCCCGCGCCGCACCGCAGCCGCACCCCGCACCGCAGCCGCACACCGCCTCGGAACGACGAAAGCCCCGCACCGAACGGTGCGGGGCCTTCGGACCAGAAGGGTCAGTGCGTCAGAGCGACGCGACCTTCTTCGCGATGGCCGACTTGCGGTTCGCGGCCTGGTTCTTGTGGATGACGCCCTTGCTCACGGCCTTGTCGAGCTTCTTCGACGCGAGGGTCAGGGCCGCGACGGCCTTGTCCTTGTCGCCGGCGACGACGGCCTCGTTCGTGTGACGGATGACCGTCTTGAGCTCCGAACGGTAGGCCTTGTTGCGCTCCTGGGCCTTGAGGTTGGTCTTGATGCGCTTGATCTGCGACTTGATGTTCGCCATGTGTTGCTCCTGTTGTCTCTGACGGGTGGTCGCGACCGCTGGGTAGAGGGGCCCTTGGTCGCATCGCGTTCCACCCGTGGGCGACGGAACGCGGAAGTCCAGCCAGCTACATTACCAGGCCGACCCCGCATGGCCAAAGCACCGAAACGCCGGAAACCGCCCCGCAACACGGGTTCGCTACCGTGACGAGCATGCCATCGCTCGCACCCCGGATCGAGACCGTGCCCGCCTCCGGAATCCGCCGGGTGTTCGAGCAAGCCGCACTGATGCGGGCCAGCGGCACGACCGAGCCCGACATCGCGATGCTCGTGATCGGCGAACCTGACGTCCCGGTCGCCCCGCACATCGGCGACGCCGCCCGCCGCGCCTGGTCGGAGGACCGGACCGACTACACCCCGAACGGCGGCATCGCCCCGCTGCGGGAGGCGCTCCGCGAGAAGCTCCGCCGCGAGAACCGGATCGAGGTCGACGTCGAGCAGATCTGGATGACGATCGGCGCGACGCAGGCGCTCTTCCAGGCGATGACCCTCGTGCTCTCGCCCGGCGACGAGGTGCTCGTGCCGGACCCCGGGTACACGACCTTCACGATGAACGCGCACATCATCGGGGCGACGCCGGTGCCGTACCGGCTCGAACCCCAGCACGGCTTCGAGCCGGACCTGCAGGCGCTCGAGGCGAGCATCACCGAGCACACGCGCGCGATCGTCGTGAACTCGCCGTCGAACCCGCTCGGCTCGGTGTTCGGCGAGGAGACCCTCCGCGACCTGCTCGCCCTGGCGAAGCGGCACGACCTGTGGGTGATCAGCGACGAGGTCTACGAGTACTTCACCCACGGCACCCGGCACGTCAGCCTGGCGAGCCTCGACGAGGACGACCGGGTGTTCACGGCGTTCTCGCTGAGCAAGACGTACGCGATGACCGGTGTGCGGGTCGGGTACCTCGTCACGCCGAAGGGGCTCGGCCCGGTGATGCGCACCACCCAGGAGGCGATGATCAGCTGCGTCGCCGAACCCGACCAGTGGGCGGCGCTCGCGGCGATCGTGGGGGACCACCAGTCGGTGCAGGACGCCCGGGAGCACTACCGCGCCAACCTCGACGTCGCGAAGGAGGTCCTCGACGCGGCCGGTATCCGGTACCTCGACCCGCGGGGTGCGTTCTACCTCTGGATCGACGTGTCCCACGTCTCGCAGGGCGACGTCGCCGAGTGGGCGCTCGCCTTCCTGCACCGTGAACGGGTCGCGGTCGCGCCGGGGAGCGCGTTCGGCCGCACCGGCGAGGGCTGGATCCGGGTCTGCCTGGCGGCGACCCCGGCGGACCTGCGCCGCGGCCTCGGTGCGCTGCCGGCTCCGGCGCGCGCGCACGTCTGATTACCGGACGGGAGGCGCGGCTCGCCTCCACCACGTCCCGCACCGTGCGAGGTCGGCGCGACAGCGTGCGCGGTCGCGTCCAGCGTGCGGGGGAGCGCGGGTGCCACGGTGCGCGGAACCCCGCACACTGCGGACGGCGCCACCCGCCGAGCGCCGCGGTGCGCGCCGCCGACGCGCGGACGTGGGAGAATCGTTCGACCGTCCGACACACCCCGAGGAACCGTGAGCCCACAAGCATCCGCGCCGCTCGAGCCCGCCTCGACGCCGGCCGACGCGATCCGCAACTTCTGCATCATCGCGCACATCGACCACGGCAAGTCCACGCTGGCCGACCGCATGCTGCAGATCACCGGCATCGTCGAGGACCGTGCGATGCGTGCGCAGTACCTCGACCGCATGGACATCGAGCGCGAGCGCGGCATCACGATCAAGTCCCAGGCGGTGCGCATGCCGTGGGAGCTCGACGGCCAGACGTTCGCCCTGAACATGATCGACACGCCCGGGCACGTGGACTTCTCGTACGAGGTGTCCCGGTCCCTCGCCGCGTGCGAGGGCGCGATCCTGCTCGTCGACGCGGCCCAGGGCATCGAGGCCCAGACGCTCGCGAACCTGTACCTCGCGCTCGAGAACGACCTCGAGATCATCCCGGTGCTCAACAAGATCGACCTCCCCGCGGCCGAGCCGGACAAGTACGCGGCGGAGCTCGCGCAGCTCATCGGCGGCAAGCCGGAGGACGTCCTCCGGGTCTCCGGCAAGACCGGTGTCGGCGTGCCGGAGCTCCTCGACCGTGTGGTGCGCACCGTGCCGGGCCCCGTCGGTGACGTCGACGCCGCGCCGCGCGCGATGATCTTCGACTCGGTCTACGACAGCTACCGCGGTGTCGTGACGTACGTCCGCATGATCGACGGCACGATCCACCCGCGCGAGAAGGTCCAGATGATGTCGACCAGGTCGACGCACGAGATCCTCGAGATCGGTGTGTCGTCGCCGGAGCCGAAGCCCACCAAGGGGCTGTCGGTCGGCGAGGTCGGCTACCTCATCACCGGTGTGAAGGACGTCCGCCAGTCGAAGGTCGGCGACACGGTCACGACGGCGCAGAAGCCCGCGACCGAGCCCTTGGCGGGCTACACCGACCCGAAGCCGATGGTGTTCTCGGGCCTGTACCCGATCGACGGCTCCGACTACCCGGACCTGCGCGAGGCGCTCGACAAGCTCAAGCTCTCCGACGCGGCACTCGTGTACGAGCCGGAGACCTCCGTGGCGCTCGGCTTCGGCTTCCGCTGCGGCTTCCTCGGACTGCTCCACCTCGAGATCATCACCGAGCGCCTCAGCCGCGAGTTCGGCCTCGACCTCATCACCACCGCCCCGAGCGTGATCTACGAGGTCACCAACGAGGACAACACCGTGACCGAGGTCACGAACCCGTCGGAGTTCCCGGGCGGCCGCATCGTCGAGGTCCGCGAGCCGATGGTCCGCGCGGCCATCCTCGCGCCGAAGGACTACGTCGGCGCGATCATGGAGCTCTGCCAGTCGCGTCGCGGCTCCCTGCTCGGCATGGAGTACCTCGGTGAGGACCGCGTCGAGATCCGCTACGAGATGCCCCTCGGCGAGATCGTCTTCGACTTCTTCGACCAGCTGAAGAGCAAGACCCAGGGCTACGCGTCGCTCGACTACGAGCCCACCGGTGACCAGGCGGCGGACCTCGTGAAGGTCGACATCCTGCTGCAGGGCGAGCAGGTCGACGCCTTCAGCGCGATCGTGCACCGCGACAAGGCGTACGCGTACGGCACGCTGATGACCGAGCGGCTCCGGAAGCTCATCCCGCGCCAGCAGTTCGAGGTCCCGATCCAGGCAGCCATCGGCGCGCGCATCATCGCTCGCGAGAGCATCCGGGCGATGCGCAAGGACGTCCTCGCGAAGTGCTACGGCGGTGACATCACCCGCAAGCGCAAGCTCCTCGAGAAGCAGAAGGAGGGCAAGAAGCGCATGAAGATGGTGGGCCGTGTCGAGGTCCCGCAGGAAGCCTTCATCGCGGCGCTCTCCGGCGACGTCGAGGAAAAGAAGAAGTAGCGCCGAAAGCAGCAGGAGCGGCTACGCCCGGGCGGCGCGCGCCCGCAGGGCGGCCAGGCCGAGGGCCGGGAGGCTCGCGGCGGCCAGTCCGGCCAGCGCGGTCCGCAGGATGACGAGTCCGGCGACGGCGTCGTAGTCGTCCTGTCCGGCGGCGGCGATGCCGGCCACCACGGCACCGACCACCATCGCCAGCGTCGCCGCCCCGAGCACCGTCGGCAGCGCGGGTGCCCGGTGCCGACGCACGGCGAGGACGAGCGTCACCCCGAAGAGCAGCACGCCGACGCCCGCGCTGCACGCCGCGAACACCGCGATGGCGTTCGCCGTGTCGAACCCGACCGGACCGAACGCCGGTGCGGGACCGTACCGGGCGGGACTCCCGAGCCCCGCGGTCGCCCACCGGACCGCCGCACGGGCGGTCGTCGCGAGCCCGAACGCGGCCAGCGTCAGGACGGCGAACGCGGCCGTCGTGCGGTCGACGGACCGACGGCGGGCGGGGGTGGGGCTGAGCACGGACCAACGATAGGGGCGTGGCGGACGGGTGTCGGGCCTCCAGTTCGGGGCGCGCGGAGAGCGGACAGCGCGCCCCGCACCCGAGCCGGACTCGGTTCGATGCGGACCGGACTGCGCCAGTAGGCTGGCGTCCATGAGTTCCCGCGGCAGCTACCGGACCGCCCTGACGTACGGAGCCGTGGGTGCGACCCAGGCGCCGGACCTCATGACGTACCCGCCGGAGGGGTTCACCCCGACCGAGTCGCGGGCCCGGATCGGACACGGCGACCAGCGCTTCGAGACGGCGGTGACGCAGGCCCTGACGTGGCAGATCCAGGAGCGCAGCGGCATCCGCGTGCAGGTCGAGGACCAGCCCGACGACGACGAGGTCCGCTACAACCCGGTGACCTTCGACGATGCCGGTGTGCCGATCGCACCCGCGTCGATCGGGACGCCGCGCGTGGAGAAGTTCGCCCCGGACGGCACGCCGCTGGTCACGGCCGGCACGACCGCGAACCTCACGATGCACGCCTTCGGGCAGACCGTGCAGGCTCCGGTGCGGGTGGTGTCGATCATCGACGAGCACGACCGCAGGGGCTTTGCGTACGGCACGCTCGAGGGGCACCCGCTCTCCGGTGAGGAGTCGTTCGTCGTCGAGCGGACGCCGGACGGTTCGGTGTGGCTGCAGATCCGGCAGTTCTCGCAGCCGTCGAGCCGGAAGTGGCAGTTCGTCGCGCCGCTGCTGCGTCGGCAGCAGAAGGCGATGGCCGAGAAGTACCTGGTGGCGCTCCGCGGCGACTAGGTCCGCAGCGGGGGCAGCGCGGCGATCGCGTCCTCGATGAGCCGCGCGTCGTCGATGCAGTTTCGTGCGATCGTGACGGCACCCGTGGCCCGGAGCGACGCGACGTCGTAGACGCCCGTCGCGACCGCCAGGAACGGGATGCCGACGGCGTCCGCCGCCTCGCCGTCCCGCGGGGTGTCCCCGACGATCACCGCGCGGGTACCGGCCAGGGCGGCCGCTGCGCGGGCGGTGACCCCGGTCCGTTCGACCTCGGTGTCGCCGAAGAACGAGTGCTCCCAGTCGAACGCGGCGACGTCGAAGCCGGCGCCCTCGAGCTTCACGCGGGCACGGTAGGCGGAGTTCCCGGTGAGCAGGCCGTTCCGCCAGCCGAGCTCGGCGAACCGTGCCACCAGGGCGACGGCGCCCGGGGCGGGGCTGCGGTGGTCGCCGGAGCGGTGCCGTTCCTCGGTGAGGTCGCGCAGGTGGCTGCTGACGGCCGGGATCAGGTCGTCGTGCAGGTCGTGGGCGCGGACGTGTTCGGCGATGAGCCCGGCGTCGGTGCGGCCGTGCTGGTGGCCGACGCGCAGCACGAGGTCGCGGCCGACCGCCCGCTCGAGCGCGAGGTGGTACAGGTTGCCCGGCGACGAGGCGTTCATCACGAGGGTGCCGTCGATGTCCCACAGCACCGTGGTGGGGACGGTGTGGTGCTCCATGCCTCCATCATGACGGACAATGGAGTCCATGCCGAGTGCTCTCCCGATCGCCGATCCCGCTCCCGCGGACGGCTTGATCACCCCGGCGTCCGGAGCAGGCGACGTCCCCTTCGGCGTGTACGTGCACGTGCCGTTCTGCCGGGTCCGCTGCGGCTACTGCGACTTCAACACCTACACGGCGTCCGAGCTGCGCGGGGTCCGTCGGGACGACTACGCCGGGCACGCCGTCCGCGAGATCGAGTGGGCGGCCCGGGTGCTCGACCGGTCGGGCGTGCCGCGGCGCCCGGTGTCGACGGTGTTCTTCGGCGGAGGCACCCCGACGATGCTGCCGGCGTCCGACCTGGTGATGATCCTGCGGGCGATCGACGACACCTGGGGCATCCTGCCCGGCGCGGAGGTCACGACCGAGGCGAACCCGGACTCCGTCGACGAGTCCTCGTTGGCGACGCTCCGCGCGGGTGGCTTCACGCGGGTCAGCTACGGCATGCAGTCGGCGGTGCCGCACGTGCTGGCGACCCTCGACCGGACGCACGACCCGGAGCGGGTGCCGCTCGTCGTGGACCTGGCGAAGCAGCAGGGTCTCGACGTGTCGCTGGACCTCATCTACTCGACGCCGGGGGAGTCGCTCGCCGACTGGCGGACCTCGCTGGACGCCGCCCTGGCCTGTGAGCCGGACCACGTGAGCGCCTACTCGCTCATCGTCGAGGACGGCACAGCGATGGGCCGCATGGTCGCGCGCGGTGAGCTGCCCGCGCCGGACGACGATCTCGCAGCCGACATGTACGAGCTCGCCGACCAGGTCCTCGGCGATGCCGGGTACTCCTGGTACGAGGTCTCGAACTGGGCCCGCGGCGACCAGCACGCCAGCCGGCACAACCTGTCCTACTGGAAGGGCCACGACTGGTGGGGCGTCGGCCCGGGCGCGCACTCGGCGGTCGCCGGGACCCGCTGGTGGAACGTCAAGCACCCGGCCGCGTACGCGAACCGGGTGCTGTCCGGCGAGTCCCCGGCCGCCGGGCGCGAGACCCTCGACGACGAGACCCGGTACGTCGAGCGCGTCCTGCTCGCGGCGCGGGTCCGCGGTGAGCTCGCCACCACCGAGCTCGGCCAGGAGGCCCGTGGCCGGGTCGCCGGCCTCATCGCACGTGGGCTCGTGGACGGTCCTGCCGCGGTGCGAGGACGCATCGACCTGACCCTGCAGGGTCGCCTGCTCGCCGACGCGGTGGTGCGGGAGCTGCTCGACTAGGCCTTGATGAACTCGATCGAGAGCGGGTAGCGGTAGAACTCACCTCGGTTCGCGGCGACGGCGGCCATGACCCCGAAGACGACCGTCAGGACGAACACGATCGGCGCGAGGACCGCTCCGATGAGCACGATCGAGAGCACGCCGCACGCCGCGTACGCGATCGCGACGGTGATGTGGAAGTTCAGCGCGACCCGGGTGTGCTCGCGGACGAACCCGCCGCGGTCGCGGAGCACCAGGTAGGCGACGAGCGGCACGACGAAGTTGAAGAAGATGCCGCCGACGTGCGTGAGCGTCGCCCAGAGGCGCTGGTCCTCGGGCGACATCGGCCGCGGGGGTTGGTAGCCAGCGGGGTACTGGGGGCCGCCGGGCTGCTGTCCGTAGGTCATGCCGGAAGCGTACCGACCGGGTGTGGAGAAGTCCCGGTCGGTCGGAGGTCGGGCGTAGGATCAGCAGTCGACACGTCCGAGTGCCAGAACGAGTGGAAGGGGTCCGGGTGGTCAGCGAACGCAGCCTCGAGGTCCTCAAGGCCATCGTGCGGGACTACGTCGCGTCGCGCGAACCCGTCGGCTCGAAGACGATCGTGGAGCGGCACGCCTTCGGGGTGAGCGCCGCGACGATCCGGAACGACATGGCCCAGCTCGAGGACGAGCAGCTCATCGCCGCGCCGCACACCTCGTCCGGTCGCGTGCCGACGGACAAGGGCTACCGCGTGTTCGTCGACCACCTCGCCGGTGCCCGGCCGCTCACGAGCGCCCAGCGGCACGCGATCGAGACGTTCCTCGGGGCACCGAACGACCTCGACGAGGTCCTCGGGCGGACCGTGCGGCTCCTCAGCCAGCTCACCAACCAGGTCGCCCTCGTGCAGTACCCCTCGATGGTGCGCGCACGGGTGCAGCACGTCGAGCTCGTGCGCCTCGGCGACAACCGATTGATGGTCGTCCTGATCACCGACACCGCCCGGGTCGAGCAGCGCGTCGTCGAGACCGACGTGGTGCTCGACGAGGGCGCCCTCGCCGAACTCCGGACGGTCGTGAACGGCGCCTCCGTCGGACTGCTGCTGCAGGACGTCGCGACGGCGCTCCGTGCGGTGCCCCAGCAGATCCGCCCGGACGCCCAGCCGCTCGCCGGGGTGGTCGTCGCGACGCTCATCGAACAGGTGGCGGCGAACCGGCAGGACCGCCTCGTGATGGCCGGCGCGGCCAACCTCGCCAAGAGCGAACAGGACTTCTCCGGTGGGTTGTTCCCGGTGCTCGAGGCGATCGAGGAACAGGTGACCCTGCTCCGGTTGTTCGGGGAGATGCAGATCGACGACGTCGCCGTGGCGGCCCGGATCGGCGTGGAGAACGCCGAGTACGGGCTCGACGCGACGAGCATCGTCGCCGGCGGGTACCTGGCCGGCGGCGAGGTCGCCCGGCTGGGCGTGCTCGGGCCGACCCGGATGGACTACGGCACGAACATGGCCGCGGTGCGCGCCGTCGCACGGTACCTGTCCAAACTCCTGGGCGAACATTGACCGACCCGCCCCGCGCCCGACGCGCAGGGTCCAGCGGACGCGATCCGCGCCTCCAGACCGATCCGCGGCGACCGCCGCACCGAACCGAAACCGACTGAGGGATACGTGGCAGACCACTACGACGTCCTCGGCGTCCAGCAGGACGCCTCCGATGCCGACATCAAGAAGGCCTACCGCCGGCTGGCGCGTGAGCTGCACCCGGACGTGAACCCGAGCCCGGATGCCGCCGAGCGCTTCAAGGACGTGACGCACGCGTACGACGTGCTGAGCGATCCCGAGCAGCGCCGCCGGTACGACGCCGGCCCCCAGGCCGACAGCCCGTTCGGCGGCGGCGCCGGTGGCTTCAGCGACATCTTCGACGCCTTCTTCGGTGGTGGTGGTGGCGGTGGCCGCGGCAACGGGCCGCGCAGTCGTGCCGAGCGTGGCCAGGACGCCCTGCTCCGCATCGACGTCGACCTCGACGAGGTCGTCTTCGGCACCCACAAGGACGTCGAGGTCGACACCGCCGTGCTGTGCGAGACGTGCCACGGCTCGTGCTGCGCGCCGGGCACCAGCCCGCGGACGTGCGACATCTGCGGCGGCACCGGGCACATCCAGCGTCAGGTCCGTTCGCTCCTCGGCAACGTCGTGACGAGCGCCCCGTGCGGCACCTGCCGGGGCTACGGCACGGTCATCCCGAACCCGTGCCCGACGTGCCAGGGCCAGGGCCGCATCCGTGCCCGCCGCACCGTGCCGGTCGACGTCCCCGCCGGTGTCGACTCCGGTCTGCGCCTGCAGATGCCCGGACAGGGCGAGGTCGGCCCGGCCGGTGGCCCCTCCGGTGACCTGTACCTCGAGATCCGCGTCCGGCACCACGACGTGTTCAGCCGCGACGGCGACGACCTGCTCGCCACGCTCGAGGTCGCGATGACCGACGCGGTGCTCGGCACCACGACGACGATCGACGGGCTCGACGGTCCGGTCGAGCTCGAGATCCGGCCCGGCGTGCAGAGCGCCGACGTCCTCGTGCTGAAGGACCGCGGTGTCACCAAGCTGCGCGGCAACGGCCGTGGCGACCTGCGCGTCGGCGTCCAGGTCGTCACGCCGACGAAGCTGTCGCACAAGGAGCGGCAGCTCGTCGAGCAGCTCGCGAAGTCGCACAAGGCCGCCGCACCGCAGCTCGCCCGCTTCCAGCAGGGCATGTTCGGCAAGCTCCGCGACCGGTTCTTCAACCACTGATGGCGTCGCTCTACCTCGTCGGGTCGCTCGACGGCGTGACCGTCGGCGGACAGGTGTCCCTCGACGGGGCGGAGGGCCGGCACGCGGTGTCCGTCGCCCGGGTACGGGTGGGGGAGACGCTGCGCATCGGCGACGGTCGCGGCACCGTCGTCGTCGGGCCGGTGGTCTCGACCGAGCGCGACTCGCTGGTGCTCGACGTGACGTCGGTCGACGTCGCGCCGGCACCCTCGCCGACCCTCACGCTCGTGCAGGCACTCGCGAAGGGCGGCCGGGACGAGATGGCGGTGCAGGCCGCGACCGAGATCGGCGTCGACCGGATCGTGCCGTGGTCGGCGGCGCGGAGCGTCTCCCGGTGGGAGGGCGCCAAGGTCGAGAAGGGCCGGGCCCGCTGGGCGGCGATCGCGCAGGAGGCGTCCAAGCAGGCGATCCGGTCACGGGTCCCCGGTGTGGACGACCCCGTGACGACGATGCAGCTGGCCGGCTTCCCGGACGCCCGGCGGGCCGTGCTCGTGCTCGACCCGGTCGGCGCCGTGCGGCTCTCCGCCTGGGAGCCGCCGGCGGACGTCGCCGAGATCGTCCTGGTCGTCGGACCCGAGGGCGGGATCGACGGCTCGGAGTTCGACCGGCTCGTGGCGGCCGGTGCCGTGCGGGTGCGCCTCGGGGACACCGTGCTGCGGACGTCGACTGCGGGGCCCGCGGCGTTGGCGGTGCTGCAGACGCGGCTCGGGCGCTGGTAGCCCGATCGGGAAGGACCGGCGTCGGTGACGGGTTCTACGATGGAGCCATGAGCACCAGCACGCCCAGCGTCTTCTCCAAGATCATCGCGCGCGAGATCCCGGCGACCGTCGTCGCCGAGGACGACCGCGTGATCGCGATCGAGGACATCGCACCCAAGGCCCCCGTCCACGTGCTCGTCATCCCCAAGAAGGAGGAGTACGCGAACGTGTCCGAGCTCGCCGCGGGTGACCCGGACCTCCTCTCCCACGTGGTCGCCACCGCGCAGCGCATCGCCGACGAGCGCGCCGACGGCCAGTTCCGACTCGTCTTCAACACCGGCGAAGCAGCCGGTCAGACCGTGTTCCACGTGCACGCGCACGTACTCGCAGGTGAACTGCAGGAAGGCACCCTTGCCGGCTAACGAACCAGCACCCTCCCAGACCGACCACACCGAGACGGACGTCACCGTCGAGATCCAGGTCGACGGCATCGCCATGGTCCAGCTGCTCGGTCCCCAGGACCGGCTGCTCAAGACCGTCGAACGGCAGTACCCGGGTGTGCGGGTGCTCGTCCGGGGCAACGAGGTCTCGTTGTCCGGGCCCGAGCGCGACGTCGCCCGCGCGCACGCCCTCGTCGACGAACTCGTCGGGATGGTCAAGCGCGGTCAGGACATCGGGCCGTCGGACATCCCCGTCTCCGCGAAGCTCCTCGACGAGGACCGCAAGCCGTCCGACACGTTCGGTACCCCGATCGTGTCGAGCCGCGGCAAGTCCGTGCGTCCGAAGACCGACGGGCAGCGGGCGTACGTCGACGCGATCGACGAGCACACCATCACGTTCGGGATCGGCCCGGCCGGCACCGGCAAGACCTACCTCGCGATGGCGAAGGCCGTGCAGGCACTGCAGCGTCGCGAGGTCACCCGGATCATCCTCACGCGCCCGGCGGTCGAGGCCGGCGAGCGGCTCGGCTTCCTGCCCGGCACGCTCACCGACAAGATCGACCCGTACCTGCGACCGCTGTACGACGCGCTGAACGAGATGATGGACCCCGAGCTGGTGCCGAAGCTCCTGGCGGCGGGCACGGTCGAGGTCGCTCCGCTCGCCTACATGCGCGGACGGACGCTCAACGACTCGTTCGTGGTCCTCGACGAAGCGCAGAACACGACGCCCGAGCAGATGAAGATGTTCCTGACCCGCCTCGGCTTCGGCTCGAAGATGGTCGTCACCGGTGACATCACCCAGGTCGACCTGCCCGGCAACCTGTCCGGGCTCCGGCTCGTCACGCGGATCCTGGACAAGGTCGACGACATCCACTTCGCCCGGCTCACGAGCGAGGACGTCGTCCGGCACACGCTGGTCGGCCGGATCGTCGACGCCTACACCGTCTACGACGAGGAGCGCCTCGCCGAGCAGTCCGGGTACCGCCCGGGCGGCCGCGGGAACGCTGCCACGCCGAACCCCGCCGGCGCGAACCGTGCCGAGCGACGGGGACGTCCGCCGCAGGACCGCCAGCGCTCCCCGTACCCGCAGAACGATGCCCGAGGAGGCAACCGGTGAGCATCGAGCTCAACAACGAGTCCGGCGTCGAGGTCGACGAGGCCGCCATCCAGCGCCTCGCCGCCTTCGCGCTCGACGCGCTGCACGTCCACGCCGACGCGGAGCTCGCGATCGTGCTCGTCGACGAAGGGGCGATGGAGCAGCTGCACGTCCGTTGGATGGACGAGCCCGGCCCGACGGACGTCCTGAGCTTCCCGATGGACGAGCTCCGTCCCGGCACCGAGGACGAGCCGACACCGGCCGGTCTGCTCGGCGACATCGTGCTCTGCCCGCAGGTGGCCGAGGAACAGGCGAAGACCGCCGGGCACTCGAGCACCGACGAGATGCTCCTGCTGACGTGCCACGGCATCCTCCACCTCCTCGGGTTCGACCACGCCGAACCCGACGAGAAGGCCGAGATGTTCGGGCTGCAGGGCGAGATCCTCACCGCGTTCGCCGCCCAGCGCCGAGGACGGTGAACTGATGCTGCTCGTCGCCGGCCTGCTCGCGGTCGCGTTCGTGCTGGTCGTCGTCGGCGGCCTGCTCGCCGCGTCCGACGCCGCGCTGACGGTGCTGTCCCGCGCCGACCTCGACGAGATCGCCCGGGGCAGCAAGCGCCGACGGGCGATCGAGGCCATCGGCGACGACGTCGGCGCGCACGTCAACGCGCTGAACTTCTTCCGCGTCCTCGCGGAGACGGCGGCTGCCGTGCTCGTGGCGATCGCCCTCGTCATGGTGTTCGACACCTGGTGGGTGGCGCTCATCGTCGCCGCGGCGATCATGACCGCGGTGTCGTTCGTGCTCGTCGGGTCGAGCCCGCGCAGCGTCGGACGCGCCCACGCCGAGGCGCTCATCGCCGCCACCGGCGGTCTCGTCCGCGGCGTCCGCATCGTGCTCGGGCCGCTCGCCGGGCTGCTCGTCGCCATCGGGGACCGCGTGACGCCCGGTCGTGGCGGCAGCGCCTCGACGGTCTCGAGCGAGGAGCAGTTGCTCTCGCTCGTCGACGAGGCGACCGAGAGCAACGTGCTCGAGCAGGACGACCGCGAGCTCATCCACTCGGTCTTCGAGTTCAGCGACACCCTCGTGCGCGAGGTGATGGTGCCGCGCACGGACATGCTCACCGTCGACGGGTCGGACACCCTCGCCGCGGGCATGGAGCAGTTCCTCGCCGCCGGCGTCTCCCGCATGCCGGTGACGGGCAAGGACAGCGACGACGTGCTCGGCGTGCTGTACCTGCGCGACGTCTCCCGTGCGCTCTACGAACGGCCGGGCTCCGGTGCCGAGCGCGTCACCACCCTCCTGCGTCCCGCCGAGTTCGTGCCGGAGTCGAAGGCCGCCGACGACACCCTCCGGCACATGCAGGTCGCCAAGAACCACCTCGTGCTCGTGGTCGACGAGTACGGCGGCGTCGCGGGGCTCGTCACGATGGAGGACCTCATCGAGGAACTCGTCGGGGACATCTCCGACGAGTACGACCGCGCCGTCGTCGACCGGGTCGAGGTCGAGCCCGGCCTGTGGCGCATCTCCGCCCGACTACCCGTCGACGAACTCGGCGACCTGTTCGGCATCGAGCTCGAGGACGACGACGTCGACACCGCGGGCGGCCTCCTCACCAAGGAGCTCGGCCACCTGGCGGTGCGCGGCGAGACCGTCACGGTCTCCGGCGTCGTGCTCACGGCCGACCGGGTCGAGGGCAAGCGCCGACACCTCATCACCGTGCTCGCCGAGCGCACACCGGAACTCGCCGGCGTCGAGGAAGCCTTCGACGACGCAGCACCCACCACGACGGGAACCACGCACGCATGACCGACACCACGTCCTCCGCACCCGAGGGGCCCTACCGCGCCGGCTTCGTCTCCTTCGTCGGCCGCCCGAACGTCGGCAAGTCGACGCTGACAAACGCGCTCGTCGGCGAGAAGGTCGCGATCACCTCGTCGAAGCCGCAGACCACGCGGCGTGCCATCCGCGGCATCGTGCACCGGCCGAACGGGCAGGTCATCATCGTGGACACCCCCGGTGTGCACCGCCCGCGCACGCTCCTCGGCGAGCGGCTCAACGACCTCGTGCAGTCCACCCTCGGCGACGTCGACGTGATCGGGTTCTGCGTGCCGGCGAACGAGCCGATCGGCCCGGGCGACAAGTTCATCAACGACACGCTCGACCAGTACCCGCGCGCGAAGAAGATCGCGATCGTGACGAAGATCGACCGGACCCCGAAGGACAAGGTCGGCGAGCAGCTCCTCGCCGTCTCGCAGCTCCGGGAGTGGGACTCGATCATCCCGACGTCGGGGACGAAGGGGATCCAGCTCGAGGTCCTGCTCGACGAGATCACGGCCCTGCTGCCCGAGTCCCCGCAGCTGTACGACGCGTCCACCGTCACCGAGGAGACGGACGAGGAGCGCATCGGCGAACTCATCCGCGAGGCAGCGCTCGAGGGCGTCCGCGACGAGCTCCCGCACTCGCTCGCGGTCGTCATCGAGGACATCGTCGAACCGGACGAGGACGACGACGCCGACGGGCCCCTGCGCATCTTCGCGAACCTGTTCGTCGAGCGCGACAGCCAGAAGGCGATCGTCATCGGGCGGAAGGGCGAGCGCCTCAAGGACGTCGGATCGCGCGCCCGCACCGAGATCGAGGCACTGCTCGGCGGCCGCCACGTGTACCTGAACATCCGGGTGAAGGTGGCCAAGGAGTGGCAGCGCGACCCGAAGCAGCTCGGCCGGCTCGGTTTCTGACCCGACCGGCTGCGGACGTCACTCCAGAGGCGGACGCGCGCCGTGCCTCCAGGCCGTAGCGTGGAGGCGTGTTCCGTCCCATGCTGCGCGCGCAGGTCATCACCGACGTGGTGGTCGCCGTGGTGCTCGGCGCGCTCGTCATGGTGGCGTCGGCGCGCGGACTGGACTCGCCGCTCGCCCTGCTGACCGTCGTCGGCATGACCGGCGCGCTGGCGATCCGGCGCCTCTCGCCGGGTCTGGCACTCGGCATCGCCTGGGTGTTCGCCGTCTTCGAGATGGTGACCGGGCAGGACCCGGACCTGTCGAACGTCTTCATCGCAGCCGTGATGTACACGACCAGCGCGTACGGCAGCCGTCGGGTCCGGACCGCCGGCCTGGTGTCCGCGATCGGCGGCTCCCTCGTCGCGGCCGGGTACCTCGGCTGGCAGGACTACCAGATGCGGCTCGGGATCCAGACGGCGTCCGGGCCGGAACTGGAATCGCTGCGGGTCACGGTGGCGTACTTCGCCGGCATCCTGCTCCTGCTGCTCCTGCCGTGGCTGGGCGGACTGGTCCGTCGGGTCCGGCGGTCGGCGAGCATGAGCCGCGAGGCCCAGCTCGTCGCCGAACGCGACGCCGCACGGGCCGACCGGGCCGTCGCCGTGGAGCAGGAGCGGGTCCGCATCGCCCGGGACATGCACGACATCGTGGCCCACTCGCTGGCCGTCGTGATCGCCCAGGCGGACGGCGCGCGCTACGCGCTCAAGGCGGACCCGGCCATCGCCGACGAGGCCCTCGGCACGATCTCGACCACGGCCCGGCGGGCCCTCGGCGACGTCCGGGAGCTCCTCGGTGCGCTCCGACACGAGCAGGGCACCGCACCGACGCCGGAGATCGACGACATCGAACGGCTCGTCGGGGAGATGCGCGAGGTCGGACTCGACGTCCGGGTCGAGCGCGAGGGGGACCCGGAGGGGTTGCCGACGTCCACGCAGCTCGCCGTCTACCGGATCGTCCAGGAGAGCCTGACGAACGCGTGGAAGCACGGGGAGCCGGGTGCTCCGGTGCACGCAGCGCTCACCTACCGGCCGGACACGGTGGAGATCACCGTGGTGAACCGGCGCGCCGACGACGGCACCCGTGGCCCCGGCACCGGGCACGGTCTCGTCGGGATGCGCGAACGTGCCACCATGACCGGCGGCACGATGACCGCGGGTCCGCGGGGCTCCGACTTCGCGGTCGCGGTCCGGATGCCGGCCGTCCCCGCGAGCGGGCAGATGCCGCGCGGGCTCGTGCCGACCGCACCGCCCACCACCACCACCACCTCGACCCACCAGGAGCGCACCGGCCGATGAACGACACCCCGATCCGCGTCGCGCTCGTCGACGACCAGGCCCTGTTCCGCACCGGCATCCGGATGCTGATCGATTCGCAGGCCGACCTGCAGTTCGTCGGCGAGGCCGGCGACGGCGCCGAGGGCGTGGAGCTCGTGCGACGTGGCCGACCGGACGTGGTGCTCATGGACGTCCGGATGCCCGTGATGGACGGCATCACCGCCACCGCACGCATCGTCGAGGACAGCGGCACCGACGGCGCGAAGGTCCTCGTGCTCACGACGTTCGACTTCGACGAGGCGGCGGCGAAGGCGATCCGCGCCGGAGCGAGCGGCTTCGTGCTGAAGGACGCCGACCCCGAGTTCCTGCTCGCCGCGATCCGCACGGTGCACGCCGGCACCGCCGTCTTCGCGGCCTCGGCCACCCGCGAGCTCCTGCGCCGCTACGAGGACGCGAGCGAGCAGGCAGCGTCGGTCCCGGCAGCGTTCGCCGACCTCACCCCGCGCGAGCGGGAGATCTTCGACCTCGCCGCACGTGGCTTCAGCAACAGCGAGATCGCGCAGCACGAGTACGTCAGCGAGGCGACCGTGAAGACCCACATCTCGCGGGTCCTCACGAAGCTCGAGTTGCGCGACCGCGTGCGGCTCGTCGTCTTCGCCCACGAGCACGGACTGGTGGCCAAGGCGGACTGAGCGTCATCCGCTCGGATGATCCCTCCACAGGGATCCGAGCCGAGCGGACGATCCACAGGAGCCGACGGACCGACGCGGGGCGGGCCTCCCGGCCGTCATCGTGGATGCATGACCAGCAGCCACACTCCGATCATCCGTCTCGACCACGTGTCCAAGCACTACGGCGACGCCGCGCGCCGGGTGACGGCGCTCGACGACGTCAGCGTCGACATCGGTGCGGGGGAGTTCACCGCGGTGATGGGCCCGTCCGGCTCCGGGAAGTCGACGCTCATGCACGTCGCCGCCGGCCTCGACGCGGTCTCCGCTGGGCGCATCCAGATCGACGGGGTCGACGTCACCGGGCTCGGCGACAAGGACCTGACCGAACTGCGCCGGCGTCGGCTGGGGTTCGTGTTCCAGTCGTTCAACCTCGTCCCCACCCTGGACATCAGCGAGAACATCCGGCTGCCGTTCCTGCTCGGCGGCCACAAGCCGAGTCGCGAGGAATCGGCGTGGATCGACCGCCTCGTCGAGATGCTCGGACTCGGCGACCGGCTCTCGCACCGCCCGCACCAGCTCTCCGGCGGACAGCAGCAGCGCGTCGCGATCGCGCGGGCGCTGGCGTCCCGGCCAGCGGTGGTCGTCGCCGACGAGCCGACCGGCGCGCTGGACTCCCGGACGGGGCGCGACGTGCTGCAGATCCTCCGCGGGGCGGTGGACGACTGGGGCCAGAGCGTCGTCATGGTGACGCACGACCCGGTGGCCGCCGCGAACGCCGACCGGATCCTCTTCCTCGCCGACGGCCGCGTCGTGGGGGACCGGCCGGCGATGGACGCCGCCGAGATCTCCGCGACGATGCTCGGGATGGAGGCCGCAGCGTGAACGGCATCCGCGACTTCTCGCCGACGGTGCTCGTCGCCGCGCTCGGCACCACCTTCGGCTCCGCGCTCGTCATCGCCCCCGGGATCGTCACCGAGGCGCTCGGGGCTGCCGGGCTCGCCGACCTCGGCCCGGTCAGGGCGATCCTGTCCGTCGTCGGCTGGCTCTTCCTCGGCATCGCGCTCTACGTCGGGGCGATCGTGACCGCCAACACCTGCGCGACGCTCATCGCCGGGCAGACCCGGATCATCGCGCTCCAGCGGCTCGTCGGGGCGACCGGCGCCACGCTGCGCGGCCGGATCACCCGGACCGGGCTGCTGGTCGGCGTGCTCGGCGGGCTGATCGGGGCGGTCGCGGGCACCGGGCTCAGCGCCCTGTTCGTGGTCGTGCTCCGTGGCAACGGCTTCCTGCCGGACACCACCTACACGCTCCTGCCGTGGGAGCTCGTGCTCCCCGTGGCGGCCGTGGTGCTCGCCACCTGGGGTGCCTTCGCCGTGGGGTCGCGGCGCGTGCTGACCGTGACACCCCTGCAGGCGCTGTCGTCGAGCGTCGAGCCCACTCACGAGTACGTCCGTTCCGGCACCGCCCGGAAGGTCTGGGCGATCCTGCTCATGGCGGGCGGCGCCCTGCTCATGGTCGTCGGGCTCGTCGGCAGCTCTGCGTCACCGATCGCGGTGCTGCCCGCCGCCCTCGGTGGCTTCGTCTCCTTCGCCGGCGTCGCCGTCGGCGCCACGATCGTGATGCCGCCTGTGCTGCAGCTGATCGGCCGGATCGGGTCGCGCGACCCGGTGGTCCTGCTCGCCGGCCGCAACGCGATGCGGGCGCCGGGGCGGTCGTCCCGCGCCACGATCGGGCTCGTCATCGGGGTCACCCTGCTCGTCACGTTCGCGGTGGCGCTCGGGATCATGCAGCACGTGCTCGAGGAGCAGCTGCGCGGACAGCTCGAGGGCGGCAGTCAGGACCAGGTCCAGGCCATGCGGGACTTCTTCGTCCAGCTGAACGCCGTGATCAGCGTCATCGTCGGGTTCTCCGCCGTGATCGCCGCGGTCGGCGTCGTGAACGCGCTCGCCCTCGGGGTGCTGCAGCGCCGCCGGGAGCTCGGACTCCTGCGGGTGCTCGGACTGACCGGAGCGCAGGTCCGCCGGATGATCGTCACCGAGGCCGTGCAGATGGTCGTCGCGGCCGTCGTCACCGGGCTCGTGCTCGGCACCGTGTACGGGTGGGTCGGCGGGCAGACGCTGCTCGGCTCGCTCGGGACCCCGGTCACCCCGGTGCTGCCGCCGCTGACGATCGGCATCGTGGTCGTCGGTGCCCTGGTGCTCGCGGTCGTCGCCACGATCGCGCCGGTGCGGCGCGCCATGCGCGTCCCGCCGACCGAGGCGCTCGCGGTCGACTGACCCCTCCGGTCGCCCTGGCCGGGGCCGCGACCGCCGCCGGACGGGAGGCACGGTGCCAGCCGGCGCCGCGCCTCCCGTCCGGCGGTGCGCGTCACACCGTTGCACCCGGTTGGTACACCAGTGCTACGGTGGTCGCACCATGTTCTCGGCGCTCCTCCTCCTTCGCTGCCGCGACGAGGCCTGACACAACGGCCCACCTCGTCGCGGAGTCCGTCGTGGCCGCAACCACGCAGAACACACCACCGCGACGAAAGCGACGAAACCATGCAGAACACGCAGCGCCCCTCCGGGATGCCGATCCACAAGTACGTCCCGTTCCACGACCAGATCCGTGTCGAGCTGCCGGACCGGACCTGGCCGACGAAGCGCATCGAGCAGGCCCCGCGCTGGTGTGCCGTCGACCTGCGCGACGGCAACCAGGCACTCATCGACCCGATGGACTCCGAGCGCAAGCGCGCCATGTTCGACCTGCTCGTCCGCATGGGCTACAAGGAGATCGAGGTCGGGTTCCCGAGCGCCTCGCAGACCGACTTCGACTTCGTCCGCTCCCTCATCGACGAGGGCGCGATCCCGGACGACGTCACGATCCAGGTGCTCACCCAGGCACGCGAGCACCTGATCAACCGCACCTACGAGGCGATCGACGGCGCCGAGCAGGCCATCGTCCACCTGTACAACTCGACGTCGATCGTCCAGCGCGAGGTCGTCTTCCGCACCGACGTGCAGGGGGTCGTCGACATCGCGGTGTCCGGCGCGAAGCTGTGCCGCGCCGCCGAGGCGAACCTGCAGCACGACACGAAGGTCTTCTACGAGTACTCGCCGGAGTCGTACACCGGCACCGAGCTCGAGGTCGCGGTGCAGATCTGCAACGCCGTGCTCGAGGTCTTCGAGCCCACCCCGGACCGCAAGGTCATCATCAACCTGCCGGCGACCGTCGAGATGGCCACGCCGAACGTGTACGCCGACTCGATCGAGTGGATGTCGCGGAACCTCGCCCACCGGCAGGACGTCATCCTGTCGCTGCACCCGCACAACGACCGTGGCACCGCCGTCGCCGCCGCGGAGCTCGGCTACATGGCCGGGGCGGACCGCATCGAGGGCTGCCTGTTCGGCAACGGTGAGCGCACCGGCAACGTCGACCTGGTCGCCCTCGGCATGAACCTGTTCACGCAGGGGGTCGACCCCGAGATCGACTTCTCGGACATCGACCAGATCAAGCGCACCGTCGAGTACTGCAACCAGCTGCCGGTGCCGGAGCGTCAGCCGTGGGCGGGCGACCTGGTCTACACGGCCTTCAGCGGATCGCACCAGGACGCCATCAAGAAGGGCTTCGACGCGATGCAGGCGAAGGCCGACGCGGCGGGCAAGTCGATCGACGAGATCGAGTGGGCGGTGCCGTACCTGCCCGTCGACCCGAAGGACATCGGCCGTTCCTACGAGGCCGTGATCCGCGTCAACTCGCAGTCCGGCAAGGGCGGCGTCGCCTACCTGCTCAAGACCGACCACGCCATCGACCTGCCCCGGAAGCTGCAGATCGAGTTCTCCGGCGTCGTGCAGCAGCGCACCGACGCCGAGGGCGGCGAGTTCTCGTCGGAGCGCATCTGGGACCTGTTCCGCGACGAGTACCTGCCGGCCGCCGACGAGTCGGACAAGTGGGGCCGGTACGAGATCACGAAGACGGCGACGTCGAGCGACTTCGACGGCACCACGAAGCTGTCGGTCGCGATGCGCGTCGACGAGGGCTCGGTCGAGGCGGACGCCGTCGGCACTGGTCCGATCGACGCGTTCCTCACGGTGATGCGCGACCAGGGCGTCGACGTCACGCTGTACGACTACTCGGAGCACACGATGAGCGCCTCCGGTGACGCCAAGGCCGCGTCGTACGTCGAGCTCGACGTCGACGGGGTGCGCCTGTGGGGTGTGGGCATCGACGCCGACATCGCGACGGCGTCGCTCAAGGCCATCGTGTCCGCGGTGAACCGCGCCGTGCGCGCCGGGGCCGCATCGGGTAGCCCGGAGCTCGTCTCCGCCTAGCGCGCGGCCCTGCCTGGAGGCGCGGTGCGGGTCCGACCCGTGCCGCGCCTCCAGTCCGTGGTCGCGTCGGGCCACCGGCCGCGCCGCTGGCGCGCCGCGCCCGCGCCGCTGGCGCACCGCCCTCGCACCGTGCGATCCCGCCGACGCAGTGTGCGAGGTTCCGCGTGCTGTGGGACCCCGCGAGGGCGTCACGGTGGTCGGGACCTCGCACACTGCGGAAGGGTCGTGCCCTGGCCTCGCACGGTGCGAGCGCACGCCGGGCGCACGCCGAGCGCACACCGGGCGGCGCGGGGTGTCGGTGCGGAGGGGGATACTGGAGCAATGCCGCTGTACCGGGACGAGTGCGTCGTGTTGCGCACCCACAAGCTCGGGGAAGCGGACCGCATCGTCACCATGCTCAGCCGGCAGCACGGCAAGATCCGTGCCGTCGCGAAGGGCGTCCGGCGCACGGCGTCGAAGTTCGGCTCCCGGCTCGAGCCGTTCATGGTCGTCGACGCCCAGTTCTACGAGGGTCGCTCGCTCGACATCGTCACGCAGGCGGAGTCCCTGGGGTCGTACGGCGCGCAGATCGTCGCCGACTACGGGGCGTACACCGCTGCGAGCGCCATGGTCGAGACCGCCGACCGACTGAGCGAGGCGGACGCCGGACTCCAGCAGTACCTGCTGCTCGTCGGGGCGCTCCGGTCGCTGTCCCGCGGTGAGCACGTGACGAGTGCGACCCTCGACTCGTACCTGCTCCGCGCGATGAGCATCGCCGGGTGGGCGCCGTCGTTCTCGGACTGCGCCGTCACCGGGGAGCCCGGACCGCACTCGGCGTTCGTCGTGCAACTCGGCGGCGTGGTGGCCGACCGCGCCGCGCCTCCCGGCACGCCCCGCCTCGACCCGGACACGCTGCACCTGCTCGGGTCCCTGCTGGCCGGCGACTGGCCGGTGGTCGACGCGGCCGACGAGCGCACGCGTTCCCGGGCGTCCGGCGTGGTCGCGGCGTACGCCCAGTGGCACCTGGAACGATCGCTCCGGTCGCTGCCGCACGTCGACCGGTCCGAGCACCCGCTGCCTGTCCCGCTCACCCACGACGGACCCGAGGCCACGGCGCGCGCGGTCGCCGCCACCCCGCGACCGGCCGTACCTGTGCCCGATCCGACCGACCGTGACCCCGGCCAGGGCCCCGACCCGACCGGCCCCGGCCAGGGCCCCGACCCGACCGGCCCCGGCCAGGGCCCCGACCCGACCGGCCCCGGCCAGGGCCCCGACCCGACCAGACCCGACCCGACCGGCTCCGGCCAGGGTCCCGACCCGACCGACCGCGCCGCCGACCCGACCGACTCCGTCCACGATCCCGCCGCCGAAGGAACCCGCACCGCATGAGCCCCCGCCGCCACGACGACGCCGAGCCGTTCCTCCCGATCGACTGGACCGGCGAGACACCCCCGGCGATCCCGCCCCGGTTCGTGCCCGAGCACGTGGCGATCGTGATGGACGGCAACGGCCGGTGGGCGAACGGCCGCGGCCTGACCCGCATCGAGGGCCACAAGGCGGGCGAGGCCTCGTTGCTCGACGTCGTCGCGGGCGGCATCCAGATCGGGGTGCGGCACATCTCGGCGTACGCGTTCTCGACGGAGAACTGGAAGCGCTCCCCGGAGGAGGTCCGGTTCCTGATGGGCTTCAACCGCGACGTCATCCGGCGTCGACGCGACCAGCTGCACGAGTGGGGCGTGCGCGTGCGGTGGGCCGGACGACGGCCACGGCTGTGGCGCAGCGTCATCGAGGAGCTCGAGCAGGCCGAGCGGATGACCGCTGGCAACGACGTCCTCACCCTGACGATGTGCGTCAACTACGGCGGTCGGAACGAGATCGTCGACGCCGTGCGGGGCATGGCGGAGGACGTCGCGGCCGGCCGGCTGAAGCCGAGCCAGGTCACCGAGAAGGCCCTGGCCAAACGGCTGTACGTGCCGGAGATGCCGGACGTCGACCTGTTCCTCCGGAGCTCGGGGGAGCAGCGAACGTCCAACTTCCTGCTCTGGCAGTCGGCGTACGCCGAGATGGTGTTCCTCGACCGGCTCTGGCCGGACTTCCGCCGCACCGACTTGTGGGGTGCGATCGAGGAGTACGCGCGCCGTGACCGACGGTACGGCGGCGCCGTGGACGCTCCCACCGCCTGACGGCCGCTGGCCGCGCGCCGCGAGCTGGTCGCAGGAAGTGTCGCTCGGCAAGGAGGCTCGCGGCACGTCCTGTGACCAGCCCGGTCCGCTCGCGGCACGTCCTGCGACCGACACGGACGCACCCGGGCCTGTCGAGTACCGGCCGGCCGCACGTCCGTGCCGGCCAGCCAGTCAGCCGAGCAGGTGCGCGGCCGCGCCGACCGCGTCGAGGGTCACCCGGACGCTCGGGACGCGCTCCGCGCCGCGTGCCACGACCACCTCGACCCGTCGGGCGAGCGCGTCGTCGACCGCCCGGACCGCGACGCCCTCCGGGATGACGGTCGTCGCGAGTGCGAGCCGAGGGAGCAGCGCCACCCCGAGGCCGGCGGCGACGAGCCCGACGACGGCCGCGGCGTTGTCCGTCTCGAGCACGACGTCCGGGGTGAACCCGGCGCTCGCGCACGAGGCGAGCAGGTGCCCGCGGCAGCGCGGACACCCGCCGATCCAACGCGCGTCCCGCTGGGACGCCAGGTCGACGGATGCCGGGCCGGCCACGGGGCGGGCCGCAGCTGCGGGACGGCGGTGATCCGCGCCTCCAGGCCGGTGCGGCCGGTGCTGCGGGTCCGACGGGCCAGGCCGGTGCGGCCGATGCGGGTTCGGCGGGCCAGGCCGGTGCGGCCGATGCGGGTTCGGCGGGCCAGGCCGGTGCATCTCCTCGGAAGCCGTCACGAGGGCGAGCGGGTCCCGCCCGAGCGACCGGGTGACCAGCGCCGGATCGGCCGGCAGGTCCTCCCCGACGTAGGTGAACGTCAGCGCGACGTCCACCTCGCCACGACGCAACAGGTCGAGTGCCTCGGGCGGCTCGACCTCGACGTACGACGTCGTGACACCCGGGACCGTCGCCGACATCGAGGCGAGCACGGCGGGCACGAGGGTCGACGAGGCGCTGGGGAACCCGGCGATCCGGACGCGCCCGCGGGCGAGGCCGCCGACGGCGTCGAGGTCCTCCTGTGCGGCGGCCAGTGCACTCTGGACGTGCAGGGCGTGGCCGGCGAGGACCCGGCCGGCTTCGGTGAGGGTGACGCCCCGGGCTCCGCGGAGCACCAGGGTGTGCCCGAGCCGCTGTTCGGCGCGCTGGAGCAGCTGGCTGACCGCCGGTTGGCTGTAGCCGAGCGCGTTCGCCGCTCCGGTGATGGACCCGGTGTCGGCGACGGCACGGAGCGCACGCAACAGTTGCGGGTCGAGGTGCTCCATAACGGAATGTTATGGCACCGGCAACGAGCCTGTACTGGTGTGATGCGTGCAGCGGGCCGACCATCGTGCCATGGACTCCTTCGTCGACGGCCACGGGTACCTCGCCGCCTGCACCGCCGGGCTGCCCACGCACGGCACCCTCGCGGCGATGCGTGCCGACCTCGACGAGTGGGGACGCGCCGGGTCCTGCCCGGTCCGGTACGGCGACCTCGTGGAGGAGGGACGCGCGCTGTTCGCCGGGATCGTCGGTGTCCCGAGCGACCGGGTGGCGACCGGTTCGCAGACCTCGGCGATGACCGCGGTCGTCGCGGCCGCACTGCCGGACGGCGCCGAGGTGGTCGTCGCGGACGGTGACTTCAGCTCGATCGTCTTCCCGTTCCTCGCCCAGGCGCACCGTGGGGTCCGGGTCCGGAGCGTCCCGCTCGACGCACTCGCCCGGAGCATCACCCCGGACACCGACCTCGTCGCCTGGTCCGCGGTGCAGTCCGCCACGGGCACGGTCGTGGACAGCGGTGCCGTCGTCGCGGCGGCACGTGCGGTCGGCGCCCGCACGCTCTGCGACCTCACCCAGGCGGCGGGGATCCTGCCCCTGTCCGTCGCCGGCTTCGCCGTCGCGGACGTCGACGTCAGCGTCACGCACGCCTACAAGTGGCTCTGCGCGCCCCGCGGGGTCGCCTTCGCCACCGTGTCGGAGGCGGCGCAGGACTGGCTGCGGCCCGTGCAGGCCGGGTGGTACGCCGGCGCCGACGTGTGGAGCTCCTGCTACGGCCCCGAGATGCGGCTGGCCGACGATGCCCGACGGTTCGACGTGTCGCCCGCCTGGCAGGCCTGGCCCGGGGCGGTCGCCGCCCTGCGGCACGTCGCCTCCCTCAACGTCCGGTCGGCTTGGAGGCACGCCACGGGTCTCGCGGACCGGCTCGCGGACCGCCTCGGCACGGCTCGGCAGACGCAGGCCGTGACGACCCTGCCGGACCCGACCGGGTCGCGGCTGGCGGCGCTCACCGCGGCCGGGATCACGGCGTCGGGACGAGCCGGCCGGCTGCGGCTCGCGTTCCACCACTGGAACGACGAGTCGGACGTGGACGCGGTGGCCGAGGTGCTGGGCCGCTAGTCTTGCCCGGTACGTTTCCGCACCGAGCCTCCAGCTCGGCGACCTCTGGAGCACCCTTTGGCACAGCCCTCCCGTCTCGACAGCGTCATCGCCCTGGCCAAGCGCCGCGGCTTCGTCTTCCAGTCGGGTGAGATCTACGGAGGCTCCCGCTCCGCGTGGGACTACGGGCCCCTCGGTGTGGAGCTCAAGGAGAACATCAAGCGCCAGTGGTGGCAGCGGTTCGTCCGTGGGCGTGGCGACATGGTCGGCCTCGACTCCGCCGTCATCCTGCCGCGCAAGGTGTGGGAGGCCTCCGGGCACGTCGCGACCTTCACCGACCCGCTCGTGGAGTGCCTGCACTGCCACCACCGGTTCCGCGAGGACCACCTGATCGAGGCGTTCGTCGCCAAGAAGGGCCGTGACCCCGAGGGCCGCATGGCCGAGATCGCCTGCCCGAACTGCGGCACCCGCGGTGAGTGGACCGAGCCCCGCGAGTTCTCCGGCATGCTCAAGACCTACCTCGGCCCGGTCGAGTCCGAGGAGGGGCTGAACTTCCTCCGCCCGGAGACCGCGCAGGGCATCTTCGTCGACTTCGCACAGGTCGTCACCACCAGCCGGATGAAGCCCCCCTTCGGCATCGGCCAGGTCGGCAAGGCGTTCCGCAACGAGATCACCCCCGGCAACTTCATCTTCCGCACCCGCGAGTTCGAGCAGATGGAGATCGAGTACTTCGTCCCGCCGGCCGAGGCTGGCGAGCACTACGAGCAGTGGATCGCCGACTCGGTCGCCTTCTACACCGAGCTCGGCATCGACCCGGAGAACCTGCGGCGCTTCGACGTGCCGGACGGCGAGCGGGCGCACTACTCCGACGCCACCGCCGACATCGAGTACCGCTTCGGCTTCGCCGGCTCGGAGTGGGGCGAGCTGATGGGCGTCGCGAACCGCACCGACTTCGACCTCAACAACCACATCGAGTCGTCGGGTCAGGACCTCCGTTACTTCGACCAGGCGGCGAACGAGAAGTACGTGCCCTACGTCATCGAGCCGTCGTTCGGTCTGACGCGCGCGCTGATGGCGTTCCTGCTCGACTCGTACCACGAGGACGAGGCCCCGAACGCGAAGGGCGGCGTCGACAAGCGCACCGTCCTGCGCCTCGACCCGCGCCTCGCCCCGGTCAAGGCCGCGGTGCTGCCGCTGTCCCGGAACGAGCAGCTCTCGCCGGTGGCCCGCGGCCTCGCCGACGACCTGCGCAAGTACTGGAACGTCGACTTCGACGACGCCGGGGCGATCGGACGCCGCTACCGTCGCCACGACGAGATCGGCACGCCGTTCTGCATCACGGTGGACTTCGACACGCTCGAGGACAAGGCCGTCACCGTGCGCGAGCGCGACACGATGTCGCAGGAGCGCGTCGCCCTCGACCAGCTGCAGGGCTACCTCGCCACGCGGTTGCTCGGCGCCTGACCCACCGCAACACGGCCCCTCCGCACGACGCGGCCTCGCCCGGGAATGCCCGGGCGACGGCCGCGTTGTCGTTGAGCATGAACGACTCTGTCAAGGTCGATGTCTGGTCCGACATCGCCTGCCCCTGGTGCTACATCGGCAAGCGGAAGTTCGAGGCCGGCGTCGCCGCCTTCGCCGCCACGGACTCCGGCCGCCCCGTCGAGGTCGAGTACCACTCCTTCGAGCTGAGCCCGGACACCCCCGTGGACTTCGAGGGCACCGAGGCCGAGTTCCTGTCGAACCACAAGGGCATGCCCGTCGAACAGGCCCAGCAGATGCTCGACCAGGTCACCGGCATCGCCGCGTCCGTCGGCCTCGACTACGACTTCGACGCCGTGCACCACACGAACACCGTGAAGGCCCACCAGGTCATCCACCTCGCGAAGCAGCACGGCAAGCAGCTGGACATGGTCGAGCGGCTGTTCACCGCGTACTTCGAACGCGGCGAGCACGTCGGCGAGGACGCGACCCTGGCCGACCTCGGCGCCGAGATCGGGCTCGACCGCGACGAGGTCCTCGCCACCCTCCGCGAGGACACGCAGCTCGCCGCCGTCCGGGCGGACCAGGCGCAGGCCCTGTCCTACGGCATCAACGGTGTCCCGTTCTTCGTCATCGACGGCAAGTACGGCGTGTCCGGAGCCCAGGACCCGACGGCCTTCACACAGGTGCTCACGCAGGTCGTCGCGCTCCGTGCGACGACGCCGTCCGACCTCGCGGACGCGCAGCAGCGTGCCGCCGACGACGCGGCAGCGGATGCGGCGGTGAACCGGTGACGGACGTGCGCCTGGACGGCTCGGCCGAGCCGCGCCTCCAGTCGGACGGTCTGGAGGCCGGACCCGCCCTGCTGACGCTGGTCACGCCCGGCGGTGCGCCGGTCTGCGAGGGCGACTCCTGCTTCGTCCCGGGCGCCGAGGGCGTCTGGACCGAGGTGCCCGACTGACGCGTCCTAGCGGACGGGTTCCTCGTCGGTGATGTCGGCGACCGTCGCGGCGTAGGCCGCGACGAGGTCGTCGGCGTCGACGAAGGCGCTCGCGCCGTGCCGTCCGGCCCCGAGTGCGACCCGCCGGCCGACGATGCGCTCGTCGGCGTAGACCGGCAGGTCGCCCGTCGCGCCGACCGGCGTGATGGTGCCGCGCTCGTAGCCGGACGCCTCGAGCGCGGTGGCGGCATCCGGCATCGAGAGCTTGTTGACGCCGACGACCGCGCGGAGCTTCTTCCACGCGATGCTGCGCCCACCCGGCACCAGGGCGAGCAGGAACCCGCCGTCGTGCCGCTTCACCACGAGGGTCTTCACGATGTCGCCGGGCTCGATGCCGAGCAGGGCCGCGGCCTCGGGCAACGAGTCCGCCGCGGGCCGATCGACGACCTCGACCCGCAGGCCACGGGCGGCGGCGTCGGCGTCGAACCTGGCGATGGCATCGGTGGTCATGTGGAGAACGCTACCGGCGCGCACCGACGTGGGAGGATGGACCAGGTATGACGATCACACACGCTCCAGCGCGACCGCTGCGCATCGGCCCCATCGAGGTCGACGTCCCCGTCGTGCTCGCGCCGATGGCGGGCATCACGAACATGGCGTACCGCCGGCTCTGCCGCGAGTACGGGGCCGGACTGTACGTCTGCGAGATGATCACCTCGCGTGCGCTCGTCGAACGCACGCCGGTGTCGATGCAGCTCATCCAGCACCACGAGTCCGAGACCCCGCGGTCGATCCAGCTCTACGGCGTCGAACCGAACACCGTGGCCGAGGCCGCGACCATCCTCGTCGGCGAGGACCGTGCCGACCACATCGACCTGAACTTCGGGTGCCCGGTGCCGAAGGTCACGCGCAAGGGCGGCGGGGCGGCACTGCCGTGGAAGCTCGACCTCTTCAAGGAGCTCGTCACCAAGACCGTGCGCGCCGCCGGTGACGTCCCGGTCACGGTGAAGATGCGCAAGGGCATCGACTCCGACCACCTCACCTATCTCGACGCCGCCCGCATCGCGCGGGACGCCGGCGTCGCCGCCGTGTCGCTGCACGCCCGCACCGCCAACGAGCACTACTCGGGGCACGCGGACTGGTCGGCGATCGCCACGCTCAAGGAGACCATCACCGACATCCCGGTGCTCGGCAACGGCGACATCTGGTCCGCAGCCGACGCCCTCCGCATGGTGGAGGAGACCGGCGCCGACGGTGTGGTCGTCGGGCGCGGGTGCCTCGGGAGGCCGTGGCTGTTCGGCGACCTGGCGGCGGCGTTCCGCGGCGAAGGGCTGCGGTACATGCCGACCCTCGGCGAGGTCGCGGTCGCGTTCAAGCGGCACGCCGAACTCCTCGTCGAGTTCTTCGGCTCCGAGGAGCACGGCTGCCGTGACGTCCGCAAGCACGTCGCCTGGTACTTCAAGGGGTACCCGATCGGTGGCGACGTCCGCTCCGGTCTGGCGATGGCCTCGAGCCTGCAGGAGATCGACGACCTGCTCGGACAGCTCGACCACGACGCGCCCTACCCGGGTGCCGATGCCGAGGGACCGCGCGGGCGTGCCGGGCACCCGAAGCGCACCGCCCTGCCCGACCGCTGGCTCGAGTCGCGCGACGTCGACAGCGAGTTCCGCAAGGTCCTCGCCGCCGCCGAGCTGCACCACAGCGGCGGATGAGCGCCACGAGTTCGTACGGGCCCGCCGACGCCGAGCGCTGGCTGCCCGAGACCCACGGCAGCCGGCGGTCCGACTTCGCCCGCGACCGCGCCCGCCTGCTGCACTCGAGCGCCCTCCGGCGGCTCGCCGCGAAGACCCAGGTCCTCAGCCCGACGACCGGGCTCGACTTCGCCCGGAACCGTCTCACGCACTCGCTCGAGGTCGCCCAGGTCGGCCGGGAGCTCGCCGACTCCCTCGGGCTCGACCCCGACGTCGTCGACACCGCCTGCCTCGCGCACGACATCGGCCACCCGCCGTTCGGGCACAACGGCGAGACCGCGGTGAACGCCTGGGCCACGGGCATCGGCGGGTTCGAGGGGAACGCGCAGACGCTGCGGCTCCTCACCCGGCTCGAGCCGAAGGTGTACGGCGCCGGCCCGGACGACGACCGGGCCTACGGGCTGAACCTGACGCGGGCGTCCCTCGACGCATCGTGCAAGTACCCGTGGCCGGCCGCACAGGGCGTGTCCGAGGCATCGTCCGGGCGCACGAAGTTCGGCTTCTACGACGACGACCACGACGCGTTCGAGTGGCTCCGCGCCGGCGCCCCACGACGCCAGCGGTGCATCGAGGCGCAGGTCATGGACCTGTCCGACGACATCGCCTACTCGGTGCACGACTTCGAGGACGCCGTCGTCGCGGGGTTCATCGACGTCGCCGCCCTCGGGGACCGCGTCGGCGAGAACGACATCGTGTCGGCCATGCACGCGTGGGTGGGGTCGGACCTCAGCCGCGACGAACTGCTCGAGGCGTTCGACCGGCTCCGGTCGCTGCCGCTGTGGATGACGTCCTACGACGGGTCCCGGCGCGACCTCGCGCGGCTGAAGAACCTCACGTCGCAGCTCATCGGCCGCTTCGCTCGGACCGCCACGGCGGCGACGCGGGAGTCCTACGCCTCCGGGTCGCTCGTGCGCTTCGCCGCCTCGGTGGTGACGCCGCCGGAGATCATCGGCGAGATCGCGGTGCTCAAGGGCATCGTCGCGGCCTTCGTGATGACGCAGGGCGACCGGCAGCCGGTGTACGAGGACCAACGGCGGATCCTGACCGAGCTGCTCGACGCCCTCGCCGCCACCGGGAGCGCCGACCTCGAGCCGGGCTTCGCCGCCGACTGGCGGGCCGCTGCCGACGATGCCGGGCGGCTCCGTGCCGTCGTCGACCAGGTCGCGAGCCTGACCGACCAGGGCGCGATCGCGTGGCACCGGCGGCTCGTGGTCGGCGAGCAGGAGCGCATGCACATCGCGGTCTGACGCGGTCCACAGTGCTGACGCTCGGTCGGGCGGTGTCGTTCCCACGAACTAAGATCGAGGGGTGGCTGGCAGGATCGCGAGGAACGACATCGACGAGGTCCGCTCGCGTGTCAACATCGCGGACGTCGTCGGCGACTACGTGACCTTGAAGTCGGCCGGGGTCGGCTCGCTCAAGGGCCTCTGCCCCTTCCACGACGAGCGCTCACCGTCGTTCCACGTCCGCCCGCAGGTCGGCCGGTACCACTGCTTCGGTTGCGGCGAGGACGGCGACGTCTTCGAGTTCATCATCCGGCAGGACCACACCACCTTCCAGGAAGCCGTCGAGCGGATGGCGGCGAAGATCGGCTTCACGCTCCACTACGAAGAGGGCGACGGTCCGCGTACCGACTACAACCAGCGCGCCCGGCTGATCGCCGCGAACGAGGCGGCGCAGCAGTTCTACGTCGCGCAGCTCACCACCGCGGCGGCCGAGCCCGCCCGGCAGTTCCTGGGCGAGCGCGGGTTCGACCCGGCGGCGGCGCAGCACTTCGGCGTCGGCTTCGCACCGCAGTCGTACGACGCCACGCGCGAGCACCTGCGCAGCCGGGGCTTCTCGATGGACGAGATCCTCGCCGCAGGGCTCGCCGGGCAGGGCGACCGTTCGCCGTACGACCGGTTCCGCGGTCGCCTGATGTGGCCGATCCGCGACGTCACCGGTGCGACGATCGGCTTCGGTGCCCGCCGGCTGCTCGACGACGACAAGGGTCCGAAATACCTCAACACGCCCGAGACCCCGATCTACCACAAGAGCCAGGTGCTCTACGGCATCGACCTCGCCCGGCGGGACATCTCGAAGCAGAAGCAGGTCGTGATCGTCGAGGGCTACACCGACGTCATGGCCTGCCACCTCGCCGGCATCACGACCGCGGTGGCCACGTGCGGGACCTCGTTCGGCGTCGACCACATCAAGGTGCTGCGTCCGATGCTCGGCGACTCCGCGGGCCGTGACCTCTCGCAGCTCGGCAACATCGTCTTCACGTTCGACCCGGACGAAGCCGGGCAACGAGCCGCGTCCCGTGCGTTCGCGGAGGAGAGTCGTTTCGCGTCCCAGACGTACGTGGCCGTCGCCCCCGGCGGCCTCGACCCGTGCGACCTCCGCCTGCAGCGCGGTGACGCCGCCGTCACCCGCCTGATCGACACGAAGCGCCCGATGTTCGAGTTCATGATCCGCCGGCGGCTCGCGACGCACGACATCGAGACCGCCGAAGGCCGGGTCGCCGGGCTTCGTGACGCCGCCCCGGTCGTCGCCGGCATCCGCGACCGCACCCTCGCCACGGCGTACACGCGGGAGACCGCGAAGTGGCTCGGCATGGACATCCCCGAGGTCCGCCGTGCCGTCGAGGCCGCCCGGCAGCGGGCCGGCGCGGCGTCGAGCACGACGTCCTCGTCGCACCACGGTGCCGGGGGAGAACCCACCGCCGCTCCGGAAGAACCCGTCGCCGGGCTCCGCCTCCTGCCGACCGACCCGATCACCCGGATGGAACGCGACGCCGTCATGGCGATGGTGCAGCAGCCCGGACACGTCGGGCTGCCGCTGCTCGGTCTCGCCGCGTCCGCCACCTTCTCGGCGCCGATGCTGTCGGTCGTGCGGGATGCCGTGGTCGCGAACGTCGACGCGGTCGGCGCGGGGGACTGGCTCGACCGGCTGCTGCAGGACGTCCCGGCACCGTTCCGGGGTCTCGTGCAGGAGCTCGCGCTCGCTCCGATCCCGGCCCGGACCGACGAGGACCTCGCGCTCTACGCCCGGAGCATCGTCGTGGCACTGGTCGAGCGCGACCTGCTCGCGCGCAAGGCCTCGTTGCTCGGGCAGCTGCAGCGGGCCGACCCGAACGAGCAGGCCGATCGGCGCGCGGACATCCAGCGGCAGCTCGTCGACATCGACGCCCAGCGCATGCGGTTGCGCGCCGACGCCGAGGCCGCTGCCAGCTCCTAGCCCGCAGTCCGGCCCCGGCGGTCTCCGCCCCCCCCCCCCCCGCGGCCCCGGCGGCCCTCCGCCGCGCCCGACCTGCGCGGCTCGAGGTCGCACGACATGCCGCGCGCGCGACGCCGAGATCGCAGAACGTGCCGCGCGCGCGACGTCGAGATCGCAGAACGTGTCGCTCGGCGCGGCCGGACCCGACACTCTGTGCGACCTCGGCACCGGTCGCCGCCCTGTCGGTCCTTGCCGAACCTCGCCCCGCTCCGACCGGGCCACGCGGCTCGTGATCGCACAACGTGCCGCGCGTGCGACGCCGAGGTCGCAAAAGGTGTCGCTCGGTGCGGCCGGACACGACACTTTCTGCGACCTCGGCACCGGTCGCCGCCCTGTCGGTCCTTGCCGAACCTCGCCCCGCCCGGTCCGTCGTCAAACCACGTCGCCGCGCCCGACGTACGACGCCGAGGTCGCACGACGTGCCGCGCGCGTGACGCCGAGGTCGCAGAACGTATCGCTCGGCGCGACCGGACCCGACACTTTGTGCGACCTCGGCGCCGGTCGCAGCCTCGCAGGTCCCTGCCGAACCTCGCCCCGCTCCGGTCGGTCCCCACACCACCTCGCCGCGCCCGACTTGCGACGCCGAGGTCGCACGACATGCCGCACGCGCGACGCCGAGGTCGCAGAACGTGTCGCGCGGCGCGGCCGGACCCGACACTTTCTGCGACCTCGGCGCCGGTCGCTGGCCCGCCGCCCCTGCCGCGGCCCATGCCTCGGCGCCGCCGGCCGCACCACCCGCCACCCGCCCGCCACCCCACCGAGCGGCACGTTGCAGCACGCAACAATGCTGCGCGACGCGCCGCTCATGTCCGCACGGATCATGCGCCATGCGACGCCCTCGTGCATTACAGCGGTGTAAACAAATCTCCCTCGGTTCGTGCAGTTCCGTGACAGGGTGATAGCAATGAGCGTTCCTGGCCGGGTACACAGACGTTCCACCACCGGTTCAGGACCCTTGCATTCACCACCAAGAGAGGCATCGAACATGGCATCCGTGTTCAAGAAGCACACAGCGAAGTGGGGCAGGCGCGGCATCGCGCTCGGCGCCGGGGCAGCAGCGACGGCGCTGGTGCTCACCGGTTGCGCGGGCGGCAGCGTCAGCGACACGGCCCTGAACGGGATCAGCATCGGCACGACCGACAAGATCACCTCGCTCGACCCGGCGGGCTCGTACGACAACGGCTCGTTCGCAGTGCAGAACCAGGTCTTCCCGTTCCTGATGAACACCCCGGTGGGCAGCCCGGACGTGAAGCCGGACATCGCCGAGAGCGGCGAGTTCACCAACGACACGACGTACACGGTCAAGCTCAAGAGCGGGCTGAAGTTCGCGAACGGCCACGACCTGACGTCGAGCGACGTGAAGTTCTCGTTCGAGCGCGAGCTGAAGATCAACAACGAGAACGGCCCGCAGTCGCTGCTCGCCAACCTCAAGAGCATCGACACGCCGGACGACACCACGGTCGTGTTCAACCTCGACCACGCCGACCAGACGTGGCCCCAGGTGCTCTCGAGCCCCGCCGGCCCGATCGTCGACGAGCAGGTCTTCTCCGCCGACAAGCTCACGCCGGCGGCCGACATCGTGAAGGGCAAGGCCTTCGCCGGCCAGTACGAGATCAGCTCCTACAAGGAGAACGACACGATCCAGTACAAGGCGAACAAGAACTACGACGGGCTCCTGGGCAAGCCGAAGACCGACGAGGTCACGGCCAGCTACTACACCAAGGAGACCGACCTCAAGCTCGCCGTGCAGAAGGGCGACGTCGACGTGGCGTACCGCTCCCTGACGCCGACCGACATCGCGGACCTCCGCAAGGACGACAAGGTCAAGGTCACCGACGGCCCCGGCGGCGAGATCCGCTACCTGGTCTTCAACTTCAACACGCAGCCGTACGGCGCGAAGCAGTCGGACGCCGACGAGACGAAGGCCCTCGCCGTGCGCCAGGCCGTCGCGGACGTCGTCGACCGCGAGAAGCTCGCGAAGGACGTCTACAACGACACCTACTCGCCGCTCTACTCGATGGTGCCGGACGGCCTGACGGGCGCCTCGAAGCCGTTCGAGAAGCTCTACGGCGACGGTGACGGCGGAGCCGACGTCGACAAGGCGAAGGAGACCCTGTCGAAGGCGGGCGTCACCGGCAAGGTGCAGCTCGACATCCAGTACGCGCCGGACCACTACGGTTCGACGTCGGACGACGAGTACGCCGAGCTCAAGACCCAGCTCGAGAACTCCGGCCTGTTCACCGTGAACATCCAGTCCACGGTCTACACGACCTACGCGCAGGAGCGCACCAAGGACGCCTACCCGGTGTACCAGCTCGGTTGGTTCCCGGACTTCTCGGACGCGGACAACTACCTGTCGCCGTTCTTCACGAAGGACAACTTCGTGCAGAACCACTACGACGACCCGACGATCCAGGGGCTCATCTCCGACGAGCAGCAGGAGTCCGACAAGGACAAGCGCGCCACCCTCATCGAGCAGGCGCAGGAGCGTGAGGCGACGCAGATCTCGACGCTGCCGCTGCTCCAGGGCAAGTCCGTCGCCGTCGCGGCCAAGGACGTCAAGGGCCTGACCCTCGACTCCTCGTACAAGTTCCGCTACGCGACCCTCTCCAAGTAACACCGACGACGACCAGGGGGCGTTCCCACGAGGAGCGCCCCCTGGTCACGTCCACGAAAGGCACCCCTCCCCGTGACCCTCAGCACCCCCGAGGCGACGCAGGACGTGAACGGTTCCGACCCCACCAAGCCACAGGCACAGCGCAGTGCCAAGAGCAGCGGTGGCGGGCTCGGCCGGTACGTCCTCGTCCGGTTCCTCCTCATCTTCCCGACCGTCTTCATCCTGGTGACGCTCGTGTTCTTCCTGATGCGCGTCATCGGGAACCCGATCACCGCATCGGTCGGTGGCCGCCTCACCCCGAGCCAGCTGCAGGAGCGCCTGCACGCGGCCGGCTACGACCGCCCGGTGCTCGTGCAGTACTTCGAGTACCTCGGCAAGATCGTCCGCGGTGACTTCGGCACGACGGCGACCGACAACCGCCCGATCACCGAGATCATCGTCACGTACGGCGGTGCGACCGCGGAGCTCGTGTTCTACGCGCTCATCGTCGCGCTGCTGCTCGGCATCCCGCTCGGCATGCTCGCCGCGTACATGCGCGACAAGTGGCCCGACGTGCTGTTCCGCGCCCTCGCGATCCTGACGTACGCCACGCCGGTGTTCTTCGGCGGCCTGCTGCTGAAGCTCGTGTTCTCGGTGTGGCTCGGCTGGCTGCCGCTCGGCGACCGCGCGTCGACCCGGGTGTCGCTCGTGCTCGACAACATCCCCGGTGCGACGGGCATCTACCTCATCGACGCACTGCGCACCGGGAACGCCCAGATCATCACCGACGTGCTGGCACACGCGGTCCTGCCCGCGCTGACGCTCGGGCTGCTCACCGCCGGCATCTTCCTGCGGCTGGTGCGCGCGAACATGATCGGTTCACTCGGTTCCGAGTACGTGGACGCGGCCCGCTCACGCGGTGTCCGGGAGGCGCGGCTCGTCCGGACGCACGCGTTCCGTCCGGCGCTGGTCCCCATCATCACCGTGATGGGCCTGCAGATCGCCATGCTGCTGGGTGGGTCGGTGCTCACCGAGACCACGTTCGGCTGGCGCGGGCTCGGCTTCGAGCTCAACCAGTACCTGTCGGCCCGCGACTTCGTCGCGGTCCAGGGCATCGTCGCGATGCTCGCCGTGATCGTCGCCGTGACGAACTTCGTCGTCGACGTCGTCGCGGCACTGATCGACCCGAGAGTGAGGTTCTAGAGATGGCTGACACCTCCCTCGTCGACCGCCACGAGCCGCTCTGGAAGCGGCTGCCCGTGGTGGTGCAGCTCCGCAAGAGCACGGGCTGGCAACGCGCCATGCTCATCACCGGCGTGGTCATCTGCGCCCTGTACCTGATCGTCGCGATCGCCGCACCGCTCATCGCCCCGTACGGCTTCGGCCAGCTGCAGGGTGCTGACGGGCAGAGCTTCCCGCGAACCGGCGCACCGAGCTCCGCGCACATCTGGGGCACCACCGTCGGCGGCTTCGACGTGTTCAGCCGCGTCGTCTACGGCGCCCGGACCGCGGTGCTCGTGGTGATCGTGGCCGTCGTCGTGTCGATCATCATCGGTGTGATCCTCGGCATGGTCTCCGGGTACATCGGCGGCTGGCTCGACCGGATCCTCGTCGTGGTCGCGGACGCGATCTACGCGTTCCCGTCGCTGCTGCTCGCGATCGTCGTCTCCATCGTCATCTCCGGCGGCAACTCGAGCTACTCGGGCGGCATCATCGCCGCGGCCATCTCGATCACGGTCGTGTACGTCCCGCAGTACTTCCGGGTCGTCCGCGCCGAGGCCGTCCGGCTGAAGAACGAGGCGTTCGTCGAGTCCGCGCGCGTGATGGGCACGAACCCGTGGCGCATCATGACGCGGCACGTGCTCCGCAACTCGACCCGTTCCCTGCCGCTGATCCTCACGCTGAACGCGAGCGACGCGATCCTGACGCTCGCGGGCCTCGGCTTCCTCGGCTTCGGCATCGGCCCGACCAGTGGCGCGGAGTGGGGCTACGACCTCAGCCGAGCGCTGTCCGACGTCGCGAGCGGCGTCTGGTGGACCGGCGTGTTCCCCGGCGTCGCGATCGTCGTGCTCGTGCTCGGCGTGACGTTCATCGGTGAGAGCCTCAACGACATCTCGGACCCCCGTCTGCGTGCGCGCCGGCGGTTGCAGCAGCTGGTGTCGCGCAAGCAGGCCGCCAGCACGGAAGGGGCGACGGCATGACGGACGCGACCAACCAGTCCCGCGCGACCGACCAGTCCCGCGCGACCGACCTGCCGGGCGGCTCCACGCGCCTCCAGGCCGGCGACACCACCACCGAACCGGTCGCCGTCGTCGACGACCTGACCGTCACCTTCGCGACCGACGGCGGCGCCGTCGACGCGGTGAAGGGCGTCAGCCTCGACGTCCGCCCGGGAGAGGTGCTCGCCCTCGTCGGCGAGTCCGGTTCCGGCAAGTCGGTGACCGCGCGGAGCATGCTCCGGCTGATGCCGGAGACGGCGACGCTCGGCGGGGCCGTGTACCTCGACGGCACGGACGTGATCAGCGTGGGGTCGCAGAAGCTCCGCGAACTGCGCGGCACCGCCGGCGCGATGGTGTTCCAGGAGCCGTCCACGGCGCTCAACCCGGTCTTCACGGTCGGGTGGCAGATCGCCGAGGGGCTCCGGGCGCACGGCGGCGTCTCCAAGAAGGAGGCCCGCGCGAAGGCGATCGACTACCTGCGCCGCGTCGGCATCCCCGACCCGGAGACCCGTGTCGACCACTACCCGCACCAGTTCTCCGGCGGGCAGAAGCAGCGCGTCGTCATCGCCAGTGCGCTCGCGCTCGAGCCGAGCGTGATCATCGCCGACGAGCCGACGACCGCCCTCGACGTGACGGTGCAGGCGGAGATCCTCGACCTGCTCCGTCGCTGCCGTGACGAGTTCGGCGCGGCGATCGTCATCATCACGCACAACATGGGCGTGGTGGCCGACCTGGCCGACCGTGTCGCCGTGATGTACCAGGGCGAGGTCGTCGAGGAGGCCCCGGTGGGCGAGCTCTTCGCCGACCCGAAGGCCGACTACACGAAGCGGCTGCTCGCCGCCGTGCCGCGGCTCGAGGCCTCGACGGGGACCGCCCGCCGCGCCGCGATCGCCGACGACGTCGAGCCGCTCGTGTCCGCGCGGGGGCTCGAGATCGAGTACCCCGGTCGGCTCGGTTCGCACGCGTTCAAGGCCGTGAAGGGCGTCGACATCGACATCCGGCCCGGCGAGGTCCTCGGCCTGGTGGGGGAGTCCGGCTCGGGCAAGACCACCATCGGCCGGGCGATCGCCGGGCTGACCCGGATCACCGGCGGCTCGCTCCGGGTGCTCGGCACCGAGATGCTCGGGTACCGCGAGCGCGACTTCAAGCGCCACCGCAAGGACATCGGGTTCGTCTTCCAGGACCCGGCGACCTCGTTCAACCCGCTGCTGACGATCTCGGAGTGCGTGGCCGAACCGCTCGTCGTGCACGGCGAGGTCTCGAGCCCGCGGGCAGCTCGGAAGCGCGTCGGCGAACTGCTCGAGATGGTGCAGCTGCCGGCGGCGTACGGCGACCGCTACCCGCACGAACTGTCCGGCGGGCAGCGGCAGCGGGCGTCGTTGGCGCGGTCGATCGCGTTGCGCCCGAAGCTGCTCATCGCGGACGAGCCGACGAGCGCGCTCGACGTGTCCGTGCAGGCCCGGGTGCTCGAGCTCTTCCTCGAGCTGCAGCAGGACCTCGGGTTCGCGTCGCTGTTCATCAGCCACGACCTCGCCGTCGTCGGCGCGCTCTCGGACCGGATCGCCGTGCTCTACCGCGGCGACCTGGTCGAGACCGGCACCACGGCCGAGGTCCTCGGCTCGCCGCAGCACCCGTACACGCAGCGGCTGCTGGCGTCCCTCCCTGTGCCGGACCCGGCGGAACAGGCCGAGCGACGGCGTACGCTTGAGGCACTGGAGAACGCCGGGTCCTGACCCGACGCGACCATCCCTGGAGGCGCGGCCCACGTCGTCGACGCGCGCCGCGCCTCCAGGCGGTCACCTCCACCGCACCACGCACGACGACCGGTGCGCACCGGTCGTCGCGAACCGCCGCCAGGGGGCGGCGTGGAAGGGGACCCATGATCGCGGTGAACGGACCGGCGGTCGTCGCGGACGACGTGTCGATCGAGTACCGGAGCGGACGGGGGACGGACGCGATCCGCGCCGTCGACGGCGTCAGCCTGACCGTCCGCCAGGGGGAGATCCTCGCCGTGCTCGGCGAGTCCGGGTCCGGCAAGTCGACGTTCGCCGCAGCCGTCGCGGGGCAGCTCGGCGTCACCGGCGAGGGCGAGGGTGCCCACCGCCGCCACATCGTCGGCGGCGAGCTCACCATCCTCGGGCAGAAGACCCGCGGGCTGCGGGCGACCTCCCGCAAGCTCGAACGACTCAGCGGCCGCATCGGCTACCTGCCGCAGGACGGCGCGGACCGGCTCAGCCCGGACCTCACCGTCGGCGAGGCCATCGCCGAACCGATCTACGCGCGCGACCGCCGGTTCGACCGGAAGGAAGCCGGGCTCATCGTCGCGCGGCTGGTCGACGCCGTGCACCTGCCGCTCGGCGTGATGCGCCTCAACACGTGGGAGCTCTCCAGCGGGCAGCGGCAGCGTGTCGCGCTCGCCCGGGCGCTCGTCCTCGAGCCGCAGCTGCTCGTGGCGGACGAACCCGCCCGCGGCGTCGACGTGCTCGTCCGGCAGTCGGTGCTCGAGGCGCTCGCGACCCTGCAGCGCAACCGACAGTTCTCCGCGGTCGTCGTGTCCAGCGACCTCCGCGAGGCCCGTGCCCTCGCCGACCGCGTGGCGATCATGGCCGAGAGCCGTCTGGTCGGCCTCGGCACCTTCGACGAGGTCCTCGACAACCCGGTCGACCCGTACGTGAAGACCCTCGCGGCGACCGCGGCCCGACCGGTCAAGCGCCGTCCGGCCGCCTCCACGACGAGCGCCGCCCGGCGTTCCACCGCCCCTCGGCGTCCGGTCTCCGCGGGCACCGGGCCGCGCGCGGAACGGCAGGACAACGCGTGAGCGCGGCAGCCGAGACCCCCGCCGGGTCCCGTGGGCACCGCGCGGTCGTGACGGACGCCGGTGCCGCCCTGCCGATCGCACCGCCCGCCGCCGGACCGATCGCGATCGCCCCGTCGTCCGACTCAGTGTCGTTGCACGAGGCAGCGGTCGCTGCCGCCGGTGGCACGGTGGGCCCGCTCGACGACGACACCCGAGGCCTGGTCTGGCTCGACCCGCGTGACCCCGAGGGACTGGCGTCCGCACTCGACGCAGCGCCCGGTGTCGGCTGGGTCCAGCTGCCGTTCGCCGGGGTGGACGCGTTCGCACACCTCATCGCCGAGCACGGCGACCAGGTGCTCTTCACCTCGGCGAAGGGCGCGTACGCCGAGCCCGTCGCCGAGCACGCCCTCGCCCTGACCCTCGGCACGCTCCGGGTGCTGCAGAAGCGGGCCCGCGCGCGGTCGTGGGCGACCGAGCCCGAGGGGGTGTCGCTGTACGGACGGCACGTCGTCGTCATCGGTGCGGGCGGGATCGCGCAGGAGTACCTCCGGCTGCTCGCGCCGTTCGACGTGTCCGTCACGGTGGTCCGTCGCTCGTCGGCACCGGTCGACGGCGCCGACCGCACGGTCACCACGGACCAGCTCGACGAGGTCCTGCCGGACGCCGACGTCGTGATGATCGCAGCAGCGATGACCTCGGGGACGTCGAAGCTGTTCGGCGCGCGGCAGTTCGAGCTCATGCGGCCCACCGCACGCCTCGTGAACATCGCCCGCGGGGGACTCGTCGACACCGACGCCCTGGTCGACGCCCTGCGCGACGGCTCGATCGCGGCCGCCGGTCTGGACGTCACCGACCCCGAGCCCCTGCCCGACGGGCACCCGCTGTGGGACGAGCCCGGGGCGATCATCACGCCGCACCAGGCGGACACGCCGGAGATGGTGGCGCCGTTGCTCGCCGAACGGGTGCGGCTGAACACCGCGGCGTTCCTCGGTGGGGCGGGCGAGGGCTTCGTCGGTGTGGTGGACCCGGTCGCCGGGTACTGAGCCGGGCGCTGGGCGCTGGGCGCTGGCCCGGTCCGCCGGGCGCTGACGCGTTCCTGCGGCGCGGCACGCCCGGGATGCGTGTCGGATGCGCGGGGCGGCTGTCGGGTACTGCTATGCTGTTACCCGTTGTTCGCACGACATTCGCCAGCGGACAGTGATCCTCGATAGCTCAATTGGCAGAGCAGCCGGCTGTTAACCGGCAGGTTGTTGGTTCGAGTCCAACTCGGGGAGCAGACAGGCCCTCGCCCTCCCAGGCGGGGGTCTTTGTCGTGCGCACGGTCCGCCGGCGCCCCGCCGCGCGGCACGCGCCGGCCCGAGCTTCGGCGTGGCGGACATCTTCCGCGTGTCGGGAGCCGCGATCTGTCCGCCGGGCCGAGCCTCGGGCGCGCCACGACGCGACTCGTGGCAGCTCGCAGCCAGCGCATCGGCGGAAGCTGTTAGCGTTCACAGGTGATCACCGTCCGCCGAGCCCTCGCCGTGGGCGTCGTCGTCGCCGCGGCGATGGGCCTCGCGGGCTGCACGGCGGGTGCGGAGTCCGAACCGGAGGACTCGCTCGACACCGGCGTGACCTCGGGCGTGACCGCCTCCGGGACGTCGCCGATCGTCTTCGCCTTCGTGTGCGACGTCGGCTCGTCCGGGCGCACCGAGACCTACACGACGTACTCCGCCGTGTGGCAGGACGACCGCACGGCGTGCACCGTGCAACGGATCACCGGCACGGAGATGTCCACCCAGCAGCGCGCAGCCGTGCAGGCCGCTCGCGGTGACGCCACGCTCGAGGAGCTCGCCGAGGCCTGTGCCGTCCGGGGGAGCGGGCCGTGGGCCGACGCGGTGACCTCGGCCCGGCAGGCGAACGCGGCCGCCGGTCTGCTCGAGTACTGCCCGGGGCACCCGGAGACCGACCACCTGCGCGACGCGGTCGCGGCCTGGCGGGGCTGAGCCGCGCCTCCCGGCCGTCAGCCGGATGACCGTCGGCCAGACGACCGTCAGCCCGTTGGCTAGTTGGCACGTCGGCCGTCAGCCCGTCGGCCGTCAGCCCTCCGGGTGGTCGCGACCGGGCAGCCAGGACTTCCCCGGTCCGCCCCAGCTGTTCTTCCGGATGGCCTTCGCGACGGCCTTGCCGTAGGGGTGGACCAGCCGGTCGGCGTAGAGGTACCCGTCGAGGTGGTCGTACTCGTGCTGGAAGATCCGGGCGAGCCAGCCGTGCGCCTCGACCTCGAACGGCGTGCCGTGCTCGTCGACGGCGCGGAGCAGGACGCCCTCGGACCGGCGGAGCGGGAAGCGCTCGCCCGGGACGGAGAGGCAGCCCTCGGACTCGTCGTCCTCGTCGAGCTCCTCGACGGACACCGGGACGGCCGGGGTGGCCCACAGGACCGGGTTCACCGCCACGCCGCGGTGCAGGACCTCGTCGTCGTCGGTCCACGAGTACACGAAGAGCCGCTTGCCGACGCCGACCTGGGGTCCGGCCAGCCCGACGCCGGGGGCCAGGTCCATGGTCTCGTACATGTCGGCGACCAGGGAACGGAGGTCGTCATCGAACTCGGTGACCTCGGCTGCACGCTCGTGCAGGACGGGTTCGCCGGTGATGCGGATCGGGAGAACGGCCATTCACCCAGGTTATCCGGCGGGGAACGGTAGCCTCGACGCGTGACGACGGACCTCCAGATCCCGGACGCGGTGAACCTCACGCCGTTCCAGGCGCTCATGATCCCCGTCGCCCTCATCGGGGCGGTCTTCCTGTCGCTCGGCGCGCAGTTCCAGAGCCGCGGTGTCCAGCGGGTCGAGGCACGGCTCGGGCGGCAGTCGAAGGGCCTGAGCGTCCGGCACGTCGTCGGACTGGTCTCGAGCGGCTACTGGGTGCTCGGCACCCTCATGCTCGGCGTCGCCGTCGTCCTGCAGCTCGTCAGCATCACGTACGCGCCGCTCATCGTCGTGCAGCCGCTCGGCGCGGTGGCGCTCGTCATCACGACGTGGTTCTCGTCCCGGGCCTCCGGCGTGCCCCTGGGTCGGCGTGCTCGTCGGGCGGTGTGGACGTGCATCATCGGTGTGGCGATCTTCGTCGGCATCGCCGCCTTCGTCGGACACGAGAGCGCGATCACACGGCAGCAGCTCGTCACGGTCCTGGTGATCCTGGCGATCGTCCTCGCACTCGTGCTCATCTCCTTCCGGTTCGTGGCGAAGCACCGCAACGCGCTGTACTACATCGTCGGGGCGGGCGTGCTCTACGGCTTCGTGGCGACCCTGGCCAAGGTCGTGCTCAACCGGTTCGTGAACGGCACGTTCGACTGGCTGACGGTGCTCGCAATCGTCGGGGTCGTCGTGGCCGCGTCGCTCGGTGGCTACTTCGTGCAGAACGCCTACTCGAGCGGCTCGGCCGACCTGGTCATCGCCGGTCTGACGGTGATCGACCCGATCGTCGCCGTGGGCATCGGTGTGGTCGTCCTCGGTGAGGCCTCCGGCGCCCCGTTCTTCGCGGTCGCCGGGTTCGTCGTGGCCGCGGCGATCGCGATCACCGGTGTGTTCCTCCTCGCGAAGCACCACCCGCAGACCCGGGCCTGAGCGCATGCCGGGTGTCCGCCCGGGGCATCGCGGGTCAGCCGCGAGGCGGACGCGCTCCCGCCGGGCCCTGCGGTAGCGTCGGAGACCGACCAGCAATCGCCCACGAGAGGACGACCGCCGCCGTGTCACAGGACGCCACCACCGCCACCGCCGAGCCGACGGGTGCGACGGGGGGTCGACGGCCGCTGCGGGTCCTGATCGCAGCGGACACGTTCCCCCCGGACGTCAACGGTGCCGCCACGTTCGCCGAACAGCTCGCCGTCGGTCTCGCCGAACGCGGGCACGAGGTCCACGTCGTCGCCCCGGCCTCGAGCCGCCACTACGGCACCTTCGACGAGGAGCACCGCGGCGTCACGCTCGTCGTGCACCGCCTGAAGTCCTACAAGTGGCCGCTGCACCCGTGGCTCCGCTTCGTGTGGCCGTGGAGCGTCCGGAAGTGGACCGCGCCCATCCTCGACGCGGTGCGGCCCGACGTGCTGCACATCCAGTCGCACGTGGTCATCGGCCGTGGGATCGTGCACGAGGCGCACGACCGGGGCATCCGGGTGGTGGCGACGAACCACTTCATGCCCGAGAACCTGCTCGAGTACACGCCGTTCGGCAAGTGGACGCTGCCGATCGCGCTGAAGATCGCGTGGAACGACGCCGCGAAGACCTACCGGCTCGCCGAGACGATCACGACGCCGACGAACCTCGCCGCGGACTACCTCCGCCGGGCCATCGCCGGGCAGCAGGTCCTCGCGATCTCGTGCGGGATCGACGCCACCCGGTACGTCGCGCGGGAGGGGCGCCCGGTGCAGAACGACATCGTGTTCGTCGGCCGTGTCGCGCCGGAGAAGAACCTCGACGTCCTCGTCCGCGCCCTCGCCGCCCTGCCGGCCGAGCTGGACGCCACGCTGACGATCGTCGGCGACGGCGAGATGATCCCGAAGCTGAAGGCCCAGGCGAAGGAGCTCGGACTCGAGGACCGCGTGCGGTTCCTCGGGTTCGTGTCCGACGAGGTGAAGCGGCAGGCGCTCACGAACGCGACCGTGTTCGCGATGCCGTCCACCGCCGAGCTGCAGAGCATCTCGTCGCTCGAGGGCATGGCCTCCGGGCTCCCCGTCGTCGCGGCCGACTCGATGGCGCTCCCGCACCTGATCGACGGCAACGGGTACCTCTTCACCCCGGGGGACGAGCACGACCTCGCCGCCAAGCTGACGGCGGTGCTCACGGCGTCCGACGAGGACTACGTCGCGATGCGCGAACGCAGTCTGGCCATGATCGAGGCACACGACATCAACCGCACGCTCGCCACGTTCGAGTCGCTGTATCGTGGGGAGCCGGTGGCCTGACGGTCCCCGGCGAGGGGCGGTAGCCAAGCTGGTCAAGGCAGTCGGCTCATAACCGAACGATTCGCGGGTTCGAGTCCCGCCCGCCCTACGTGCACTTGCCGAGAAAGCGCGAAGCGCCCCAGGAAGACCACAGCCCGACGCCCAACGTGACGTTCGAGGTGACCCGTGGTGGTACCGGCGTGCGCGTCAACGCGTTCCGGATCGGCTTCATGGGCGCGATCGGCGTGCTGGTCGCCCTCGTCGCGGGGTCGATCGTCAACCAGCTCTCCACGGTGCTCGTGTACATCGGCGTCGCGCTGTTCCTGGCGCTCGGCATCGACCCCCTCGTGTCGTTCCTGGAGCGGTTCGTGCCACGCTGGGTCGCCATCACGGTGGTCGTGGTCGGGGTCCTCGCAGCGTTCGCCGGCGTGGTCTTCGCCGTCGTGCCGATCCTCGTGCAGCAGGCGACGAACCTCATCCAGAACTTCCCGGACATCGTGCGGGACATCTCGAACCAGGAGTGGGTGCAGGACCTCTCCGACCAGTTCTCCGGGTCGTTCGACCTCGACCACGCGCTGCAGTCCGTGCAGTCCTTCGTCGAGAACCCCAGCAACCTGCTGAGCCTGGGCGGTGGGATCCTCGCGGTCGGCAGCGGGATCCTGTCCGGGCTGACCGGCGCCGTGATCGTCATCATCCTCATGCTCTACTTCCTCGCGTCGATGCGCGGCATGAAGTCGATGACCTACCGCTTCGTGCCGGCGTCGCGTCGTCAGAACTTCATCGACGTGAGCGAGCAGATCACCCAGGCCGTCGGTCGCTACGTGGTCGGCCAGATCTCGCAGGCGCTCATCAACGGCATCCTGAGCCTGGTGTTCCTGCTCATCATCGGTGCCCCGCTGCCGGTGCTGTTGGCGTCGTTCGCGTTCCTCGGCTCGCTCATCCCGCTGGTCGGGACCCTCGCGGCCGCGATCGTGATCTCGTTGCTGTGCCTGTTCGCCTCGCCGGCGACGGCCCTCGCCGCAGCGGTCTACTACCTCGTCTACATGCAGGTCGAGGCGTACCTGATCTCGCCGCGCATCATGTCCCGCGCGGTCCAGGTGCCCGGTGCCCTCGTCGTCATCGCAGCGGTCGCGGGTGGCACGATCGGCGGGGTCCTCGGTGCCCTGGTCGCCCTGCCGGTGGCGGCGTCGATCATCATCATCGTGCAGAAGGTCATCTACCCGCGGCAAGAGCAGTCGTGACCACGGACGAGGACCACGTCGCCGGGCGGGAGCGCTGGGCGCGGGGTCCTCGGGGTCCGCTCGCGCTCGTGAACGCGCAGCACGTCGACCTCGAGCAGTCGGTGTGGCCAGTGCCGGGTCGGTGGGCGCCCGCTCCCGGTGGGCTCACCGTCACGGCCACGGCTGCGGACGGTGTCGTCGTGGACGGCGTCCCGGTCGACGGCACGGTCCTCGTCGTGGGCGACGAAGCGGTCGTGGCGTCCTCGGTGGCCTTCCCCGACGGACTGGCCGGCACGGTGTCCCGCGGCACGCTCCGCGTGTGGGACCCCGCGTCCGACGCGATCGCCCGGTTCGCCGGCATCGCACGCTTCGACCGGTCCGACGCGTGGCGCACGTCCGGCAGGTACACGCCGGTTTCCGGCCTGGAGGCACCGGGGAGCGTCCTCGACGCGGCCGGCGATCCGCTCGAGGTGGCCGGGCACATCGAGACGGCCGTCGGCAGCGCGACCGTCCGACTCCTCGCGGTGCGGTCCGCCGTGTTCCGCGGTTCCGCACGACTGCAGCTCATCGTGCAGGACGCCACGAGCGCGCTCGGCGAGGACGACCCCGGCAGCACCTACTCGATGGGCCGCTTCCTGTACCTCGACGACCCGGGAACGGCGGCCGACGTGACCCTCGACTGGAACCTGCTCGTGCTGCCGCCGTGCGCGTTCTCGTACCAGTTCGCCTGCCCGATCCCGCCGGCGGAGAACCGGATCCCGGTGCCGATCACCGCGGGGGAGCGCCACCCCGTCGACGCCGACGGACACGTCTTCCACTGAGTCGCGCCACGGTGTCTGGCGTTCCCAGCGCGCAGGCTGCATAATGGGCGTGTCCGCCAGGACATCACAATCGGATACCGATGATTCCGGACGAACACTCCGCAGAACAGGTCGATGGGGAAGTCGCACCTGACGAAGCGGAGGAATCGTGAACGGAACAACCACCGGGGTGCTCTACGTGCACTCCTCACCACGCGCGCTCTGCCCGCACGTCGAATGGGCGGCAGGTCGCGCCATGAGCCGTGCCGTGAACTTCTCGTGGCTGGACCAGCCGGCACAGGACGGTGCCCGGCGCACCGAGTTCACCTGGACCGGCACGGTCGGCACGGGCGCAGCGATCGCGTCGGCCCTGCGCGGCTGGGAGCACCTCCGGTACGAGGTCACCGAGGAACCGACCGCCGAATCGGACGGTGGACGCTGGATGCACACGCCTGACCTCGGGGTGTTCTACGCGCAGACCGACGTCACCGGCAACATGGTCGTGCCCGAGGACCGGGTCCGCTACGCCATGGAGGTCGCGGGCAGCAACGCCCTCGAGCTGCACCGGGAGCTCCGTCTGGCGCTCGGTCAGGCATGGGACGACGAACTCGAGCCCTTCCGGCACGCGGCCGAGGGCAACCCCGTCGTCTGGCTGCACCGCGTCGGCTGACCGGCCCGCACCCTTCCTCCCTCGTCACGAACGCCGTCCGGCTCCGGTCCGGGCGGCGTTCGCGCGTTCGGGCGGGGCAGCCGAGTCTCGCCCCCGTCTCACCGAGTCTCGCGCTGGGCGACATTCCTTGCGCGTCGACGCCCGAGAAGTGTCGCCCACGCCGAGTCTCGGGCAGCGCGGCGCCGCGCCGGAACCGGCCATGGAACCAGCGGAGGCCCGCCCCGCGACGCGGGACGGGCCTCCAGGCCCGGGGGACGCGCGTGACGCGCCCGACGTGACTACACGTTGCGGAACGCGACGACTGCGTTGTGCCCGCCGAAGCCGAAGGAGTTGCTCACCGCGAGCAGGTCGCCGGCGGGCAGCTCGCGCGGCGCCGTCGCGACGTCCATCACGATCTCCGGGTCCTGCTGGGTCAGGTTGATCGTCGGCGGCGCCAGGCGGTTGTGCAGCGCGAGGACGGTGAAGGCCGCCTCGATCGCACCCGCACCACCGAGCAGGTGACCGGTCGACGCCTTGGTGGCCGACACGACGATGTCGTCCAGGTGGTCCCCGAACACGCGACGCATGGCGTGGTACTCGGCGACGTCCCCGACCGGGGTCGACGTGGCGTGCGCGTTGACGTGGGCGACGTCCTCGCGGGAGGCGCCGGCGTGCTCGAGCGCCTGCAGGACCGCGCGGGCGGCGGCGCTGCCCTCGGGGTCCGGTGCGGTGATGTGGAAGGCGTCCGAGGTGATGCCGGCACCGGCGACCTCGGCGTAGATCTTCGCGCCGCGGGCCTCGGCGTGCTCCTTCGTCTCGAGGATCAGCGCGGCAGCACCGTCACCGAGCACGAAGCCGTCACGCGACACGTCGTACGGACGCGAAGCGGTCTCGGGGGAGTCGTTGCGGCGGGACAGGGCCTGCATCGCCGCGAACGCCGCCAGGGGCAGCGGGTGCAGGGCAGCCTCGGCGCCACCGGTGATGACGATGTCGGCGTCGCCGCTCGCCACGTGGCGGTAGGCCTCGGCCAGCGACTCCGTCGACGACGCGCACGCGGAGAGGTACGTGCGGGCACCGCCGCGCGCGCCGAACTCCATCTCGATGGCGGCGGCGGGACCGTTCGCCATGAGCATCGGCACCGTCATCGGCATGACGCGACGCGGGCCCTTCTCGCGCAGGGTGTCCCACGCGTCGAGCAGCGTGTTGACGCCGCCGATGCCGGTCGCCCAGTCGACGATGAGGCGCTCGGGCACGACGGACTCGGCGTCGATGCCGGCGTCGGCCCAGGCTTCGCGTGCGGCGACGAGCGACAGCTGCGACGAGGGGTCGAGGCGCTTCGTCTCCGGGCGGGTGAGCTGGTCGGTGAGGAAGCGACGCGCCTGGCCGGCGAACTCGACGGGGAGTTCGAGCTCGGCGTAGCGCGGGTCCTCGATGCGGGTGATGCCGGACTTGCCGGCGAGCAGCGCCTCCCACGTCTCCGGGGCGGTCGCGGCGAGGGGCGTGATGGCACCGATCCCGGTGACGACGACGGTCTTGTTGGTCATGGAACGACGTGTTCTTTCGTGTGGATGGAACGAGATGAGCGCCGCGGCCGGGGATGACCGCGGCCGCGGCGCTCAGGAAGTTCGCGTCAGGCCTGCGCCTTGACGATGTAGTCGACGGCGTCGCCGACGGTCTTGAGGTTCTTGACCTCTTCGTCGGGGATCTTCACGTCGAACTTCTCCTCGGCGTTCACGACGATGGTCATCATCGAGATCGAGTCGATGTCGAGGTCGTCGGTGAACGACTTGTCGGCGGCGACGGTGTCGGTCGCGATGCCGGTCTCGTCGTTGATCAGCTCGGCCAGGCCGGCGAGGACTTCTTCGTTGGACAGGGCCATGGGGATTCTCCTTGAGGGGGGTGTCGTTTGACCGTGGACCAGCCTAGGGCACGCAGCGTGCTCGCGCCCGGAGGCTGATCCGGGAGTGGCCGCGCGGGTGCGCGACCGGGGTGGACTAGGGGAGGACGACGACCTGGGCGCCGAAGACGAGACCGGCGCCGAAGCCGATCTGCAGGGCGAGGCCGCCGGACAGCTCGGGGTTCTCCTCGAGCAGACGGTGGGTCGCGAGCGGGATGCTCGCGGCCGAGGTGTTGCCGGTGGTGGTGATGTCGCGCGCGATCGCCACGGACTCGGGCAGCCCGAGCTGCTTGGCGAACTCGTCGATGATGCGGATGTTCGCCTGGTGCGGGACGAAGGCGGCGAGGTCCTCGGGGCGGACCCCGGCGGTCTCGAGTGCTTCGCGAGCGACCTTGACCATCTCCCACACGGCCCAGCGGAACACGGTCTGGCCCGCCTGCCGCATGGTCGGACGGGGGGCGCCGGCCTCCCACTCCTTGTAGGTCGCCGTCATGCCGATGGCGTCCCACTTCGAACCGTCGGACCCCCAGATGGTCGGGGCGATGCCCGGGAAGTCGCTCGGGCCGACGACGGCGGCACCGGCTCCGTCGCCGAGGAGGAAGGAGATCGAGCGGTCGGTCGGGTCGACGACGTCACTGAGCTTCTCGGCCCCGACGACGAGGACGTGGTCGGCGAGCCCGGACTTGATGAACGAGTCGGCCTGGGCGATGCCGTACGCGTACCCGGCGCAGGCGGCACTGACGTCGTACGCGGCCGCCGGGGTCGCACCGATGCGCTCGGCGAGGAGCGACGCCATCGAGGGCGTGGCGACGGTGTGCGTCACGGTGCTGACCAGCACGACGCCGATCTGCGACGGCTCGATGCCCGCCTTCGCGATCGCCTCGCGCGCCGCGACCTCGGCGAGGTCGACCGCCTCGACGTCCTGGCCGGCACGCTTGCGCGTCACGATGCCCGTGCGCTGGCGGATCCACTCGTCGGACGAGTCGATCGGTCCGACGAGGTCGTCGTTGGGCACCTCGTTCTCGCCGCGGGCGGCGCCGAAGGCGAGGATGCGGGTGAACTCGTGGCCGCGTCGCTGGGCGAGCGTGGGACGGTCGGTCATGCGGTGGTGTCTGCTTCCTGGCCAGCGCGCTGCAGCAGGTCGATCGCTGCGGGCAGGTCGTCGGGGGTCTTGATCGCGACGGTCGGCGTGCCGCGCAGGCCGCGCTTCGCCAGGCCGACGAGGGCACCGGCCGGGGCGAGTTCGATGATGCCGGTGACGCCGGCGGCGGAGAACGACTCCATCACGGCGTCCCAGTGCACGGGGTTCGCGATCTGCTGGACCATGAGGTCGACGAATCGTCGGCCGTCGTCGACGCGGGAACCGTCGGCGTTCGTCCAGATCGGCAGGGTCGGGTCCTGCACCGTCGCGGCGGAGGCCACGGGGGCGACGCGATCCACGGCGGAGGCCATGTACCGGGTGTGGAACGCACCGGCCACGGCGAGCGGGACGACGCGGGCCTTCGCGGGCGGGTCCGCGGCGAGGGCCGCGATGCCGTCGGCCGAGCCGGCGACGACCGTCTGTCCGCCACCGTTGTGGTTCGCGGGCACGAGTCCGTGCTGGTCGAGGGCCGCGGCGACGGCCTCTGCGTCGCCGCCGAGCACGGCGGCCATCGAGGTCGGCTCGAGCGCGGCGGCGTCCGCCATGGCCCGGCCGCGCTCGGCGACGAGGGCGACGGCGTCGGTCGGCTCGAGGATCCCGGCGACGCCGGCGGCGGTGAACTCGCCGACGGAGTGCCCGGCGACACCGCCCACGAGGGCACGACGGCCGTCGGCGAGCAGTGCGTCGGCGGTCACGAGTCCGGCGGCCACGATGAGGGGCTGCGCGAGCGCGGTGTCCTTGATGGTGTCCGCGTCGGACTCGGTGCCGTGCTTCGCGAGGTCGACGCCGATGGCCTCGGACCACGCCCCCACACGGTCACGGACGGCAGCGTCCTCGAGCCAGGGGGCGAGGAAGCCGGGGGTCTGGGAGCCCTGTCCGGGCGCGACGACGACGATCACCGGACAATCCTGCCGGTCACCGGGTGTCGTTCCCGTGTGGACTTCCCACAGCGATGTCCGCTCGACATTGTGAGGTTCCCACCGGACGCGGACGCTGCCGTGCTCACCGGCGGTGCGGGATGCGACGCCGCCCGGCGGTCGACTCGGACATCGCGCCGAGGATGAGCGCCGACTGCACGATGAGGGCGTCGCGTGCGTGCGTGGCGTCCCACCCGATGATGTCCGCCACGCGACGGAGCCGGTAGCGCACCGTGTTCGGGTGCACGAAGAGCTCGCGAGCCGTCGCCTCGAGCGAGCGGCCGGTGTCGAGGTAGCACCAGAGGGTCTGGAGCAGCTCGGTGGACTGGTCCTTGAGCGGCACGTAGATGCGCTGCACGAGGGCGGACCGGGCGAGCGGGTCGCCCGCCAGCGCACGTTCGGGCAGCAGGTCGTCGGCCAGCGCCGGCCGGGGTGCGCCACGCCAGGCGCGCGCGACGGCGAACCCGGCGAGGGCGCCCTTCGCGCTCGTCGACGCGTCGACCACACCGGGGACCTCGTTGCCGAGCACCAGGTGTCCCTCGCCGAACGACGGTTCGAGCGCCTGCGCGATCGCCGTGAAGGAGACGGGCTCCTCGCCCTCGGGCACGTCGTCCCGCGGCGTGGCCCGGCCGATCACCACGACGAGCCGGGAGCCCTGCACGCCGATGAGCACGTCCGCGTCCATGTGCCGCGCGGTCCGGCGGATCTGGTCGACCTCGAGCTGCTTCGGCGCGTTGCCGACCAGCACCGCAACCTCGCCGTGGCCGTGCCACCCGAGCGCCGCGATGCGTGAGGGCAGCTCGTCGTCGTACTCGCCGGAGAGGATCGAGTCCACCACGAGGGCTTCGAGGCGGGCGTCCCACAGCCCGCGGGCCTCGGCCGCCCGGGCGTAGACGTCGGCGGCCGCGAAGGCGATGTCGCGCGAGTACTTGAGGATCGCCTCCTGCAGCATCTCGTCGTCCTTGGCGCGCTCCTCGACGACCGTGACCACCACGCGGATGAGCTGGAGCGTCTGCTGCAGGCTCACCGAGCGGAGGAGTTCGCGGGGCGCGGAGCCGAACACGTCGGCGGCCGCGATCCACGGCGTCGACGCGGTGCCCTCGAGCCAGCTGATGAACGACGTGATCCCGGCCTGGGCCACGAGCCCCACGGCGGAGCGACGGCCCGGGGGCATCTCGCTGTACCAGGGGAGGGTGTCCTCGAGGCGCTTGATCGTCGCCGTGGAGAGTTCCCCGGACACCTGACGGAGCCAGGAGAGCGCCCGCTCGCGCGCGCTCTCCTGGCTCTCGGCGTCCGGTCGGACCGTCGTCACGTGGAGATCAGGCCTCTCCGCCGGCGCTGCCCGTGGTGCCGGCGGTCACGTCGTGCAGGCGGTACTTGTCGATCGCCTGCTGCACGAGCGCGCCGTCGACCTTGCCCTGCTTCGCGAGCTGCTGCAGCGTCCGCACGACGACCGAGGGGCCGTCGATGTGGAAGAAGCGGCGGGCTGCCGGCCGGGTGTCCGAGAACCCGAAGCCGTCCGCGCCGAGGGTGGCGTAGTCGGTCGGGACGAACGGACGGATCTGCTCCTGCACGGCGTGCATGAAGTCGCTCACGGCGACGACCGGGCCCTCGGTGCCGAGCAGGCGCTCGGTCACGTACGGGGTGCGCGGGGCCTCGTTCGGGTTGAGGAACGCGTGCTGCTCCGCGTCGAGACCGTCGCGGTACAGCTCACCCCAGCTCGTGACGCTCCACACGTCGGCCGACACGCCCCAGTCCTCGGCGAGGAGCTGCTGCGCCTCGAGGATCCACGGCACCGCGACACCGGACGCGAGCAGCTGGGCCTTCGGGCCGTCGTGCTCGCTCGACTTGAGCAGGTACATGCCCTTGACGATGCCGTCGACGTCGACGCCCTCCGGCTCGGCCGGCTGGACGATCGGCTCGTTGTAGACCGTCAGGTAGTACATGACGTTCGGGTCGGCGTGCTTCGGCGAGCCGTCCTCGTTCGTGCCGTACATGCGCTCGAGGCCGGACTGGACGATGTGGCCGATCTCGTAGCCGTACGCGGGGTCGTAGGACACCACGGCCGGGTTCGTCGTCGCGAGGAGCAGCGAGTGGCCGTCGGCGTGCTGCAGGCCCTCGCCCGTGAGCGTCGTGCGGCCGGCGGTCGCGCCGATCATGAAGCCACGGGTCATCTGGTCGCCGGCGGCCCAGATGGCGTCGCCGGTGCGCTGGAACCCGAACATCGAGTAGAAGACGTAGACCGGGATGAGCGGCTCGCCCTGCGTCGAGTACGAGGTGCCGACCGCGGTGAACGCCGCCAGGGCGCCCGCCTCGTTGATGCCGACGTGGATGATCTGGCCCTGCGGGCTCTCCTTGTACGCCAGGAGCAGCTCGCGGTCGACCGACGTGTAGTGCTGGCCGTTCGGGTTGTAGATCTTCGCCGTCGGGAAGTACGCGTCCATGCCGAACGTGCGTGCCTCGTCGGGGATGATCGGCACCACGCGGTCGCCGAAGTCCGGCGAGCGGAGCAGGTCCTTCAGCAGTCGGGCGAACGCCATGGTGGTGGCGATCTCCTGCTTGCCGGAGCCCTTCTTGACGACCTGGTACTTCGCGTCCTCCGGCAGGGTGAACGACGTGTACTTGGTGCGGCGCTCCGGCACGTAGCCACCGAGTTCACGGCGGCGCTCGTGCATGTACTGGATCGCCTCGTCGTCGTTGCCCGGGTGGTAGTACGGCGGCGTGTAGGGGTTCTCCTCGAGCTGCGCGTCGGAGATCGGGATGCGCATCTCGTCGCGGAACTGCTTGAGGTTGTCGAGCGTCAGCTTCTTCATCTGGTGCGTCGCGTTGCGCCCCTCGAAGCTCGGGCCGAGGCCGTAGCCCTTGACCGTCTTCGCGAGGATGACGGTCGGCTGGCCCTTGTGCTCGGTCGCCGCCTTGAACGCCGCGTAGACCTTGCGGTAGTCGTGGCCACCGCGCTTGAGGTTCCAGATCTGGTCGTCGGTGTAGTCCGTGACCAGCTCGAGCGCCTTCGGGTCGCGCCCGAAGAAGTTCTCGCGCACGTACGCGCCGTTCTCGGCCTTGTACGTCTGGTAGTCGCCGTCCGGCGTCTGGTTCATCAGGTTGAGGAGCGCGCCCTCGGTGTCGCGGGCGAGCAGGTCGTCCCACTCGCGGCCCCAGACGACCTTAATGACGTTCCAGCCCGCACCGCGGAAGAACGCCTCGAGTTCCTGGATGATCTTGCCGTTGCCGCGGACCGGACCGTCGAGTCGCTGCAGGTTGCAGTTGATCACGAAGTTCAGGTTGTCCAGGCCGTCGTTCGCGGCGACCTGGAGCTGCCCGCGCGACTCGACCTCGTCCATCTCGCCGTCGCCGAGGAACGCCCAGACCTGCTGGTCGGAGGCGTCCTTGATGCCGCGGTTGGACAGGTACTTGGCCTGCTGCGCCTGGTAGATCGCGTTGATCGGGCCGATGCCCATCGACACGGTCGGGAACTGCCAGAAGTGCGGCATGAGGCGCGGGTGCGGGTACGACGACAGGCCGCCGCCGGCGTGCGACTTCTCCTGTCGGAAGCCGTCGAGCTGGTCCTCGCTGAGCCGGCCCTCCATGTAGGCGCGGGCGTACATGCCGGGGGAGGCGTGGCCCTGGAAGAAGACCTGGTCGCCGCCGGACGCGTGGTCCTGCGCGCGGAAGAAGTGGTTGTAGCCGACCTCGTACATGGCGGCGCTCGACGCGTACGTCGAGATGTGGCCGCCCACGGCGATGCCGGGACGCTGCGCGCGGTGCACGGTGATCGCGGCGTTCCACCGGATCCACCGGCGGTAGCGGCGCTCGAGCTCCTCGTCGCCCGGGAACTCGGGCTCGTTCTCCGGCGCGATGGTGTTCACGTAGTCCGTGGTCGGGACCATCGGCACACCGAGGTGCAGTTCCTTGGACCGCTTGAGCAGGCTCAGCATGATCTCGCGGCCGCGCTGGTGGCCGTGGGTCTGCACCAGGCCGTCGAGGGACTCACGCCACTCGGCGGTCTCCTCCGGGTCCTGGTCGCTGCTGCCGTGGCTGTACGGGTCCTGGTCGTTCACCGTCACCCTTGACCTCGTTCGTTCTCGTGGTGGTGGACATAGGTGGTCCACCGATCGATCGGGTCGCGACCGGCGGTGGGAACCGCAGTCCACTCTAGGCCCCACCTCCGACGAGTCGCCTGACCGCACGCATCCCGACCGGTGCTTGCAATCACGACGCGTCGGCGTACGATTGCCGATCGTGCACACGCGACCCGTGCGTGCGCGAGGACACCGGGCACACCCCACGCCCGAGGAAGAAGCAACGCACTGATGGCACTGGAGATCGGCTCGCTCGCGCCGGACTTCGAACTCCCGAACCAGTTCGGTGAGCACGTCCGCCTCAGCGACTTCCGCGGTTCCCGCCCGGTCGCACTCGTCTTCTTCCCGCTCGCGTTCTCGTCCACGTGCACGAACGAGCTCTGCGCCCTGCAGGACAACATCGCGATGTTCCAGGACCAGCGGGTCGAGCTCATCGGCATCTCCGTCGACTCGAAGGCGACGCTGCGGTCCTTCGCCGAGTCGAACGGCTACGACTTCGAGCTCCTGGCGGACTTCTGGCCGCACGGTGCGGTGTCGAAGGAGTACGGCGTCTTCCTCGAGAAGAAGGGCTTCGCCACCCGCGCGACGTTCGTGATCGACGTGCAGGGCCGCATCAAGGCCTCGATCATCTCGGAGCCGGGCCTCGCGCGCGACGTCACCGAGTACCGGGCGGCGCTCGACCGCCTCGCGGCCTGCGCCGCACCCGTCGCCGTCGGCTAGCGTTCCGAATCCTCCGGGACGACGCTGACGCGTCGCGGACCGACTGGAGGCACGGTGCACGCCATCGACACCGACCCGCCCGCGCGGGCGGTCACCGCCGACCCCTACGCGCCGTTCCCGGTGCGGGTGGACCCCGCCGCCTGGGGGCTGAGCCGGACGGTCGTGCCGACCCTCGTCGGCCCGGTCGTCGTGCACCACCGTCCCGGTCCGGACGCCCTCCTGCTGCTGCACGGCGTCGCCGGCTCGTGGACGACGTGGACGCCGCTCCTCCGTGCGGCGTCGGGCGTGGCGGACCGCGGGCTCGTGCTCGTCGACCTGCCGGGCTGGGGTGCGTCGCCGGCGCCGACCGAGCCGCTCGGCACCGACCCGGCGGCCGCCGTGCTGACCGAGGTGCTCGACGCGCTCGGGGTCCGGGCGGTGGACGTCGTCGGCCACTCGATGGGCGCGTTCGTCGCGGTGCACCTCGCCGTGCGGGCACCCGGCCGCGTGCGCTCGGTGGCACTCGTCTCCGGGACGACCGTCGCGACCGCCGCGGCGGCTCGGCACCCGTTCCGCGGGGTCCTGCGCCTGCCCGCGTTCGCGCTGCTCCGTGCCGGACTCGCCGTGACCCGTGAGGCCGCGCGACCGCTGCTCCGCGGGCTCGCCCGGGTCGGTCTGCTGCCGCTGCTGGCCAGCCCGGTGTTCACCCACGTGCGACGGCTGGACCGGAGCGTGCTCGACGCGTTCGTCGAGGAACTCCGGCCGACCGCGTTCCTCGGCGCGGCGCGCTCCGCCGCGGCCTACGACCTCGGGCGTTGGCGCGCCGTCACGTGCCCCGTGACGGCCGTCGCCGGACGAGACGACGTGTTCGCCCGGGTCTCCGACCTCGACGCCCTGCGCGGACTCCTGCCACAGGCGCGAACGGTGCTGCTCGACGACTGCGGGCACTTCGCGCACGTCGAGCACCCGGACGCCGTCGCCCGCGCGCTCGACCTCGTCTGACGGGCGCGGTTCAGGCGCGGACCGGGAAGGCCTCGGCGACGCGGGACCGCACCTCGGTCTGCACCAGCTCGCGCATCACCGGCGAGAACAGCGCGTGGTCGCCGTCCGCCACCCGGACCACCCGCAGCCGACCTTGACGACCGTCGCCGGACCAACGGCGCTCGGCGCGCCGGCCGCCGAGCCGGTCGAAGAGCTCGGCGTCCTCCGCAGCCGCGATCACGACCACGTCGGTGCCGTGCTCGACGAGCGGGCGGACGTGCTGCACGACGCCGCCGTGACTGCCTCGCCGGGCGACGCGCTCCCGCACCGGCTCGGGGACCACGGCGTTCCACCAGCCGCGCACCCGCTGCCGGAACGGAGAGGGGTGCGCGACGACGCGGAGCGCCTCGGCGTACGTGCCGGGTTCCGCGGTGTTCCGTCGGTAGTCGTTCGGGCTGATCTCCACGACGAGTCGCGGGGGGTCCGCGGTGTCCCGGCCGGCGACCCAGGCGCCCGCGCACATCCCGACGAGCACGAGCCGGTCGGCCGGGGTGCCCAGGGAGCCGATGACCGCGGACTGGTCGTCGAGCCACTCCTGCGTGTAGAACAGCGCGCGTTCGTCCTCTTCCACCGCGGAGCTCTCGCCGGTGCCACGACGGTCGACCCGGACGACGCGGGCACCGTCGCGAGCGAGTCCGCGGGCCAGGGCGACCTGGAAGTCCGCGACGCCCACACGGTGTTCGGCGCCGCCGTTGTGCAGCACCACGACCGGCGCATCCTCGGACTGTCCGGACGCGACCGTCTCGACGGCGAAGAGCTCGTCGGGGCCGAAGTGCACGATCCGTTCGGACACGCGGGCGTCGACGTCGAGGACCTCGTCCAGGGTCGGCGGCACGACGGGGTGCGCGGTCGTGGGGGCCCAGGCATCGACCCAGGCGACGACCGTGTCGACCGCGCTGCCCGGGATGGTCGCGACGAGACTCGACCCGTCGAGGAGCTCGGCGCTCCCGGTCACCTCGGTCGTGGCGACGTCGCCGAGACCGCGTGGCGGTCGGCTTCCGGGGCGGACGAGGGCCACCGTCGGACCCTCGCGGTGTGGGTAGGTCATCGCGGCGAGCACGTCCGCCTCGACCGGTTCGAGGTCGATGCCGACCAGGCTCTCGACGCCGTCGACGACCCGGTCCGACCCGAACGTCATCGTCGCGAGCGCACGCTGGCCGCGCAGCCAGGCCCGCCCGGACGCCGGCGCGTCCCAGAGGACCAGGCCGTCGGCTCCGGTGGCCGCGGTCGCGGCGATCAGCGCCGCGGAGGCGAGGCCGACGAAGGCCACCTGCTCGATGCCGGTCGACCGCAGCAGGGCTGCGGCGTGCTCGGCCGACCGGACCTGCGCGTCCGGGCGGGCGTCGGGTGCGGCGTCCCCACGTCCGGACGGGTCGTAGCGCACCGAGGCCACGCCCCGCGCCTCCAGGCGGTCCGCCAGCAGCCGGAGCGTGCGGTACGCGATGACGCCCTCCTGCCCGAGCGGCGGGCAGATCACGACGCCTGCACGCGCAGCGGGCGGCAGCTGCACCGCGACCCGGAGCGCCGGTGCACCGGACCAGCCGTGGTGCGTGCTCACAGCGCGAGGGCCGTGCGGACCTCCGTCGGCCAGGTGTCGGGGTCCGTGCCGTGGGCAGCGAACAGGGCGATCGTGATGCGCTCGAGGCCGAAGGCCAGGCACGCGCTGTGGGCGACCTCGCCGTCGGCGGTGCGGATGCCGAACGAGGTGCCGAAGTGGTCCTCGTGCAGGTTCGCCGAGCTGATGGCGGTGGGCTCGTGGTCGGGGCCGTACACGGGTGTGACGAACTCGAACTTGAGGGACTGCTCGACCTGGTTGCGGGCGAGCATCTTGCCGACCCGGCCGAAGAACGGGTCGTTCGCGGGGACCACGTCGATCGCCAGGCCGAACGACTCGAGCAACGCGCGCATCACCGGGATGCGACCGTCACGGTGCTCCTTCGCCGAGGCTGGGGTGCCGATGTGCACGAACTCGTGCATGTGGAAGGCCTGCAGGCGCATCGGGTCGAGCGACGGCTCGCGGCGGAACGAGTCACCGACGATGTCGAAGTACCGGCCGGTCTGCGGCACCGTGTCGCCGACCAGGCCGTACACCGGGTGGCAGACCGCGGGCGTGAGCATGAGGTCGGCCGGCTGCAGGAAGGACTCCCAGCGGTCGCCCCGCTCCCGGGCGGCCAGCAGCGCACGGTGCGTGCGGTCGTCGCCGGTGAAGCCGGAGATCGACGCGGCGAGGTCCGGGAAGGACGCGATGTAGTCCGTGCGCTCGAAGGCGGCGAGGGACTCCACGGGCGGGAAGCGCAGGACGTCGGAGTCGAGGTCCGACTGGCTCCGCACCGCGGCGGCGTCGACGGCGGAGTACACCCGCTCGAAGACGCCGGTGCGGCCGTAGAGGCCGGGGGAGCCGAGGTCGATGAGGACGCCGTCGGCGAGCAGGCGAGCCCGCAGCGCCGCGCGGGCCGCGTCGAGGTCGGCGGTGGTGTCGACGGCGTTGTCGGCGGTGGTGGGGTGTTCGGTGATGGTCACAGGATCGCTCCGGTCATGAGTGCCAGTCCAGCGTCGTTCTGGAGGAGACGGTCGTTGCTCACCATGACGGCGGCACCGTGGGCGTCTCGGAGGTGTCGGGCCACGCTGAGCGGCCCGGTGGCGGCGAAGCCGGCGATGCCGACGATCCGCATCGCCTTGGTCACGAGGTCGGTCACCCGTTCGGAGGAACCGATCTTCAGTGCGTTCGCCGCGAGGGCGTACGCGCTCGACTCGAGGACCTCGTGGTCGTCCGCCACCGCGTCGAAACGGTCGGCAGCGTGCCGCACGGTGTCCGCGAGCGCCTGCAGGTCGACCAGGAGCTCGGCGAGCCGGAGTGCGCCGGGCGGCGTCTGCCCGACCGCGGCACGTGCCTGACGGCGGACCGCACAGCGGGCGCGGTCGGCGGCGTCGGCGGCGATGCCGAGCCACACCGACGCCCACAGCACGTGCGACACCGGCAGGACGGTCCGCGCGGAGATCGCCGCGTAGTCGTCGCGGAACACGCTGTCCTGGTGGGTCTCGGCGTCGAGCGTCCAGCCGTTGCTGCACGTCCCGCGCAGACCGAGGGTGTCCCACGTCGAGGTCTGGGTGAGCGTGGTCTCGGAGGGCAGGCAGACGACGAGACGCTGGTCGGACGCCGCTGCGTCTGGGTCGCGTCGGGCGGTGACGAACACCGCGTCCGCTTCGGTCGCGTAGGAGATCACCGGGGCGTCCTTGCGGAGCCGGATGCGTCCGGCGGCGTCCGCCTCGATCGCGCAGGTGCTGCGACGGGCGTCACCGCCGATGCCGCGCTCGGTGGTCGACGAGGCGACGAGCGCTCCGGCCCGGACCGCCTCGACCATCGCGGTCACGCCCCGGCCGGTCCCGCCGTGCCGCCACAGCGCCATCGCCTGCCCGTGGTGCATCGCGAAGACCATCGCGGTGGCCGCGCATGCCCGACCGAGTTCGGTCGCGATGACGGAGAGCTCCGCGAGGGTCGCGCCCTCACCGCCGAGCGACGACGGGACCGCCGCCGCGAGGAGCCCGTGCTCCCGCATCGCGGCGATCGCCTCGCGCGGGGGACGGGCGTCGCGGTCGACCTCGTCGGCGAAGTGCGCGGCGATGTCGGCGACGAGGGCCGTCCGTGCGGCGAACCGGTCCTTCGCCGGCGTCGGCGGGGTGGTCTCGGTGGCCTCGGTGGTCTGCTGCTCGCGGCGCTCGAGGACCGGCGCGATCACTGTGCCAGCTCCGCCGCGGCCGTGATCGCCTCGACCGTTGCGAAGGTCGACCGGTTCAGGACCGAGTCGGGGAACTCCACGTCGAGTTCGTTCTCCACCGCGAGCATCACGTTGACGGTCGCGTGCGACGTCAGGCCGAGGGCGTACAGGTCGGCGATCGACGCGACGTCCATCGCGTCGACGGTGAGCCGCCCGTGGTCGGCGAGTGCGCGCCGGACGGCCAGTTCGGTCGTCGGGTCGGCGAGTGCGACGGGGGTCGCGGTGGTGGTCGGGTCCTGGTCCATGTCCGCAACCATAAGGAGGACAGCGGCCCGGAAAACCGCCGTGCGGGTGCGCGAAACCGCAGGCCCGGCGGCCTGGCTGAGCAGGCGTACAGGCCGGGAGGCGTGGGGCGGCCCCGCCCCGCGCCTCCCGGCTGCCGTGTGGTCCCGCCCGGGGCGCCGTTCCGCGCATGGGAGGCCGTTCTGCGCGAGGGAGGCCGTTCCGCGCGTAGGAGGCCGTTCCTTCCTGCTCCCTGTGCGCGGAACGGCATCCCAGGTCGCGCGTGATGGGAAGGAACGTGCGTGCCCGATGCCGTCAGGACGCGGTGAGGGCGACGGCTGTCGCGAGTGCGAGGCCGCGCTCGTGCGACAGCGAGACCGCGATGTCCTCGCACCCGATCTGCTCGGCGAGTTCCGCTGCGCGCCCGGTCAGCTCGACGAGCGGCGCCCCGACCGCATCGAGCACGATCGCCACGTCGGTCAGCGGGACGGCGTCCGTCGGCGCCGGCCGGAGGAGCTTCAGGACGGCTTCCTTGCCGGCGAACCGGGCGGCGAGGCGCTCCGGGTCGTCGCCGACGTCGGCGCGTTCCCGCGCGGTGAACACGCGGGCGAGGTACCGCTCGCCGTGCGCGGTGATGCCGACGATGACGTCGTCGACGGCGGCGAGGTCGGTCCCCGTCCGGATGGTGGTCACGGCAGCAGGCTACGCGAGGACTCAGCGGTACTGCGGCGGCCAGTCGAACAGTGCGGGCAGGCGCGGGACCTCGCCGATCGTCGTGACGTCCAGCACGATCTCCCGACGGTTCGTCAGCTCGATCGAGCGCGGGTCGCCGAGAAACCGTCGGCCGTCGACCCACACGGTCAGTTCACCGCGGAGTCCGCCGACGTGCCAGGCGCTCAACGGGACGCCCCACTCGTCGAAGAACTGCCCGAGGGTGAACGTGTCGCGCGTCGGCGACTCCACGTGCAGGATCCCCGAGGTGTCGTGCGTGTGCAGCTGTGCGGCGAACCTCTCACGGTCCGAGTGCCCGACGTTCGCCGGCACCGTCACCGGTTGGTCGCCGTCGAGGACCGTGAGGTGCGTGTGCACGTGCTCGGCGAGCCGCTCGCCCCAGACGTTCCGGAGGCCGGCCGCTCCGGCACGCTCGGACAGGTCCGTCGGGGCGGGCCACGGCGGAGCGGAGCGGGTCGTGCCGGCGGCCGGGTGCGTGCCGCCGGCGAGCAGCGCCAGGACGGTGAGCGCCGCCAGCGCGAGTCCCAGGACCGTCGACCTCACCACTTGTCGTGCACCTGCGCGCGGAACCACTCGTCGTAGAGCTCGCGGACGGTCTCGTCGAGGCCGGGGACCTCCGGCAGGTCGCCCGCGCCGGCGTTCGACCTGGCCTGCTCCGGGTTGCGGGCGCCGGGGATCGCGGCCGTCACGCCGTCCTGCGCGATGATCCAGGCGAGCGCGGCCTGCGGGACGGAGACGCCTTCGGGCAGCGACGCCGCGAACGCCTGCGCTGCCCGGACGCCGTCCTCGAAGTCGACGCCGCTGAAGGTCTCGCCCTGGTCGAACGCCTCACCGTGGCGGTTGTAGTTGCGGTGGTCGCCCTCGGCGAAGGAGGTCTCGGCCGTGTACTTGCCGGACAGCAAGCCCGATGCCAACGGGACGCGTGCGAGGATGCCGACCCGCGCCTCCCGGGCCGCCGGCAGCACGCGGTCCAGCGGCTTCAACCGGAACGCGTTGAGGATGATCTGCACCGCCGCGACGCCCGGACGGGCGATCGCGGCGAGCGCCTGGTCGGCCGTCTCGACGCTGACGCCGTAGGCGGCGACCGAGCCGTCGGCGACCAGCGCGTCGAGCGCGTCGTACACCGCGTCGTCCTCGATCACCGCGGACGGCGGGCAGTGCAACTGGACGAGGTCGAGGGTGTCCTGGCGGAGGTTCCGTCGGGAGCGGTCGACCCACTCGCGGAAGTTGGCGGCGACGTAGTTCGCGGGGACCTGCTCGGCACGGCGGCCCATCTTGGTCGTCACGGTCAGCGGGACGTCGGGGTTCTCCGCACGCCACGCGCCGATGAGCTGCTCGCTGCGGCCGTCGCCGTACACGTCGGCGGTGTCGAAGAGCGTGACGCCGGACTCGACGGAGGCGTCCATCACGGCGTTCGCGTCGGCGTCGGAGACCGGGCCCCAGTCACCGCCGAACTGCCAGGTGCCGAGGCCGATGGGGGAGACGGGGCGACCGGTCCGGCCGAGGGTGCGACTCTGCATGCAGTGGAGCGTAGTCACGTGGCGTTGGGCCGACCGTCAGTTCGGGGTCGAGACACCGTTGCGCAGCAGGGCCTTCGCAGCGCGCGCACGGGGGATCACCCAGGCTGCGCTCCACAGGCCGAGGCACACCCAGAGGGCGATGAGCATCGTGGTGATGATCGGACCGTGCTGGTCCCGCATCGACCACGTCATCGCGATCCACAGCGTGCTGAGGACGATCTTCCCCCAGCCGGCGGCCTCGCGCTCGGCCTGCGCCTGCACCAGCGGGATCCACTCCGTCGCCGGGACGCCGACCGGGACCTGCCCGTCGACGATCCAGTCCCGGACGACGACCGAGCGGGCGTAGCCGCCCTCGGCACGCCACTCGCGGAGTTGCAGCACGACCGCGATCGCGATGCCGACGACCGCTGCGGGGATGCCGATCGAGACCACGACGGCGGTGCTCGCTCCCGTCCACGAGGACACGACGAGTGTGGCGAGCACGACGGCGAAGGCGGCACCGGTCACACCGGCACCGAGCAGCCGCAGACGGCCGGCTTCGTCGAGGGCTCCGACTCCGTTCACGGGGACGACGGTACCCGCAGCATCCCGCGCATCCGCCGTGCCGGTACGGTCTCGTCATGGCACAGGTGATCGTGTACGGGCTGCGGGCCTCCATCGACGCGCGTCGGCAGCAGCTGTCCGACGCGGTCCACGGAGCGTCCTCCCGCGTGGACGTGTGACGACGTCGTAGCGTGGTGCCGTGCTGATCGTCGTCCGTGGGAACTCGGGCTCGGGGAAGTCGACCCTCGCCGGGGCACTGCAGCGTGCGCTCGGCTGGCCCACGGCGGTGCTCGGGCAGGACCACTTCCGGCGGATCGTCTACAAGGAACGCCAGGACGCCGGTGTCGCGGACGGGATGGCGCACGCCGCGCTCCTCGAAGCCGCCGCGCGGCACTGTCTCACTGCGGGGCACCACGTCGTCCTGGAGGGCATCCTCCGGGCCGATCGCTACGCGGCGATGCTGGAGCGGATCGCCGGCGCGGCCGACGAGGCCCGGTTCTACGCCTACGACCTGACCTTCGACGAGACCGTGGTCCGCCATGTGGGTCGACCGCAGGCCGCGGAGTTCACGGCCGAGCAGATGCGGGAGTGGTACCGCGGCTGGGACCCGCTCCCCTTCGTCACGGAGCGTCGACTGCGGCCGGACGAGGAGCTCGACGCGATCGTGGACCGGGTGTTGCGCGATCGGTGATCCGGCCACCGCACTGCCCGTGAGGGCTGCCGGACCCGCACGCGTACGACGGTGTCAGAGGCCGCACCCCGCGGCCGGAGACGAGGCAGCAATGGCATCCGGAGTGGCAACAGTGTGGGTCCCGGTGACGGACATGCAGCGTGCGGTGGCGTTCTACCGCGACATCGTGGGACTGACGGTGCAGAGCGAGGGCGACGACTGGAGCGAACTCGAGGCTGGTGGCCTGATGATCGGGCTCAACGGCCGGGAGGACGCGACGGTCTCGTCGAGCGGCGGGGCGGTCATCACGTTCCAGCCCGACGGCTCCATCGAGGACGAGCTCGCCGAGCTGCGGCAGCGCGGGGCGGACGTCCAGGGGGAGATCAGCGAGCACCCGTGGGGCCGGATCTTCCCGTTCAAGGACTCCGAGGGCAACGACCTGCAGTTCTACTCGCCGCCGCAGTCCTGATCGGCGGCGGACCGCCGGTGCCCCTCGGTTAGGATCGAGGGGAGGGGCCTTTAGCTCAGCTGGTAGAGCGCCACGTTTACACCGTGGATGTCGTCGGTTCGATCCCGGCAGGGCCCACCAGGGACGGCGGACGGTGTCGGCCAGCCGTCGGCTGCGCACGTGCCCGTGCCCGTGCAACTGTCATGGGGCCGCGGGGTGGATACGGTGGACCCATGCCCCGCTTCACGCCCCCCGCCGCCGATGCCATGCGCGCGAAGCTCCTGCTCGCCGCGCGCGACGAGTTCGCCGCCGCAGGCCTCGTCGGTACCCGCCTCGAACGCATCACCGCGGCAGCGGAGAGCAACAAGCCGCAGGTCTTCCACTACTTCGGCAGCAAGGAGGGTCTGTTCGACGCGCTGATCGCCCAGACCGTCGCCGAGACGTTCGACGAGGTCCCGCTCGACACGGACGACCTGCCCGAGTACGCGGCTCGACTGCACGACTCGTACGTCCGGCGTCCGTGGGCACAGCGGCTCCTCGCCTGGCACCGACTCGAGCGTGGCGAGGCCGCACCGCTCGCGGCACTCGTCGACGCGGACTCCGACGCGGTCGCGGCGGTCGAGCACGCCCAGCGCGCCGGCGTCCTGCCGCGCGCCTACCGCCCGGCCGTCCTGCTCGGCCTGGTCGTGCACCTCGCCGCGTTCTGGAGCACGATGACGCCCGAGTTCGACACGCTCGTCGCCGCGGTCACGCCTGCCCGCCGTCGACAGATCGTGGTGGACGCGGTCACTGCGCTCGTGCGCGGCTGACACGTCGCTCGCTCGGCTCCGGGCTCGAGGATCAACGCTTCCGCAGGTCCTCCGCGAGCATCACGATGATCCCGCTGGGCCCACGCAGGTAGCTCAACCGGTAGACGTCCTCGTAGTTCGCCACCCCGCGCAACGGCCGGCACCCGTGCCGTGCCGCGATAGCGAGTGCTGCGTCCAGGTCGTCGACCTGGAACGCGACCCGGTGCATCCCGATCTCGTTCGGCAGCGTCGGCTCGGTCTCGATCGCGTCGGGGTGCAGGTACTCGAAGAGCTCGAGCCGTCCGTGCCCGTCGGGCGTCTGCAGCATCGCGATCCGGGCGTGGTTGCCGTCCAGCCCGACCGCGGTGTCCGCCCACTCGCCGCTGACGGTGTCCCGGCCGACGACGGTGAGCCCGAGGTCCGTGAAGAACGCGATCGTCGCGTCGAGGTCACGGACGGCGATGCCGACGTTCTCCAGCGTGATGCCCATGCGGAGCACGCTAGCGGCGTGGTGCGCAGGGCGCACGGGCCGGGAGGCGCGGTGCGGGCCCGCACCGCGCCTCCCGGCCCGGCGGCGACCGCCGTCAGTGCCCCAGCTGCGCCCGCAGGTAGGGTGCGGTCCGACTCGCGGTGGACGACGCGACCTGCTGCGGCATGCCCGCCGCCACCACGCGGCCGCCCTCGGCGCCGCCGGAGGGCCCCATGTCGATGACGTGGTCGGCTGCGGCGACGACGTCCATCGCGTGCTCCACGACCACGACGGTGTTCCCGGCGTCCGTGAGGCGTGCGAGCTGCTCGGACAGCAGCTCGACGTCGGCCGGGTGCAGTCCGGTCGTCGGTTCGTCGAGCAGGTACAGGGTGTGCCCGGAGCGGGCGCGCTGGAGTTCGGTGGCGAGCTTGATGCGTTGCGCCTCGCCGCCGGACAGTTCCGGCGCGGGCTGACCGAGTCGGAGGTACCCGAGGCCGACCTGGCGGAGCGTGTCGAGCCCTCGCGCGGCGGCGGGCAGCTCGGCGAGGAAGGGAGCGGCCTCGTCGACGGTCATGCCGAGCACGTCGGCGATGCTCGCACCGTTCCAGCGGACCTCGAGGGTCTCGTCGTTGTAGCGGGTGCCGTGGCACTCCGGGCAGGGTGCCCAGCTGCCCGGCAGGAACAGCAGCTCGACGGACACGAACCCCTCGCCCTGGCAGACCTCGCACCGGCCGCCGGCGACGTTGAACGAGAACCGGCCGGCGGTCCAGCCGCGTTCCCGGGCGGCGTCGGTCCCGGCGAACGCCGTCCGCACGGTGTCGAACAGACCGGTGTACGTCGCGAGGTTCGACCGGGGCGTCCGACCGATCGGCTTCTGGTCGACCTGCACGACCCGGGTGACGAGCGGGTGCTCGGCACCGACCTCGGCGAGCACCCCGCCGACCAGCGAGGACTTGCCCGAACCGCTGACGCCGGTGACCGCGGTGAGGACCCCGAGCGGGACGTCGACGTCGAGGCCGTCGAGGTTGTGTCGGGTCACGTCGCGGAGTTCGAGGGTGCCGAGCGGTGTGCGGGCCGACCTCGTCGGTGTCCGGTCGCCGGGGAACAGGAACCGCCGGGTGACGGAGGCGTCGACGTCCGCCAGGCCCGCGACGGGGCCGCTGTAGAGGACGCTGCCGCCGCTCTCACCGGCCCCGGGGCCGACGTCGACGATCCAGTCGGCCCGGCGCACGATGCTCATGTCGTGCTCGACGACGAAGACGCTGTTGCCGCTCGCACGGAGGTCGTCGAGCACCTGCACGAGCGACTCCGCGTCGGCGGGGTGGAGGCCGGCGCTCGGCTCGTCCAGCACGTAGACCACGCCGAACAGCCCCGACCGGAGCTGCGTCGCGATCCGGAGCCGCTGCGTCTCACCCGGGGACAGCGTCGGCGTCGACCGGTCCAGCGCGAGGTACCCGAGCCCGAGTCCGACGAGGACGTCGACCCGCGCGACCAGGTCGCCCGCGATGGCGACGGCGACCGCGGAACGCTCTCCCGAGGTCGCCCGCGACGTGGCCGCGGTCGGGTCCGTGATCGACGCGATCGGCCGGAGCACGTCGGCGAGCGCCGTCAGCGGCAGGGCGTTCAGCGCCGCGATGGTGTGGCCACCGACCGTCACGGCGAGTGCGTCGCGGGTGAGACCGGTCCCCCCGCACAGCCCGCACGGACCGGACTCGACGTACTGCAGCGCGCGGTTCCGCTGGGTCTCGCTCTGCGAGTCGGCGAGGGTGTGCAGGACGAACTGCCGAGCGCTCCAGAACCGCCCCCGGTACGGCTTCGCCACCCGGTCGCGCTTCGGGTGCACCTCGACGACGGGCTGCTCCTCGGTGAACAGCAGCCAGTCGCGGTCGGCCCGGGGGAGGTCGCGCCAGGGCCGTTCGATGTCGTAGCCGAGCACCGCGGTGACGTCACGGAGGTTCTTGCCCTGCCAGGCTCCCGGCCACGCGGTGATCGCGCCGTCCCGGATGCTCAGCGACGGGTCGTGCACGGCGGACGCCTCGGTGACCTCGTGCGCGGTGCCGAGACCGTGGCATCGGGGACAGGCGCCGGCAGCGGTGTTCGGCGAGAACGAGTCGGACTCCAGCCGGTCTGCGCCCGGCGGGTACGTGCCGGCGCGGGAGAACAGCATCCGCACCGAGTTCGACAGGGTCGTCAGCGTGCCCACCGTGGATCGGGCGCTCGGGGCACCGCGGCGCTGCTGCAGCGCGACGGCCGGTGGCAGACCCGTGATCGAGTCGACGTGCGGCGTCGACCCCTGCGCGATGAGCCGTCGGGCGTACGGGGCGACGGACTCCAGGAACCGGCGCTGCGCCTCGGCGAACACGGTGCCGAACGCCAGGGACGACTTCCCGGACCCGGACACACCGGTGAAGGCGACGATGCGGTCGCGGGGGATGTCGACGTCCACGTCGCGCAGGTTGTGCTCGCGGGCGCCGCGGACACGGATGAGGTCGTCGTGACGAGGAGCGGGCATCCTCACGATGCTAGGCGGGAGCCCCTGAGCGCCGACTCGTCAGTGGTGCAGGAGCCGCTCGTCCGCCGCGGCGAGCGCCGCCCGCATCCGCTCCGCGTCACCCGCCGCCCAGCCGCCGGAGCTCGCGAGCGGTAGCTCCGTCATGTGCCGGCGGAGGGGCTCCGGGTAGTCGCGGACGATCCGGTCCGGGTCACGCCGTACGGTGGCGTACAGCGCCGGCCCGTCGGCGTAGAACAGGTCCGCGACGACGAGTCGTCCGTCGGAGCCCCGCATGACGTTCGCGGGGTTGTCGTCGAGCGGTCCCCACCACGGCTGCTCCCGGGCTCCGCGGGCGTGCACCGCCGCGATGTGGTCGGCGAGCGCGGCGACGGGTGCGTCCCGACGCGCGATCGACTGCTGGAAGGCGGTGCCCTCGGCTTCGGTGACCGGTTCGAGGTACTCCATCACGGTGAGGTCCGCACCGCCGGACAGCACCCGGTGCTCGACGAGCGCGGGCACCTGCCGGGTGTGCGCGGCCTCCCGGTAGAGCATCGCCGAGTACGGGCCGGCCGGGTCGAACGGGCTGATCCGGACGGCGAGGGTGCCGGAGGGGGAGCGCAGTGCCGTCGCCCAGTCCCCGGTGCCGCACGGCGTCCAGCCCGCGGCGCGCAGGACGGCGACGACCTCCGTCCAGGGCATCTCCGCGGTCAGCTGTTCGTCGAACCCGTCCATCGACCCATCCTGCCCGACCCACACGGGTCGAGCGAGGCCGCACGGGCGATGACGAGGCGTCGTACGCGATGGGACGATGGGCACACCGCCGACGACGACGCCGGCGCGGACCCCGAGGAGCCCACCATGACCATCCGCATGAACCCGTACATCAACCTGCGCGACCGGGCACGTGAGGCGCTCGGCTTCTACCAGTCGGTGTTCGGCGGCGAGTTCTCCCTCAGCACGTTCGGCGAGGCCGGCATGACGCAGGACCCGGCCGAGGCGGACAAGGTCATGCACGGGCAGCTCGAGGGGGAGAACGGCTTGCTGCTCATGGTCTCCGACGCACCAGCGGGCATGGAGGGGCCCGACGTGAGCAACATCTCCGTGTCCCTCAGCGGTGACGACGAAGCGGCGCTGACCCGCTACTGGAACGGCCTCGCCGACGGTGCGAGGACCGTCATCGAGCCGCTGACGAAGGCGCCGTGGGGCGACACGTTCGGCATGGTCACGGACCGGTTCGGCGTGACCTGGCTGGTCAACATCAGCGGCGCGGCGGGTTGAGCGCGTCGGCCGGGGCGCTCGCCGGGATCGGCCACCGCGGCACCCAGCACCGCACCCGGGCGGCGTAGCGGCGGAAGTCCTCGCCGAACCGGTGCTCGAGGTCGGCTTCCTCGAGGGGGCGGACGACGCAGTTCCAGACGATCGACCCGGCGAGGGCGTAGACGACGACCATCCAGGAGCCGAGGAGCAGTCCGACGGCGACGCCCTGGGTGATGCCGGCGAGCGCCATCGGGTTCCGGACGGATCGGTAGGGTCCGGCGACGACGAGCCGGTTGGGCATCGCGGAGGGCAGCGGAGTGCCGGCGCCCTGGGTGGCCATCGCCGCGGCCGACGCGATCCCCAGGGCGCTCGCGAGCACGAGCACGACCGCGCCGGTGACGATCGAGGCGACGACGACCGGCCCGGGCAGCGGCGGGTGCAGCCGCCAGCGGTGTTCCGCGACGGCGATGACGATCGGCAGGACCCCGAGGAACAGCCCCCAGAAGACGACGATCTGCGCGGTCGTGCCGAGGACGTGTCGTCGCCGCGGGGCGTCCGGGTCGGCGGTGCGGAACCGCAGCGGTCCGGACGTCACCCACTCGACGGGGACCCGACCGAGCAGGACGTGCGACAGCGCGAGCACGGAGCCGACGATCGCGCCGATCATGACGAGGACACCGAGGCCGGCTTCGGTCGTGACGGTGGCCCACACGGCGAGCAACGCCACGACGACGGCCGTCCAGGCGGTCGCGACGACCGCCGCCGCGCGGACGCCTGCTGCTGCGGCAGCCGATGCGATCACGAACAACGGCACGTCGGCGAGCGCGACGAGGAACGGTTGGAGCGAGCCGAGGGTCGCCGTCCGCACCGCGGGGATCGTGAAGACCGCGATCCACCAGGCGGCACCGCCGACGGCCTGGGCCGCGAAGTACAGCCGACCCCATGCCATGTCTGCACCGTAGCAGTGGGCGGGACCCGGGACGGACGGGAGGCGCGGTGCCAGCCGACACCGCGCCTCCCGTCCGAGCGGACTCGCGATCAGTCCTGACGGTTGATCTGGCCGAGCCAGCGTCCGAAGGACGGCTTGCGCTCGTCGTGCAGGACGGAGACGGTGCTCGTCGGCAGGCAGGTGCGCTCGTCGTCGAGGCCGGCGCTCTTGTGGAGGTCGTGGGCCATGGTGTGCTCCTTCGCATTCGGTGATGGGTTCGACAACCGGGACGGCCAGGCCATTCCCGATCGGTGGATCAGGGGGTGACCATGCCACCGTTCACGTTGAGCGTCTCGCCCGCGACGTAGCTCGATTCGTGGGACGCCAGGAACACGTAGGCCGGTGCGAGCTCGGCGGGCTGTGCCGCACGGCCCATCGGCGACTCGCTCGACCCGAACTCCGGCAGGGACTCGGGGTCGACCCCGCCGCTCGGCTGCAGGACGGTCCACGTGGGCCCGGGTGCGACGATGTTGACGCGGATGCCGCGCTCGACGAGCGCTTGCGACAGCCCCTTCGACAGGTTGTTGATCGCGCCCTTCGAGGCGGCGTAGTCGAGACGGTCCGGAGCGGGCTTGTACGCCTCCATCGACGCGGTCGTGGTGATCGTGGACCCGGGCCGAAGGTGGGGGAGCGCCGCCCGCACGAGGCGGAACAGCCCGAACACGTTGACGTCGAAGGTCGCCTCGAACTGCTCGTCGGTGAGGTCCTCGACCTCCGGCTGCCAGCGCTGCTTGCCGGCGACGCTGACGAGCGCGTCGAGGCCGCCGAGCTCCGCGACCGCCTGCTCGACGAGCGTCGTCGCGTAGGCCCGGTCGCGCAGGTCGCCCGGGATCGGCACCGCGGTCCGACCTGCGGCGCGGATCTGCTCGATGACGTGGTCGGCGTCGGACTGCTCCTCCGGCAGGTAGGCGAGCGCCACGTCGGCGCCCTCGCGGGCGAAGGCGATCGCGACGGCGCCGCCGATGCCGGAGTCGGCGCCGGTGATGAGCGCCTTGCGGCCGGCGAGCCGGCCGGTGCCGCGGTAGGTCGCCTCGCCGAGGTCCGGGACCGGCCGCATCTCGGACTGGAGGCCCGGCTCGGCCTGCGTCTGCGGCTCCGGCCGGACGTCGGGGTAGCGGGTGCGGGGGTCGGCGGGTTCGTACTGGTCGCTGGGTGCGGTCATGGGTGCTCCTGTGGTGCCGTGGTGGTGCGGCCGTGCTGGTGCCGTGGTGGTGCGGCCGTGCTGGTGCTCCCCACCGAACAGGGTGCGGTCTGGGATCACCTGCAGGAGTGCGTCCCCCGGTCAGGAGCGGGACCCGCCCGCGAATACCGCAACGATCCCGCAAGGCCACGCGGTGCTCGTTGTCCGGCCCGGTGCCGTCCGCCTAGCGTGCTGCCGTGCGCGACGACGTGCACGTCCCACGTCACTGCTCGGAGGGCCCATGGCCGCACGCACCTCCTCTCGTTCCGCGTTCCTGTCGCGCCTGCGGGAGGACGTCCTGTACGCCGGCGAGTACGCCCTGTGCACGGTGCTGCTCGGCACGCCGTTCCTGCCCCGCGCCGTCCGGCGGCTCGTGCTCGTCGCCGGGGGCGCCGACGTGCGGTCGAGTCCGGGGGCGTCGATGTCGCTGACCGGGTCCCCGCGGAACCTCGCGATGGGGGTCGGCGTGTTCTGCAACCGCAACGTCACGATCGAGGCGGTCGCCCCGGTGCGGATCGGGTCGCACTCGGCGCTCGGGCCGCAGGTGCTCGTGGTCACGAGCCACCACGCGCTCGGCGAGGACGGCGTCTGGAACGAGCACGCGACGGGCCGACCGGTCGACATCGGTGAGCGCGTGTGGATCGGCGCGCGGGCGGTCGTGCTGCCCGGGGCGGTGATCGAGGACGACGTGGTCGTGGCGGCCGGGGCCGTGGTGACGGGTCGTCTGACGTCGCACGGGTTGTACGCCGGCGTGCCCGCGAAGCGGATCCGGGAGCTCGCGGTCCCGGCCTGATCCGTCCCCCGACGCGGTGAGCGGGCGCGCAGGCGCACGGCGTTCGGTGGGGGCATGAGCGATGACGACCAGCAGCAGACCCGCGCCGAGTTCTCCGACGCGGTGAACATGACCGCCTCCGAGCTGCGACGGTGGCTCGACACCGACGAGTCGAAGGACGTCGGCCAGAAGCCCTCGAGCGGTGGCGAATCGACCGGACACGAGAGCGGACGCCACATCGTCCGGATCCTCGACAAGAAGCAGGCCGACTACACCGACGCCGACTACGCCCACATGCGGAAGGTCGTCGGGTACGTCGCACGGCACCGGAAGCAGCGGCCGAGCGGCGACGTGCACGACACCCCGTGGCGGTGGTCGCTGATGAACTGGGGACACGACCCGGAGAAGGGCTGAGCCCGTCGGCGCGTCCGGGGGTACCGTGCCTGCCATGCCGAACCAACTCAAGAAGCCGGACATGTACGAGGAACTCCGGAAGGAGGGCAACTCGAAGGAGAAGGCCGCCCGGATCAGCAACGCCGCGGCGGCACGCGGGAAGTCCGCCGTCGGGAAGAAGGGCGGCGAAGCCGGGTCGTACGACGACTGGACCGTCGCCGACCTCCGGAAGCGCGCGAAGGAGCTCGGACTGTCCGGCTACTCGTCGATGCGGAAGGCCGAACTCGTCGAGGCGCTCCGGGACCACTGACCCGATCGGGCAGAATGGACCCGTGAACGAGACGGGCATGCCGCGCTTCCGACGGATCTGGTCGACGGTGCAGGTCGGCGTGCTCGCGGTCGCCGTCGTGTTCTGCATCGTGATGCTCGTGATCGGGCAGGGCAAGCTCGACCGGGTCTACGCCGTCGCCGCGGTGTTCTTCGGTCTGGCGCTGATCGGGCACAGCACCTACCTGTGGTTGGTCAACCGCAACCAGCGCGGGCGTCCCTGAGTCCGCTGCGGCGGGTCAGCCGCCGTACCCGACGCACAGGACGGTGACGTCGTCGGGGTGGTCGCCGCGACCGGCGAGTTCCGCGATCCCGTCGACGAGCGCGGCCGGTTCGTCCCGCTCGGCGACCCAGGCCTCGAACCGGTCGAGCGCGTCGAGGTCGCCACCGAACAGGTCGAGGACACCGTCGCTGATGCTGACCACCACGTCGCCGGCCTGCAGGTGGACCGTCTCGCTGCTCCAGTCGGACCCGACCCCGATCGGCAGGTGCTCGGACCGGAGCGCCCGCACCGACCCGTCGACCGTGCGGAGGAACGTCAGCCCGTGCCCGGCGTCCACCCACCGTGCCGTGCCGTCGTCGTCGATCCGGACGTGGAAGCACGTCGTGAACTGCCCGCTGAACCGGTCGGACGCGCCGGTCGCCAGCCCCGCTGCGGCCCGGCGGACGGCGACCGCGGGGTCGGTCTCGTCGACGGCGCTGCGGATCACCGAGCGGACGGCGGCGGCGATCATGCCCGCGCCGACCCCCTTGCCCATGACGTCGCCCAGGGTGAACGCGGCACCGCCGACGGTCGGGTACCAGTCGTAGAAGTCGCCGCCGACGCTGCGCGCGGGGATGCAGGTGCCGACTGCGCGGACCGACGGCGGGAGGCTGGCCGCCCCGGACGGCAGGAGCGACTGCTGCACCAGGGCGGCACGGTCGATCTCGCCCTCCGCGATCCGCCGTCGTCGCTGCGCGTCGTCGAGCTGCAGACCCGCCTGCCGCGCGAGCTCGTTCGTCACCGACGCGGTCGCGCCGTAGACGACCACCGCGAAGACGAGGCGGACGAGTTCGCTCAGGGCGGGGTTCGCCGGTTCGAGGACGAACGAGGTCAGGAGGGTGACGCAGGTCCCGACGAGCGGGTACACGATGTGCCGCCGACCGGGCCAGGCCGCGATCCAGATCACCGGGAGCACCACGATCGCGAGGAAGACCGACCGGGAGTCGCCGGTGCCGAAGCGGAGCAGCCCGACGGCGACGAAGTCCAGCGCGGGGATGAGGAGCTCGGCGCGGTTCGCGGCCGGCCAGCGTGCCATCACCCCCGCTGCGAGGAGCCCGACGAGCGCGAGGGCGACCCCGGTCCACATCCAGCGGGCGTCGGTGACGACGAGGAACGGGACGAGGGTGCTCGACACCGCGGCGGCGACGATGAGGGCGGCGACGACGGACTGCTTCGCCAGCGGCGCCCACGACGAGCGGAGCGCTGGGAGCACGATCGGGCCGGTGTCGTCCCGGGCGGAGACCCTCCACAGGACCGGTCCGAGTGATCCGGAGCTCCCGGCGGTCGGTTCTGCCGTGCTCGTCATCGTGTCGATCCAACCGGGTCGGGAGTGGTCGGTCAAGCCCGCGGCCGCGTCAGCCGAACCGGACGGCGAGCGGGACGAGCAGCCCCGCCACCCAGACGAGCACCATCACGAGCGCACCGACCGCGATGAGTCGCCGTCGTCGGCGCAGCCTCGGGCTGCGTTCCTCGCCCCACATCTGCGCCCGCACGAGCACCCGGTTCGCCTGCTCGACGACCTTCCGGACCTCGGGGTCGTCGAGTTCCAGCACCCCGTCGCGGGCGTGCTGGGCGATGACGGTCGCTTCGTCGACGGTGAGGTCGTCCTTGCGCATGCCCCATCGTCCCATCCGGACCCTGGACCGGGCCGGAGCACCCACCGGGTACGACCGAGGACATGGCACATCGGTTCCACGGGAAGATCGTCGTCGTCACCGGAGCGTCGAGCGGCATCGGGAGGGCCGCCGCACACGAGTTCGCCCGGCAGGGCGCCACCCTCGTCCTCGCGGCGCGCAGTCACGAGTCGCTGGAAGCAGCGGCGGCCGAGTGCCGCGCGCTCGGCGCCGACGCGGTCGCGATCCCCACCGACGTGGCCGACGATCACCAGGTGCGGGACCTCATCGACACGGTCACGTCCCGCCACGGCCGGATCGACGTCTTCGTCGGCAACGCCGCGCTGTTCGTCTACGGCCTGTTCGAGCAGACGCCCACCGAGGCGTTCAGACGGGTCGTCGACACGAACCTCTACGGGCACCTCAACGCCATCACGCACCTGCTGCCGCACTGGCGGGAGCGCGGGACGGGCACCTACGTGCTCGTCGGGTCGATCCAGTCGCTGCTGTCCGCGCCGTACCAGTCGGCGTACGTGACGAGCAAGCACGCGGCGCTCGGACTGGTCGACGTGCTCGGCGACGAATTCGCCCACACCGGCATCCGCTTCACGACCCTGCTGCCGTCGACGATCGACACCCCGATCTACCAGAACGGTGCGAACTACACCGGCAAGACCTCGCACCCGTTGCCGCCGACGGTGTCGGTCGAGCGTGCAGGTCGGGCGGTGGTGCGGTCCGCGCTGCACCCGAAGCGGTACCGGTACGTGGGACGGATCCAAGCGTCGCTCGTGCCGTTGCAGTACGTGTTCCCGGGGCTGTTCCACAAGCTCACGAAGCCGATGGTGGAGACCTTCGCGCTCCGGGGCCGGGGCGAGCCGACCGACGGCAACCTGTACACGCCCGCCGACGCGGGCAACGCCACCGACGGCGGTTGGGTCGCGAAGCGACGGCGGGTCACGCGGCCGCTCCTGTGGGCCGGCGCGCTCGCGGCGGTCGCGGCGGTGGCCCTGCGCGCACGGCGCTGACGGCCGCACGTCGGGAGATTCCGGACGCAGGAACGGACGGGAGGCACGGTGCGCGTCCGACGCGCACCGTGCCTCCCGTCCGTCGGTCGCCACCAGGGCGCCGATCCGGCACCCGCCGGTCAGGCCGAGACGGTCTGGTCCACCGTGCGCACCGGCGCGATCGTGCCGGAGCGCGCGCCCTCGTAGGCGGCGAGGATCATGCCGAGCACCGCGATGCCCTCCTGTTCGGTGTGGATCGGGCGGGTGCCGTCCCGCAGGCACACGCCGAACGCCTCGATCTCGGCGGCGAACGTGTCGACCTCGTCGAACGTCACGGTCTCGCTGGTGCCGTCGAGCAGGTCCCAGCGGAGCGTGGTGCCGTCGCTGGTCAGGGCCCCGAGTTCACCGACGACGCTGAAGCGTTCGGTGCCGGCGGCCGGCTCGTACGCCCAGCTCGTGACGAGTTGGCCGACCGCGCCGTTGTCGAAGCGGAACAGGGCCTGCGCGGAGTCCTCGCCCTCCATGAACGCCAGACGGTGCGTGGACAGCATCGCCGTGGCCTGCACGGGGACACCCCCGGCGAGGTGCATGAGCAGGTAGCTCGGGTGGTAGCCGGTGTCGATCAGTTCGCCGCCGCCGCTCTGCGACGCGTGGGCGCGCCAGCCCATGTTCGACGGGTCGAACTCGTTGCGGAACGAGTCGGTGGTCCGGACCTCGTACACCGTGCCGAGCGCGCCGTCGTCGATGAGCTGCTTGGCCTTCGCGACCGCCGGCATGAACAGCTGGTTGTGAGCGCACATCAGCGTCACACCGGCCTCGGCGACCGCGGACTGCACGTCGCGGGCTTCCTCCGGGGTGAGGCAGAGTGGCTTCTCGCACAGGATGTGCTTGCCGGCGCGGGCCGCGGCGACGATCGCGTCGCGGTGCAGGTGGTGCGGCAGGCAGATGTCGACGGCGTCGACGTCGGCACGATCGAGCATCTCGGCGTAGTCCGTCCAGTGCGGCACGCCGAGCTCGGCGCCCCGGCCCTCGGCGGTCGACGCGACGGCGTCCGCCACGGCGGCGATGCGGATGCGGTCCGGGTGCTGCGCGTACCCGGCGATGTGCGCGGAGGCGATCCCGCCGCCGCCGATGAGACCGACGCGGATGGTGTCAGTGGTCATGGTTGGTGCTCCTGGCTCTGGTCGTGCGGTGTGCGGTCGTGCTGGTGTCCGTGGTCGTCGCCGCGTCAGGCGGGGACCGGCTCCCGGGCGGCCTGGTTGGCGGCCACCACGAGTCGGGTGAGTTCGACGGCGCGGGCGAGGTTGTCGTCCGCGCGCGTCCCGGCGGTGATGTGGTCCACCCACTGGCCGAAGGCGTCCTGGCCGTCCTCCGGGACCGGCAGCGTGACCGGCTCGACGCCGTAGGCCGCCCCGCCGGCGGTGAGCCGGCCGTCCTGGTCGGAGTAGGCGAGCCAGCCGGCCGTCCCGGCGACCTCGATCGTGAACGGGGTGCCGGCGACGAAGCCGGCCTCGATGACGCCGATGGCCTGCGACGGGTAGCCGACGGTGACGACGGCGTGGTCCTCCACCGCGCGGCCCGTGACCGAGCGGTACACGGCGTCGACGGTGTCCGGGCGTGCGCCGAGGAAGCGCTGCGTCAGGTACACCGGGTGGCAGCCGAGGTCGGTGAGTGCCCCGCCGATCGCGGTCTCCGGGTCGAAGAACCGCTCCGGCAGCCACGGCACGACCGCCCCGTCGTGCGACAGCCGCACACGGGCGGTGGTGACGTCACCGAGCCGGCCCTCGGCGATCTCACGGCTGATGGCCGCCGTGTACCCGTGGTACAGCCGCGGGAGCGAGACGATCAGCGCGACGCCGGCGGCGTCGCAGGTGGCGATGACGTCCTCGCACTCCTCGACCGTGGGGGCGAGGAGCTTCTCGGTGAAGACGTGCTTGCCGGCACGGGCGGCCCGGGTGATGACGTCGTGGTGCACGTCGGTCGAGGTCGTGATCGTGACGGCGTCGACGTCGTCGCGGGCGAGGAGCGCGTCGAGGTCGTCGGTGAACGCGACACCGAACTGCTCGGCGCCCGCACGGCCGCGGTCGACGTCGTCGTCCCAGACCGCCACGAGCTCGGTGCCGGGGTGCTCGACGGCCTGACGGGCGTAGTCACCGGCGTGCACGTGCCAGAAGCCGACGACGGCGACGCGGACGGGTGTGGTGCTGGTGGGCATGGTGCTGGTGGTCCTCTCGTGGGGGCCGGATCAGATCCGGACCTTGTCGTAGTCCTCGGGGAGCGTGAAGGGGGAGTAGGTCTGCATCATCGGGTCGACGCGGGCCTGTGCCCGTTCGACGGCCTCCTGCGGGCTCGCCGTGCCGAGCAGCACGCTCGACCGGGCGTCGGCGAGGGAGTCCCACCAGGCGCCGCCGACCGGCAACGGCGGTCGGCAGGTGGACGCGCCGATCGACTCGACGAAGAACCGGATCGACTTCGCCGAGCCCTTCGGGTCCTTGAGGGCGGCGATGTTCGTGGGCACGCTCGTGGCCGGCACCATGTAGGTCTCCTGCCCGCGCTTGCTCGTGAAGTACTTCATGAGCTCCCACACGGCCTTGTTCTTCTTCGAGCCCTTCGGCAGGCAGAGCGCGTACCCGCCGGACCAGGTGTACTTGTCGTCGCCCGCCTGCTGCGTCGGCAGGTAGGCGGTGCCCCAGTCGAGGTCCTTCGGGCCGTAGTTGTCGAACGTCTGGATCGTCGACGGCACGCTCACCATGAACGCCATCCGGTCGGCCAGGA